>CALXNS010000066.1 GCA_944389815.1 uncultured Victivallis sp. | reverse complement strand
TCGGTTCGGCAAGATCGATCCCCAGTCCGGTTCCGTCGCCGCCGAAGGCGTAACGGTAATTGCCGACCCGCACATCGCCGCGCTCCATCGGCACGCCGACGCCGTCCGGCCCCTTCTCGAACGGAATGCAGTCGAAGAGCGAAAAACGCATGCCGATCTCCAGAGCCGGAACCGCGTTCCGGATGCCTTCGACGATCTCCCGGAAAAACCGCGTCCGATTCTCGAAACTTCCGCCGTAAATCCCGGGCCGCGTATATGCGCTCAGAAATTCATGCCCGAGATATCCGTGCGCCATCTTCACATCCACGAAACGGAATCCCGCCTCATACGCCAGCTTCGCCGCGGAAATGAAATGTGCCACAATGTTATGCACCTCTTCATCCGAGACGACGTTCGCCTTCGTGCAGTGGAATTTCTCATCGAGCAGCGGATGTTCATACGCCGTCACCGATTCAAGTTTCGCATCGTCGTGCGGGTGGCTGTAACGACCCGAATGCGTCAGTTGAAGCCCGATGCAGAGATCGTCGGCCGTACCGAATTTCGCTGCATGCGTCCGCACCATCTCCTCCCGGAGCGCCTTCAATGCCGGCATCGTCTCGCGCGTCAGCATCAATTGCCGGGTGTTGCTGCGCCCGGACTCCATCACCGCGCACGCCTCGCAGCCGAACAATAATTTCGCTCCGCTCCCGGCAAAACGCAGCCAGCGGCGGCGCGTCAATTCACTCGGCGCTCCGTCCGCCCGGCAGTCCCACCCCTCCATCGGAAGAATACACCACCGGTTCCCGATCCGAATTCCATGATACTCCAGCGATTCGGACAACGGCGACTCCGGTGCGGCGGCAATCGCATCATCGACGGACAGTTCTATTCCCAGCTCCGCCAGATGCGCACGGAAGGCGTCCACGGTTTTCATCGACGCAATTTTCGGGTAATTATTTTTCATCAGAACCGGTTCTCCTTTCGCAAATGAACAATCAATATCTCACACTCGGTCAATGCTTCATAGGTGTGCTCGAGCAATGCGTCGAATTGAAGCGATTCCCCCGGCGCCAGTTCATGCGTTTCCGACGGCAGCGAAATGCGTAGCCGCCCGCCCAGCACCCAGCACAGCTCATAATCATCCCGGTGAATGCGCGGCCGGCTCACGCGCGCTCCGGCGGGTGCACGCCCATGCAGCAGCCGCGCGTTCCGGCAATCGATCTCCTCAAAAAGAAAATCTTCCGAACGATGTTCCCGTGCCGTCTGCGGGCAACTCGGACGGGTTTCCGCCAGATTGAGCAGTTCCGCCGCGCTCACGCCGAACACCCGCGCCAGGCGTGAAAGCGTGTCGAGTTCCGCCCGCGTCTGATTGCGTTCGAGCTTCGATATCACCGAAACGGAAACGCCGCTCGCCTCGGCAAGTTCTCCGATGCTCAACGCATTTTTCTTGCGCAACTGCCGCAGAATCGAAAAATCAAACATTTTCAAAAACTTTCCCGTCGCGATATTCCGACCAGATCTGTTCGAACCACCCGTCCGTTTCCGGCAGTTCCCGCCGCGGCGCCCAGCGTACGCGAACTCCCGCTCCAGTCAACACAGTTTCCAGCACGAAACGGCGGAACACCGAATTCTCCGGAATCAATGCGCCGTCGGAAGCGATCATCGCACCCGAACCGCGCGATCCCATCCCCGACGACGCCGCAAATGCGATCGATTCCAGATACAGCCAATGCGCGTAAATCAACTGGAAATTCGTGATCGCATGAATGGTGTCCGCCGCCGGATACCCCTCCTGAAACACATCGTCCAGGAGTTTCCGCGCCGCATCGGCGGCGCCGTCCAGCTGATCGACCCGGCGCAGATGCCCGCCGAATTCGGTCATCCGCCGCTGCAACTCCTTCCGGTCCGCACGCCAGTCGCGTTTCCCCCGCAGTCTGCGCTTCAAATCATCGAGCACCGCCTCCGCCAGAACTCCGGCCGCGGCGGTGTCGAGCGTCCACTCCCGATAACGATGCGCGATGAACTCCGCCGCCCGGAACGCCCCCACCTGCCCCGCGTTCAACGCCGAACCGCCCGGACGGCAGACGCCGTGGGAACCATTCACTTCACCGATCGGAAACAAATGGGCGATGTTCTCGGATTCATACCAGAGATTGCCCGCCAATCCGCCGTTGTTGTGCTGCGCGCAGACCGCGATCTCCAGCATTTCACTGGATAAATCGATTCCGTGTTCGGCATAAAGATCCACCGCGCCGGGATTCATTTTGCGGAGACGTTCCAATGGAGTACCGAAACACGCGCCGGATTTCTCCAGATATTCCCGCGCCTCCGGCGCCAGCGCCGCGAAATCCAGTCCCTCCGGATTGCTCCGGAAATCGAGGAACACGCGCCGTTTCTTCTCCACGATCTCCGCATGCACCAGAAGATCGATCCGCGACGATCCCGCGGTCGCCTTCTTCACATCGAACGGCCACTGATATCCCTTCAAAAACACCATCGTATTCATTTCGCCCGAATCGGGGAAATGTTCCAGCAGAAATTCACGCGCGTCGCTCCGCCCGTCCGCCGCCGTCGAAATGAAACGCGGCAGCACCTGCATGTAGGTGCCCGATACATTCCAGCGGAACTTCAACGACGCCAGTCCGAATTGCGACTCCGGCAGATTCCGCGCGAGCGCCCCAACCTTCAACGCCAGACCGATCCCGCCGAAATGCCCCACCGGATAAACGCTCGTCTGATACAATCCGCCCGGACCGCCGGTCGCGAACACCACGTTTTCAGAAAGATAAACTTCAAATTCATTCGTCTGCGCGTTCCACGCCACCGCTCCGGCCGCACGGTTTTTCAGCACCAGAAGCTCCGCGACGACCCGTTTCCCGGCAAACTCCACATTCGCCTTTTCCGTCGCCCGGATCAGCGCACGACACATTTCGCGCGAAGTGTACGGTCCGCAGCTGGTCGCCCGCCGTTTCGGGTCGTGGTCGGTTTTGTAACCGATGTACTGCCCGAACGAATCGTGCGGAAACGGCACGCCGAGATTCACCAGATGCTGAAAACAGCGATCCGAAAGCGCCGCCTCGACCAGCGCGATGTCTCCGTGTACCGAACCGCCTTCGAAGAGCGTTTCCGCCAGCAAATGCACCGAATCGGCTTCGGAACCGTAAAGGCCGAGTTTGTAATAGGTCTGCTTGTCGCTGCCGGTATTGATGCTCGTCCCACGTTCCAGACCCTCAGTCAATACGAGCAGATCGTCGATCCCCTCCGCCTTCAACCGGAGCGCGGCCGCCAGCCCGGCGGCGCCGCTGCCGATCACCAGCGTGTGCACAAGACGCGGCGTCATAAACGGCCGATCTCCATGCCGCCGTCAACCTGAATCACCTGCCCGGTCGAATATGCCAGATCTCCCCGCAGCAGCATCGCCACCGCCTTGCCGATATCCTCCGGCTGTCCCCAGCGCGGCTGAAGCATCAATCCATCGGCGATCAATTTGTCATATTTCGCCTTCACGGTGCTGGTCATGTCGCTGGCGATGACCCCGGGCCGGATCTCATACACCGGCACATCGAACTCCGCCATCTTGACCGCGAACAATTTCGTCGCCATCGCCACCCCCGCCTTGGAGATGCAGTATTCCCCGCGGCTGATGCTCGCCACCGTCGCCGAGATGCTCCCGATGTTGACGATGCAGCCGCGAATTTTCTTTTCCGCAAAATAACGCCCGATCTGCTGCGTCAGGAAAAACGGCCCCTTGAGGTTGATCGACATCACCCGATCGAAACTTTCCTCGCTCATTTCCAGCAGATCGCACCGCTCCAGCGGCGCCACGCCGGCGTTGTTCACCAGCGCCTCAAGCGATCCGAATTCGGCGATGACGCGCTCCAGCAGCCGTTTCCGATCCTCCGCCGAAGACACGTCCGCCTGCACGTAGAGCGTACGCACTTTGTAACGCTCCGTCAACTCCGTACACCAGGCGCGGAATTCCGTTTCCGGTTTCCGGCCGCAGAAGGCGACATCCCAACCCTCCGAAGCCAGACGTTCGACGATTCCGGCGCCGATCCCGCGCCCGCCGCCGGTAACCAAAACGTGTTTCGACATGATGAAAAACCTCCCGTGTTTTTTCTTAAAGTGTATATTTTACCTGAATATACATCACAAAAGAAAATTTTACAAGCGATTTTTCTTTCTTTTCAACCGCAGTGCGCGATAGGAGCGCACCAGTTTGAGGATCAGGAAATAGGTCAGCGGCGTCATCACCAGCGCGAAGAGAATGCCGCCGAGAAAGAAAGAAATCACCAGGTCGCCGCTCAGGTTGAAAAGCGCCCGGAAATCCTGTTTTTCAATGACGTCGCCGAACGCGAGTTCCACATCGTGAAACGGCAGCGCCTCGCCCATCAATTTACCGCCGATGTAACACTGCGCGGGATAAATGAAGAAGATCGTCACCTGATTGGTGATCAACGTCCCGAGCGTTGCGCCGATTTTGCTCCCCTTCAACAGAAACGCCGTCGGAATCGAGCAGATCAACTGAAGCCCGAAGGGAATCAGACAACCGTAAAACATTCCGATCGCCCAGCCGCGGGCAATGTATTCCGGCGCAGCTTTCTCCCGGACGATTTTCATGTACAGCCAGAAAAGTTTCCGGCGAATCCAGTGACGAACGCTCATGCCCTGAACTTACTCCTCATCCCGATACGCTCCTCCCGCCAGCACCGGCTCCGCCTGCGCCAGCACCTCCGGTTCGGCCAGAATCATCAACCCGTCATGCGGCTGAATGCGCGTGCTCCCGTGCGGCACGACAAACTCCCGCCCCCGCCGGATCAGCAGAATCAACGCCCCCGCCGGCAGCCCGAGTTCGGCGATGCTCTTGCCCACGAACGGCGCATCGGGGAGAACTTCGTATTCGACCATGTCGCCGTTGATCGTTCCGGTATTCTCAAATTCGAGCGGCACCCGGGGTTTCACCCGCAGCGGGCGATCCAGTTTCAGAAGTCGCGCCAGCGGCATCAGCGTCTTGCCCTGGATAATCACCGAAGTCAACACGATGAAAAACACGATGTTGAAAAGTTTCCAGCTCTCCGGCAGATCCGCCATCAACGGAAACGTCGCCAGCATGATCGGCGCGCCGCCGCGCAGCCCCACCCACGACGCGAACAACCGTTCCCGTCGATTGAAGGAACTCCCGATCAGACAGAGAAAAACCATCAACGGACGCGCAATCAGCATCATGAAAAGCGAAATCGCCATCCCCGCGAACGTCACGCCGAGCAACTGCCGCGGAAACACCAGCAGCCCCAGCATGCCGAACAGCATCAGCTGCATCAGCCAGCCGATTCCGTCGTGGAACCGCCCGAGTCCGTGCTGATAGATGAATTTGGAATTCCCCATCACCAGCCCGGCCACATAAACCGACATGAACCCGTTTCCGCCGATCGACTCCGCCCCGCCGTATGCGAGGAGCACCACGCCGATTCCGAGCACGTAATAGAGTCCGTCATACTCGAAATCGATCACGTTGAAGAGCCAGGCCGCCAGTTTTCCTATGATGATCCCGGAGAGCACTCCGAGGCTCATCTTCACCAGAAACGCCGGAAAAATCATCCAGTACGATTCCCCCGACCCGGTCGCAATTCCCACCAGAAAGAGCGTGAGAAATGCGGCCATCGGGTCGTTGCTCCCGGACTCGAATTCCAGAAGCGGCTGCAGTTTTCCGCTCAAACTCACGCTCCGGCTCCGCAAAATCGAAAACACAGCCGCCGCATCGGTCGAAGAGACGATCGCCCCGAGCAGCAGACTCCAGTTCGTCGAAAACCCGAGCGCGAATTTGCAGAACGCACCAACCAGCAGCGCCGTAAGCAGAACTCCGAGCGTCGAAAGAACGGTTCCGTATCCGATCACCTTGCGCACCGAACGCCAGCGCGTATCGTATCCGCCGGAAAACAGAATGAACGCCATCGCCACCGTGCCGATGACGTTCGCCGCTCCCGCATTGCTGAAATGGATCAGCCCGAGGCAATCCGAACCAACCACCATCCCCAGCCCGAGAAACACCAGCAGCACCGGCACATTGAGAATGCTCGAAATCTTGCTCGAACATGCCCCCGCCAGCAGCAGAAACGCCAGTGCCATCAGCCAGAGCGGCAACATGTCAACCCATTCGGGCATCTCTCCCCTCCTCCCCGGCTTCCGCCGTACCGAACACCGTTTCAAGTTCCTCCCGGGCCGGGATCGATTCGGCCGCGCCGGGGCGGCTCACACTCAACGCCGCCGCACGGCATCCCAGTTCCAGCGATTCCTTCAGCGACCGCTCCCGGAGCACGCCGGAAAGAAAATAGCCAATAAAAGTATCTCCCGCTCCCGTCGTCTCCACCACTTTGACCGGCGGCGACGCGGCGCGACAGCGTTCCGCATCCCGTCCGGCCAGCGCGCCATCCGGACCGAGCGTCAGAACCACCGTGCAACCGGGATAACGGCGCGTCAGTTCGTCCACGATCTTTTCCGGTTCAGAGACCCCGCTCAATCCGGCGCCTTCGACTTCGTTCACGAGCAGGAAATCGACCTGTTCCAGCGGCAGAGCCGCCACCGCCGCGACGTCGAACGGCGCGAAGTTGAAGGCGACCCGAATCCCGGCGGCGTGCGCACGCCGGATCGCTTCGGCAACCAGATTGGTTTCATTCTGCAACAGAAGAATATCCCCCGGCGCCGCCTCGCGCAGCACCCGATCCAACTGTTCGGGAGTGATTTCAAAATTCGCTCCCGGATAGAGCACGATCGAATTGTTGCCGTTCTCGTCGATCAGGATCACCGCGTGACCGGTCGGCGTGCTTCCCTTTTCAAGAAGCGAAACGTTCACGCCCGCCCGACTCAGATTCTCGCGCAGCAATTCCCCCTCCGGCCCGATCCGGCCGATGTGCAGCGTCGTCACACCGGCGCGGGCGGCGGCGATCGACTGGTTCGCGCCCTTGCCGCCGGCGCCGACGCGATAACTCTTCGACTGGAGCGTTTCCCCGCTGTGCAGTGCGTGCGGCAACTGATAGATCAAATCCAGATTGAGCGACCCGAAAGAGAGGATCCGGCCGCTGAGCGTCAAATCCTTCTCCATGATGAAGTCGTTCATTTCAAATCCATTGCCGATCGGGATGTCCACGACTTCGCGCTTGACGAAACCGTTGCGCTCATACGCCCGGATCGCCCGGGCGTTGTTGCGGTTGACGTCCAGTATCATGCGGCGGAACCCCGCGCGGCGCGCCTCTTCCGCCGCCCGCCGGAGCGCGAGGGAACCGATGCCCTGTCCGTGCCGGCTTGCGTCAAGATAAAGCTTGTGCAGTTTGGCAACCTTGTCTTTCCCGTCCCCTTCCACTCCGAAGGAGAAGAATCCGACCGCCTTGTCGCCGTCAATAATCAGAAAAAAACGCACACCAGTGTCGTATTCCTGCTCCAGAACCCGACCGGCGTACATCATCTCAAGCATGTATTCGATCTGATCGGCGCCGAGAATCCCGGCATAGGTCATCGGCCAGATCGTACCGGCCAGCGCGGCAATCACGTGAAGTTCTTCCCTTGCGGCGGGACGGATGGATACGGTGTGCTGATTTTTCATTGGTGACGGCTTCTCCTCATGACTCAGATAAAAATCGTTCTATCAATATTGCCCGAAAAAGTTCCATTGTCAAATTTGCAAAGGGGAGTTTCCCGAATTATCTTAAAAAAAATGCAACAAAAGGATTGTCCCATGCCGAAAGATTTCGAATTGCCGTCTCCTGCGGCGACACTGCTGCGGCTCCTTTCGCTTCTACCGGCAACATTGTTTTTCGCCGGCGCATGTTTTGAAATCCGGGCGCTCGACATGATTTATTATCGTGTCATTCCCTTCGCGGAAAGTTCGGCAATCGTGATGCCGTGCGCCGTTCTCGTCGCGGCCGCCGCGGCGCTCCTGCTCCGGAAACCGGTCTGGACCGGCATTCTCCTGCCGGGGGTGCTTTTCTGGCCGCTGGTGTTTTTTCCGCTCGAATATCTCACGCTGCCCGCCGGATTCGCCCTCGGAGCGTGGATCGTCTTCCGGACGGCCGCCGCACGAACCGAACCGTGGAGGCAATGCGATTTGAGTTCCGCAGAACGGTATGTCCCACTGCTGATCGTCCTCTTCTATCTTCTGGCCGCATCGTGGGGATTTCACATGCAGCGCCACGCCAGCCGGGCGCTCTTCCTTTTCTATCAGGACTGGGGCGAATATGCGACCAATTATCTGCGCCTCGCGTTTCAGGACGGCCATTCATTGCGGGATTTCCTCGCGGTGGCCGGCCACTGGAATCCGCTTCCGACGCTGGTGATGACCGGACTCATCCGGATTGCCCCCGCGCCCGAAACGATCTTCGCGGTCAATGCATTGCTGATCTATTCGGTCATTCCGCTCTCGTATCTGCTGGCGCGGAAACTCGGATTCACACGACCGACGGCGGCGCTCTTCGCGCTGCTCGGAGCGCTTAATCCGACGATCTCCAATCAGCCGCTCTCGCTCTTTTACGGATTTCACCCGATCAACTTCATGATTCCGGCGATCTTCGGCTTCTTCCTCTGCCGGGCGTGCCGGAAACGGACGGGAATGTATCTGGTGCTGGGAATCTCGTTTCTGATTCAGGAGACGGTGGCGGTTTTCTGGGCGGGTTACGCGCTTTATCTTCTCACACGCCGGAAATATGCGGCAGGAATCGCTCTTTTTCTCGGTTCCGTCGCCTTCTTCTTCCTTATTTCAATGGCCGTCATGCCGCGAAGCCTTGACGCGGAGCATTACTCCCAGATGTTTCATTATGCGCAGCTCGGAAACACGCCGATTGAAGTGGCGCTCTCGCCGTTTCTCCGGCCCGGAGCGTTTTTCGGAACGGTTCTGCAATGGCAGAACTTCGCATTCGTCTTCACGCTGCTGCTGCCGGAACTTTTTCTGCTCGTATCCTTTCCCCGACTCGCCGTCGCGACGGTTCCGCTCTTCGCCGGGGTCTGCCTGCAGAATTCGCCCGACGTCAAAAACATCGTCATGCAGTACGGGCTGGAAATCACCGTTCTTCTTCTCGTCATGGCCATCCTCAATGCGAATAAACTCCGCTGCGGCCGGAATTCCCGCGTATTGAAATTCCTCGCCGCTCCGCTCCCCGCCGTTTCCGGAAAACATCTTTTTCCTGCCGCGCTCATTGCGGTCTGTTTCAGCACGGTGTGCTGTTACTACTTCTTTGGCAAAGGCCCGTGGGTCGGGAAATACTCCTACGCCGCGGTGGAACGCCTGCCGGAGTGTGATGCCGCGCTCGATTTTCTGAAGGAAAAAATTCCTCAGGGAAGCCGGGTGTTTGCATCGCAGCGGTTGCGCGGTCACTTCATCTTCGAATTTGAAACCGCCGCCCCGGATGCCGATGCCCTGCGAACCGGCGACACCATCGTGCTTGACCTTCATGACGTTTCAAGCACAGGTGAACTGGAAAAACTGCGGCGGCGTCTTGCCGCGGATCCGCGCGTCCGTCCGGTCACAATGGCAAATTCCTATGGAAATCAAGTGGTTCTTTTCCGCGTGGCGCCACCGGATGCGCCACTTACATCGCTACCGTTTCTGCTCTCCGGAGTGGAAAACACCGGGATGCCGTATCCATGCGACGATCCGCATTTCGCCATCCGCATCGGGGAAAGCGCGGCAGGGAAACTCCGGATCGGAGTGGAGGTGCTCTCCGTACCGAGTTACGATGTGGATCTTCAGCTTCTGCTGCGCGGCGCGGACGGCGCCGTCGAACAATTCCGGATTCCCTTCGCCTACGGATTGAAACCTGCCTATGCGACGCAGCCGGGCGATGTATTCCTCTGGGAACCGACCGATCAGGCGCCGCGGGAAATCAATCTGAACCTTGCCGTCCGCCCGGAATCGGATCTCTCAGGCACGCTTCCGTGACGGCGGCGTCTTGCCGAAAACCTTCATCACCATCTGGAGATCGATCCACGCTTCGCGCTTGGCCGACTCCTGGCGCAGAAGATAGGCGGGGTGAAAGGTCGGCATGACCGGAATCCCCTCGTAGGCGAACCACCTGCCGCGCACCCGGGTGATGCCGCCGACCGGGCCGAGCAGGAAGGTTACGGCGGTGGCGCCGAGGAGCACGATTGCTTCCGGCCGGATCAATTCGATCTGTTTTTTGAGATAGCCGATACAGCAGGCGGCCTCATCCGGCGACGGCACCCGGTTGCCGGGGGGGCGGCATTTCACGATGTTGGCGATGTAAACCTCTTCACGCGTAAACTGCATCGCCGCAATCATTTTATCGAGCAGCTGCCCGGCCCGTCCGACGAACGGGCGTCCCAGACGGTCTTCGTCGGCTCCCGGTCCTTCGCCGATGAACATCAATCCGGCGTGGGGATTTCCTTCTCCGAATACCACATGCTGCCGCGTTTCCGCGAGAATGCAGCGGCGGCACTGCGCGACCGTCTCCGCAAGCATATCCAGGGAATCCGGCAATGCGACATCACCGCCATTCCCGGTCGCGGAAGCGGAAATCGGAACGGAGGACGATGATGAAGCTGAAGTTTCCAGAGCAGGAGACGCCTGAATAAGAGAATGAGGCGGCATCGAAGGCGGTGCCGCCTTCCGGCGCGGCTGCGACCGGAGCTCCTCCGTTTCCGGACGGGAATCGGTGAAAAATTCCTTCAACACCTCCGGCGCGATGCCGGGCCGGCCTTTCCGCCGTCCCTCCCGCTCCAGACACTCCGCCAGAACTTGAAAAAATTCCTCCGCCATCTCCCGAATTCCCGGTCACGTGATTTGAAACCGGAAAAAATGGCGCCAGATTTTCACGGTTTCAGGTTGTTAAAAATCAAAAACGAGCTATTTTAATATAAATTGATTTCCGATGTTTTTAAAGTACAAGCGGGAAAGTTTTGAAAAAATGATATTGTTTCGGATTTTCGCAGCAGCCGCAGCCGCGACAGCCGCCGTTGCGGAAACCGTTCCTCCGGCGGAACCGGTTCTGCCGGAGACGGTGGATATCGAGCCGGTCGTAACCGAGCTGGAGGAGGTCGCCACGATCGAAGAGAGCATCGGTTATTTTCAGTATATTATGCAAATAATCAGCGACTGGTTCGCCGCGGAACATCAGAATCTCATCAGCTTTCTGATCGGGATCGGTGTTACGCTGCTGGTAACGATTCTGGTTTATTTGTTCATCAAACATGTCCTGCTGCGGATCGCCCGGAAGACGCCGGGCGACCTCGATGTGCTGATCTTGACGAAAATCAATGCTCCAGTCACACTGCTGGTGCTGCTGCTGGGGCTTTCCGGATGCAACAAACTGGTGAATTTCCCCGGTTCGATGGATCTCTGGCTGGCGAAACTTCTTTACGCATGCTTCATTCTCTGCATTCTCTGGGGGATCTTCCGAATCATCGGCATCATCGAAGAACGGTTCCGGCAACGAGTGGCAACAACCGGCTGCCAGATGAATAATCTGCTGGTGGATCTCGTCCGGCGCGCGGTATTGATCGCAGTCTGGATCATGGCGGTGATCTTCATCGCCCAGAACCTCTTCAATCTGAACGTGACCGCACTGCTGACCGGCGCCGGCGTCGCCGGTCTGGCGGTGGCGTTCGCCGCACAGAATACAATCGCGAACATGTTCGGTGCGGTGTCGCTCATTTCCGACAAGGCGTTTCAAATCGGCGACCGGGTCATCATCGGAGAAATCGACGGAATCATTGAATCGGTCGGCTTCCGGAGCACCCGGATCCGCGCGCTCGACGGCACGATCTGGAATCTGCCGAACCGGGTCGCCGCCGACGGAACGATCAACAATATTTCGCGCCGACCGAACATCAAACACAGTTTCACGCTCAATCTCACCTACGATACGACGCCGGAGAAGATGCGCCGGGCGCTGGAGATTCTCAACGAGATTTTCGCATCGCATCCCGGGTTCGACGCCGAAAAGAATCCGCCGATCATCCATTTCAGCGATTTTCAGGCGTATTCGCTGGACATCAACGTGATCATCTGGTTCCAGACCACCGACTGGAATGAGTTCGTGAAATGGAAGCAGGAAGTTAATTTCGCCATTCTGGAACGGTTCAATGCCGAAGGACTTGAATTCGCATTCCCGACCAGCACCAATTATCTCATCAACCAAGGAGCTTGAGAAAATGAAAGTTGTAGTCGCATATTCCGGCGGTCTGGACACGTCCGTGATCGTCAAATGGGTCAAGGAAACCTATCAGGCGGAAGTGATCTGCTACTGCGCCGACGTCGGCCAGGGCGAGGAACTCGACGGGCTCGAAGCCAAAGCGATCGCCACCGGCGCAAGCAAATGCATCATCGACGACCTCAATGAGGAGTTCGCCCGCGATTTCATCTTCCCGATGCTGCAGGGCGGCGCGATTTATGAGAACAATTATCTGCTCGGCACCTCGATCGCCCGGCCGCTGATCGCCAAGCGCCTGGTCGAAGTCGCAAAGGCCGAAGGCGCCGACGCGATCTGTCACGGCGCGACCGGAAAGGGAAACGACCAGGTCCGGTTCGAATTGAACGCCAATGCGATCGACCCGAACATCAAGGTGATCGCCGCGTGGCGTGATCCGGCGTGGAAGTTCACCGGCCGTCTCGACATGATCGAATACGCCAAGGCGAACAACATCCCGGTGGCCGTATCGGCCAAGAAACCGTACAGCATGGACCGCAATTTGCTGCACATCAGTTTCGAAGGCGGCATCCTCGAAGATCCGTGGAACGAATTCCCCGAGGACATCGCCGTGATGACCGAACCGCTGTCGAAGGCCGCCGATCAGCCGGAAGATGTGATCATCACCTTCGAAAAGGGAATTCCGACGAAGGTCAACGGCCGTGAACTCTCGCCCGCCAATTTGATGCGGGAACTCAACGCCATCGGCAAAAAGCATGCCGTCGGCCGCATCGACATCGTTGAAAACCGTTTCGTCGGCATGAAGTCGCGCGGCGTTTACGAAACCCCCGCCGGCACGATTCTCCACCTGGCCCACCGCGGATTGGAGGAGATCACGCTCGACCGGGAGGTGATGCATCTGCGCGACAGTCTGATTCCGCGTTACGCCGACATGATTTACAACGGGTTCTGGTTCGCGCCGGAGCGGGAGATGCTGCAGGTGATGATCACCGAAAGTCAGAAATTCGTCACCGGCGACGTCCGCGTGAAGCTCTTCAAGGGCGCCTGCCACGTCACCGGCCGCCGCAGCGAATACAGCTTGTACGACGATTCAATCGCCAGCTTCGAAGGCACCGAATCCTACAATCACAAGGACGCCGAAGGCTTCATCCGGCTGAACGCCCTCCGGCTGCGGGTGCTGGCCAACAGCAAGCAGCACCGGTATTGACAAGAGAGCAAGGCATTTCAATTCGAGGAGAGAAAATCAAATGTCGAAACAATATAAGATCGCAGTTCTCCCGGGCGACGGCACCGGCCCGGAAGTGATCGCCGAAGCGGTCAAGGTTCTCGATGCCGCGGGGCGGAAGTTCGGTTTCACGACCGAGAAAAAATATTACAACTGGGGCGGCGAACACTACCTCGCCACCGGCGAAACCCTTCCCGCCGACGCGAAGGAACAGCTTTCCGCTCATGATGCGGTATTGCTTGGCGCGATTGGTCATCCGGACGTGAAGCCGGGAATTCTGGAAAAAGGAATTCTGCTCAAGCTGCGTTTCGATCTCGATCAATACATCAATCTGCGCCCGGTCAAACTCTATCCGGGCGTGGAGACCCCGCTGGCCAACAAAAAGCCCGAAGATATCGATTACGTCGTCGTCCGGGAGAATTCCGGCGGCGTTTACACCGGCATGGGCGGCAACGTCATGATCGACACACCTGAAGAGATCGCCTGCCAGAACTGGGTTTATTCCCGGTATCAGGTCGATCGCTGTCTGAAGTTCGCCTTCGAACTGGCGAAGAAGCGCCATTCGGCGGAAAATCCGTGGCGCGGCCTCTCCGAGGCGGATCGGAAAGCCGGTTACACTTCGCAGCTCACGCTGGTCGGCAAAACCAACGTCCTCACCTATGTGTGCGGTTTGTGGGAGCGGGCCTTCAACGCGATGGCCAAAGAATATCCGATGGTCAAAACCGCCTATTGCCACGTCGATGCGACCACGATGTGGATGGTCAAGAACCCGGAATGGTTCGATGTAATCGTCACGGAAAATCTGATGGGCGACATCATCACCGACCTCGCGGCGATGACCTCCGGCGGCATGGGCGTCTCCGCGGGTGCAAACCTCAACCCGACCGGTGTGAGCATGTTCGAACCGATCGGCGGTTCCGCGCCGAAATACACCGGACTTGGCGTCATCAACCCGCTCGCGGCGATCGGCGCGGCGGCGATGATGCTCGACTTCCTCGGCGAAAAGGAAGCCGCAAGGGCGATTGAAAAGAGCATCGCCACCGTCACCGGAACCAAACTCAAATCGATGGCCGCCGGCAAGATGGGGTATTCGACCTCCGAAGTCGGCGATCTGGTGGTTGCGGCTCTCTGAAGGGGCGGTGAATGGCTTCGGGCACGGCGGAAAATTCCGGTCTCCGGCAGGAGAACGACGATCTCTACATGCCGTTTCGCGAAAACGGACTGCATGGTCTGGTTCGCCGCGGCTGGAATTTTTCGCATACGCCCGAAGCGTTGCTGCGTCGCCTCGACGAACCGGATTCGCACATCTGCAAGGATCGGCCGAAAATCAAGGCGGTTCTTGCGGAAGGGTATTTTCTCAAACGTTATAATACGCTTGGCTTCTTCAATGCACTGCGACGGGCGTTCCGGCCCCCACGACCGGAACGCGCGCTTCTGGCGGCGGAAAGGCTGCGTACAGCGGGAATTCCAACGCCGGAAGTGTTCGCGGCACTGCGCCGGAGCAGGTTCGGCATTCCGCGATGCGACTATCTGGTGACGGCGGCGCTGGCGCCGGAGGAGTGCAATGCGCTCGAACTCACGCGGGAGATGTTGATCGACACGGATTATTCCCGCATCATGGACGGGGTCGTCGCAATGATGGTGAAAATGCATCAGTCCGGCGTCGAACACGGAGATTTGAATTTACGGAATTTATTCTTCCGCCGCAGACGGGATGGTTCGGGAGAGGAGTGGGGCGTGATCGATCTCGACGGCTGCCGGGTTTATTCCGCGGCGGTGCCGTTCAAACGGCGACGGCGGGAACTTGCCCGGGTGGTGTCATCCCTGCTGCGGGCGGCGCCGGAACTGAAGATTTATTCCGGTGAAGTGCTCGCGGCGTTTACGGAAAGATACCGGGCGCTTTCCGGATGCGACCTGCAGGGCGGCGCGCTCAACAAACGAACCGCCTATCTTACGGAACGGGTCAGAAAGGATCAACTCAGATAAATGACGGCGAAGGAACAATGGCTGCTCTGGGATGACGGCGTTCATGATCCCTTTTTCAACATGAGCGTCGACGAGGTGCTGCTTGAATACGCCCCCCGGTTCGGAAGCGTGCTGGTTCGAGTCTACCGCTGGGATCGTCCCTCGCTCTCGATCGGCAGTTCGCAGCTTTACCCGGAGCGGTACGCCGCCCAATACACCATCGTGCGCCGTCCGACCGGCGGCGGCAACGTGTTTCACGACTGCGACCTCACCTACACGGTCATCGCGCCGCCGGATCACCCGATTGCGGAGCTGAACCGCATGGAGAGTTACAAGGTGTTCCATGAAGCGATGCTCCCGATGCTTGATTCCTTCGGCACCCATGCGGAACTGAAACAGGCCGAAACACCTCATGTCGATCGCGCCACGATGCAGTGTTTCGTTTCGCCGAGCCGGTTTGACGTGGTCGCGCCGGAAGGCGAGAAGTATGCCGGTGCCGCGCAGCGCCGGACCCGGAACGGCATTCTGCATCAGGGGAGCATCCGGCTCTCGGTCTGCGACGGCGACTGGGAGAAACTTCACACGGCACTGCTTGCGGCACTGCGGACGTATTTCCGGATCGAATTCCGCCCGGCGGAGATTCCGCCGGAACTCGTGGTCCAGGCCGAAGAACTTGCCCGGGTTAAATATTGTACCGAGGAGTGGAATCGTGCCGCGCGACATTGAACAATTGAAGAGCCGTCTGGGACGTCCCGGGGTGGCGTGGCCGCATCTGCAGGAGGCGTTGACCCATCGCTCCTATGCGGTGGAGAACAACCTTGCCTATGACAATCAGCGACTGGAATTTCTCGGCGATGCCGTTTTGGAAATCATTTTGACCGAACACCTTTTTCATCGTTATCCCGACAGCGACGAGGGTTCGATGACGAAGATGCGTTCGGCGCTCGTTCGTGAGTCAGCGCTCGCCCGGCTGGCGCGAGCCTGTTCGCTGGGCGAATATCTGCTTTCTGGCCGGGGAGAACAGGAATCCGGCGGCAGCGACCGCGATTCGACGCTGGCGGATCTCTTCGAAGCGGTACTGGGAGCGTTTTATCTGGATCACGGATTCGACGCGGTGCGGAAGTTCGTTACCGCGCTGGTCGAGAAGGAGTACCCGGATCCGCATGCCTTGTTATCCTCGGTCAACCCCAAGGGGCTGCTGCAGGAATACTCCCAGCGGCGCTGGGGCGTGGCTCCGGAATATGCGATTCTCCACACCAGCGGCCCGGAACATCTGCCGGTCTACGAAGTGGAGCTTACGCTGCGCAATTACATCAGCATCGGTCGTGCGGCCAGCCGCAAGCTCGCGGAGAGCGCCGCAGCTCGGAAACTTTACAATTACCTGGTGGAGAATGAACCGGAAAAATGAATTACCAACTGCAGCTGCCTGAAAAAATCATCTTCGGTCGCGGAACCCGCAAACAACTTGCCTCCGTGCTCCCTCACGGTCCGGTTCTTTTCGTCACCGGCACCCACTTCGCCGCCCGGGTCGAAACGGAATTTCTGCCGGATCTGGCCGGTCGTCCCTGTCGGATCGTTTCCGGAATCCACCCGGAACCGCCGCTCGATGATGTCGAACGCGTCCGACAGGCGGCCCGAGAGATCAACGCCACTGCGATTGTCGGCATCGGCGGCGGAAGTGCCATGGATTGCGCCAAGGCCGCCGCGGCGCTGTTGCCGGAATCCGGCACGGTCGCGGATTATTTTTACGGGAAAAAGAAAATTTCCGGCAGAGGCGCTTTCTTCGCCGCGCTCCCGACGACGGCGGGAACCGGCGCGGAGATCACCTCGAATGCCGTTTTGAGTGACCCGGGAACCGGATTGAAACAATCATTGCGTCATGCATCGATGTTCGCGAAAGTTGCGATCGTCGATCCGGAACTTACTTACGACTGTCCGCCGGCGGTCACCGCGGCCAGCGGATTCGATGCGCTCACCCAGGCGATAGAAAGTTATATTTCCCGTAACGCCAATACCTTCAGCAAACTTCTCGCGCTGCAGGCCGCGCGCAACATACTTCCTTTCCTTCCCGTCGCCGTCGACGAGGGCGCCGCCCGTCACGAAGCGCGCGATCTGATCGCCGAAGGCAGCATGCTTGCGGCAATGGCTTTCGCTCAGTCGGGGCTCGGCGCGGTACACGGCATCGGTCACCCGGCCGGAGCGGTGCTCCATGTGCCGCATGGAGTCTGCTGTGCGATTCTGCTGCCGACGGTGCTGCGCTGGAATCTGCCGTCCTGCCGGGAACAGCTCGGCGAACTCTCCGCCGCACTGATCGGACAGACGCCGGAAGTGCTCATTCAAATGCTGGAAGGAACGAGGCGGATGCTCAAGCTGCCGTCGAATTTCCGCAGCTACGGGTTGAAACCGGAACATTTCGCCTTCATCGTTGAAAACTGCCGTTCCGGCAGCATGAAAAGCAATCCGCGCGACCTCTCCGACAAGGAGGTTGCCGCCATTCTGGAGGAGTTACTGTGAAAAAAATCGTCGTCCTCGGACCCAATCCGGCATGGCAGAAAACGTTGTTCTTCGAGCGCTTCCGTTACGGGGAGATCAACCGTGCCGTCGAAATGCAGAGTTTTCCGGCGGGAAAAGGGATCAATTTCTGCCGGGCGGCACGAATTCACGGCGCCGCCGACGCCCGTTTGATTCAGTTCGCCGGCGGCGACAACGGCTCCTACATCCGCGCCGCGCTGGAAAAGGAGGGCATGAACGTCTGGAACGTTGAAACCACCGCCGCCACCCGCTGCTGTACAACCTGCCTCTGCCGGGCGACCCAGACGATGACCGAAATCATTGAACCATCTTTCGCGGCGACGACGCCGGAGACGAGCCGGATGCTGGAATATTTCGAAGCGGCGTTGAAGGAGGTCGACGGCGCCGCCTTCTGCGGCACCCTCCCCTCCGGGACCGATCCGCTGTTATATGCCAGGGCCGCGCAACTGGCGGCACGGGCTAATGTACCGGTGCTGGTGGATTCGTTCCGGGACATCCAGCCGGTGTTCGACACGGGAGTGAAGATTTACCTCAAGATCAACGCCGATGAATTGCGCGCCATGACCGGCAAAGAGTCCGTTGCCGACGGATTGCGCCAGGTATTCACCAATCCGTCGGTGCTCGCGGCGGCGATTACCGACGGCCCCTCCGACGCTTACGCCGGCGACGGGAAAATATTTCACACCTTCCGACTGCCGCGGCTGGAAAAAATCGTCAATCCCATCGGCTGCGGCGATACAGCCAGCGCCGTCTGGATGAGCGAAATTCTTTCGGGACGCGATTTCGGCGACGCATTCCGACTCGCCCTCGGCGCGGCGAGCGCCAATTGCCTGACGGCCTTCCCCGGGTCCTTCGATCCGGCGGAAGCGGAACGCCTGGCAAACGGGATCAGCTGTTCCTAAGTTCGGAGGTACTACTCCGCAGCCCCACCCCCGCGTTCCGACAACACGTCTCCGGAATGCGAGGGCGTTTTTCGTTCTGACATCTCACCGCTCGGTGGAACGGCGCATTTTCAACTGGAACGGCAGAAGCGTTTCCTGCTGATACTCCATGCCGTTTCGGATCCGTTCCAGCACCCGGATGGCCTCCGTGCCGATTTTTTCCGGTTCGATGTCCAGCGAGCTGAGCGGAGGAAACGAATATTCGACGAAACTGGAGTTGTTGCAGCCGATCACCGCCACCTCCTCCGGGCACTTCCGCCCCATTTCATGCAGCCCATGCAATGCTCCCATGGCGATCAGGTCGTCCATACAGACGATTCCATCGGCCCCGGCATTCACCAGTTCGACCGCTTCGCGATATCCGGCTCTTGAACCGGGCTCCTTGAAGGCGATCAGATTGCGGTGGGAGGTGAGACCGTGATTCCTCAATGCCCGTTTGTAACCGGCCAGACGATCCCCGGTAACGGTGAAGCTGCGTTCCAGTCCAATGAATCCGACATGACGACAACCACGATTGAGCAGATGTTCGGTCATCGCCTCGCCGGCGGCGACGTTGTCGTTGTCCACCCAGGCGACGCCCCGCATCGGCGGCCGACCGACCGTCACCAGCGGAAGATTCATGCGTTTCAATTCCCGCAGCCGCTCTTCGGGCAGCATCGGATTGGTAATGAGCACACCTGCGAAACGACCGGTCCGGGCGAGCGTCATATAAATTTCATCTTCCTGACTCAGGAGCATCAGGGAAACGCCGCACCGTCTCGCCTCCTGGCCGACGCCGTTCAACAGCCGCAGCCGGAAATCGGTCATCCGCCCCTCGGCGAGTTCCTCAAGAATCACGCCGTAAACGAGTTGTTCCGCTTCCGTCCGGGACGGGTCCTCGGCCAGAAACGTCCCCTTCCCGGGAACGCGCAGCAGCAGTCCGGAAATCTCCAGTTCCTTGAGCGCCAGCCGAACCGTGGTGTGACTCACGGCGAAGAGTCGACACAGGTCGCGTTCCGAAGGAAGCATTTTCTCCCCGCGTTCGCTCATTCCGGCGATCATCGTCTTCAAACGTTCGACCAGCTGCTGATAGAGCGGCTTGGCCGCGTTGCGCTGAACATCGGATATTTCCAGCTTCTCCATCGGAATCATCCCTGAAATATATCGAAACATTACTAACACTTACAATATATATACTCCTTTACTCTTTTTCAACTCATTCATACAAAAAAAACATTTTTCTATCATCATCTATTGACTTTTCATGACATTTGGGGTATAATTATATTCAGTGTTAGTAAACAGTTGTCATATTTCAAAAAAAATCAAACGAGGATGGTATGAAAAAACATCGGAACTTCACGCTGATCGAGTTGCTGGTCGTAATAGCGATCATCGCCATTCTGGCCGGGATGCTGCTTCCGGCGCTGAACAAAGCCCGCAGTCAGGCGCAGAAGATCAACTGCGCGTCGAACCTCAAACAGATCGGCACCGCATCGGCCGGTTATGAAGCCGATTACGACGACTACGTCCCGCCGGGGCAGGTCTACACCGCCGCGGCGTCGGACAACAATGCATACTGGTTTCATTTGATCAACACGTATCTCGGAAGTGAAAGTTCGGACACGTGGCGGGACAACACCAATAATTCAGGAACGTTCTTCTGTCCGGCCGACCGGGGAGGAAATGCGACCGGCAGCGGTGAATTCATCAGTTACGGCAAGAACGTCTACCTCCACCACTGGAACGGCTGGATCGACATCAACAATCCGCAGACGATGACCTGCAAAGTCAACCGGATGCCCACGCCGTCGCAGCTTATCCTCGTCGGCGACAACGCGAGCAGCTGGGAGATCGTCTTCTCCGCACGTCCCTGGCTCTATTATCCGCAGGAGAGCCTCAATGCGGAAGCCGGCGGTTCGAAGCAGGAAATGGAGTTCTCCTCCCCCCGCCATGGCGGAATGAAAAATCTCACCTTCGTCGACGGCCACGTCGGCACGAAGTCCCTGACCGAAATGCTGGCCGACTACCGGGATCAGCGCACGATGTGGAGTTATTTCGGCGTGCTCGGCAATCAGTGAGAATCGCCGTCATCGTGCAGAGAAGGGAAAAAGCGTTTTCACCATGAAGATTCATCTTGTACCCCACCAGCATTTCGATCTCATCTGGCGCAGGCCGGTCCGCTGGTACCGGGAACGGCGCACGGCGCTCTTCCTCCAGGCGCTGGAGATGCTTGAAAAATATGAAGATTTCACTTTCTCGTTTTCCCAGACACTTCCGCTGAAGGAGTTCCTGAAGGAGGCGCCGTCGCAGAAGAGCACGGTGTCGGAACTGATCAGCCGCGGACGTCTGGAGTGGATCGGCGGCACGCTGAGCATTCCCGATCTCAACTGGATTTCGCCCGCGGCGCTGATCGCAAACATTCAAGCCGGCCGGCGTTATCTGGAGGAAAATTTCAATTACACGATCCGCGTGGGCGCGTTCGAGGATGCATTCGGCGTACCCGCTCAACTGCCGCAGATCCTGACACGCTGCAATTACGAATTCTACAAGGCGGGCCGGATGCCGCGCTTCGGCGGAGCGGAACCATCCGGCGCCTTCCTCTGGGAGGCGCAGGACGGCACCCGGATCCGCTGCGGCACCAATCCCCCCGACGGCATGTCGTGGGGCTGGGGACACCCGAACAACCCCGACGAACCGCCCGCCTCGACGAAGGAACGGCGAATTCAGCTTGAAAATGAACTTCGCGCCGCCATCCGCGGAGCACTGCGACACGGGGCGGAACACGCGCTCGTCGCCTGCATGGGCGAGGAACACGACATCTTTCCCGGCATCGTCGAACTCGTTCACGAATTGCAGCAGGAGTTCTCCGGAGACGGAGTGGAAATTCAATTCAGCACGCATGAAGCGTATTTCCGGAGCATCACCGACTGGGAAAAGCTGCCGCTCTACGGCCGCACGGAGGATTTCTCCCGGCTCTTCACCGGGTGCTACACCTCCCGGATCGACAGCAAACGTCACCCCCGCAAACTGGAAAACACCCTCCTCCTCAACCGATTCGCCGCGGCGCCGATTCCGGAGCATGTCAATGAGACGCTCGCGCTGTTGAACTTCCACGATGCCGCCTGCGGCTGTCACATCCGTGAGAACGCCGAATTTCTCACGGCCCGCTACATCGAAGCACTCGCCGCTCAGGGAAACGCGCCGCGAAACCTCCCGTGGCAGCCGCTCTTCCCGACGTTTTCCAACGGGGAACTCGCCACGCCGCGCCCGGCTTCGGAAACGATCGCCTTCGGACGCTGGTTCATCCGGCTCGATTCCGAAAACGGCGCCGTCGCTGAAGTGACGTTCGACGGCAACGCCGTACCGGTGCCGCAAATTGTGGCGCGCGAAGAAAACGGTACGCTCTGGACGGAGGAGTATTCCGGAAAAGAACGGATCCTTTCCGGCGGGGAATCCACTCCGCTCGTTGCGGAAAACGAAGATGAACTGCATCTTCGCACCGAGTTTTTCACCAATGATTTCCGCGCCTTCTGGCCGGGATTTTCCCGACTGCACGGCGTGATGACCTTGAAGTTCCACCGGGAATCGCCGTGGATCGGCGTTGTGCTGGAGAGCGATTTCCTCGGCAATTCGACCGAACTTGCCATCCGGCTCGCCCTGCCCGGAAAAACATTCCGCACCGGACACGCGGAAATTCCCTTCGGCAGCGTCGAACGGGGGGAATATCCGCGGGAGATGATGCGCGCCGAACTCTTTCCCGCGCTGAACTTCGTCACCTTCGGCAACTTCATCTGGCTGAATGCCGGGACTCCCGCACACGCATTCAGAGACGGCGGAATGGAAAATCTCTTTCTGCGCAGCCCGGTCAAGCGCTGGGCGCCGTGGTTTCCGGTCACGCCGGAAACTTCGATGTGGGACAACGGTCTCCGCCGGCATGATTTCGCCCTCTGTGTCGATGCGTCGCGCTATACGGCGGGCGACATCCACCGGCTCGGGGTTGAATTCCAGCTTGCCGCCTGCGGCATCACATACGAAACGCGCATTCCGGAAGCGTTGCGCGATTTGCCGGCCGACCTCGTTCCCGCCGGCGTGGATGAAGAAAATTACTGCTGGGTCTTCGAGGCCGCCGGCCGTCCCGGATACTGGCCGTCGCAGCATCTCGCCTTCGCGCCCCGGCAGATTCAAAAGGTGAAACTTGTATGAAATCCCATTTCCGTGATCTGCTTTTCGTCGCCGCCGTGAGCGGCGAAGGACAATTCCGTCAGTTCGTCGACCCGGAACTCGCACGGCGGCTGCTCGAAGCGGGCTTCCGCTGTCACTGCTGTTATCTGCCGGAACTGCGGGAAGAACAGTTGAAGGAGTGTTCCGCTCTGGTTCTCATCCGCACCCCGATGCCCGGTCACGCGCAGGATGACAGCGAGCTTTTCCGCCAATGGTCGCCGCGCATTCTCGACGCGGTTCGCAACGGCATGGGGCTGGCGATTTTCTTCTCCGAATCCTACGGCCGCAGCGAAGGCACGCTGGAGGAATTCACCGCTCCGCTGGGGGCCCGCTGCTGTTTCAATCTCATTCATGAAACCGATCCCGCCCGGTGCGGCATGATTCCGAATCTCGACGCAGGAACAACCGTCGTCGCCGACGTAAGCGGCATTCCGTCGCTTTCCGAACTTGAAATCGTCACCGGCGGCGGGCACGGCACACAGCAGTTAAGCTGCGAACTGGAATTCCCCCAATGGCGGATTCTGCTGCGCGGTGGTGAAAGCTGCCGCAGCGAAGCGTTTCCTGCCGGGTTCTACAGCCACGGCAGCAGCGCGCCGATCGAACGGCCGGTTTTCGCGGCGGAACGGCAGTGGGGCGAAGGAAACGTCGTTCTTTTTCCGGGTTCGGCTCCGCTCTGGCTGGCCAGCGGTTTTCTGGGGCGGTTCGGCGGATATCTGCTGCGGCAGCGCCGGAACGCCGGATTGCGGTTCCTGAACGCCGTCTTCGAAAAAACCGCCCGGCGCCGGAACGGCGAAACTCTTCCGCCGGCATTGGCTGAACTCGACCGCCGGTGGGAGGCGAACCGGACCTTCTCCTTCCGTTACGCGACCGCGGAGGAACAGCAGAAACTGCGGTCGCGCCATCCATTCCGGATCTTCGTCGGCACCCCTCCCCCGGGAATGGATGCCGAAACAACAGCCAATCAGGCCCGCGAAAACGGTTGCACCGCCGCGGTCATCGTCGAAGATTACGATGCGCTCACGCCGGAAATCTGGCGCGAGCGGCGGGCGCGTTATCGGAAAATTTCCGGCATCGACGTGCTGCCCGGTTACGAGCAGATCGACGACGAAGGGAACGCCAGCGTCGTCTTTTCCGTCACGGAACTGCCGGCTCAACGCCGCGCCTACCCCAATTCCAATCTGCTTGAGGATCTGCTGGTCAAACTCAGCGGTTACGCCGCCGTCTACGCGCGAACCGGTTCCAACCGTTACCCCCTCTGGCGGCACGGCGGATACAATCTGGTCGAATACAACGGCGATGAATCGCTGACGATGTATCTGGAAAAAGTTTCCAGCGCAAGTTCCCTCGGGCTCCTGACCGTCAACCGCGGCATCTCTCCCGCCGACGAAAAACATCACACCTTCGTTCTGGCGCCGGAGGCGGACTCCTGGCGGCGGTATCTCACGGAAAATCATCACGACACCTTCATCGCTTCCGGCTCGTTACAGCTCCTGAATTTCGGACTCTACGGGCCGAAACTGATCTCCGACGACTGGGAGGGATACTGGTATGAATGGGATGAAAACGACACAACGACGCTGGAACTTTCCCTCGCGGCGGAGTCGCCGATCACCGAGGTGGTGATCCGCAACGGTTCGGAGTGCTTCCGGAAATTCGAACCGGGGACGTGCCGTTTCGATTATACGGAAGAACTTACGCTCACAGCGGATCTGCGTCTCACGGTCAGTGCCCGCTGCGCGGACGGAGGCGAACTGATTTCCAGTTTTCCGCTCTACACACGCAACCGTCATTTCTGGGCGCACACCGGAAGCGATCAGATGAATGATTACCATAATGTCTTCGTGGAGAATCATTCCGGCATGATGGGGATCGGCGACCGCTTCTACGAACCATACGGCTTCGTCACCTGCGGATTCGCGTGGGGGGATTACGTGCGAATCACCTCGCCGGTACCGTGGTCGGAGTTGATGCCGTCGGGAATTGAGGTGTCAAGCATGACGGCGAATTTCAAATCGTTTCATCCAAGTTTATTCGTCTGCTGCGAAGACGGTTCGGGCGATTTTCTGAACAATCACCACCGGCGGCTCGGTTTCTGTGATGGCGCACGCCACATCGTTCTGGACGAAAGCTGCGGCATGTGGCTGGAACAACCGGGCGCCGTCTGGCGCGGCCACGGCGGCCGAATTTTTCATCCGACCCGCGCCATCGTGGAGAGCAATCTGTGGGAATGCACGGGCGAGTACGAAATTCCCCGCTGGAAACCATACGAACCGACGGAGGTGAAGTTCCATTTGAAGCTCCGGTTCAAACGGGATTTCACCCTGACGCGGGGCCGGATCATTCTTGCCGAGTCGCTGCATTTGCAGAAGGAAAATCTGCTGCTCAACGGCGTTCCGCTTGAAGAACTTCTGCAGAATGGAACCGACGTCGACCCGGCGTGGAAGGAGTGGGATAATTTGAACGCCTTCGAACTCTTCCGCCGGAACCCCGCCTCCGGTCCGGCACTGCCGCTGCCGGAGGATGAATTCGTCCTCACCGGCGATCCGTGCGGCACGTGGAAGGTTCACCTTCCCGGGACACTGCCGGGAGTGCGAGTTCTCCGCGCCTGGAAGTGGCGTGCCGATGGATTCATGCTCTCCTACGAATGGGAACTTCCATTGGGAACCACGTTCACTGCCGGAACGGAAATTCCGCTTGAATACTCGATTTTCCTGGCAGCGTCGCCGGAACGAAAAGAGGTTATGCCATGAAGAAATCATTGATTCAACTGTTCGCGGCGATGCTGTTTTTCGCCCTCTCCGTATCGGCGGAAAATCTGCCGGTGCTCTGTCTCGTCTCCGAAGACACGGCAACTCAGGGGCTGACCGATCTCGATCCTGAAGCCGTGGCCGCCTACAAGCAGGCGGGGTTCGACCTCCATTTCGGATTCTATCAGCAGACGACAAGGGAGGAGTTGATGCGTTACCCGATCGTGGTCGGCATGATTCCGCAGCTTCACGCCGGGACGGAGGCGATCTCCGCCCAACTGGCGGAGGATCTCGATTTCTTCATGAAATCCGGTGGCGGCTTCATTCTGATCCCGGGGCCGAGTTATTACGGAATCGACGATTTCGTCCGGAGAATCAATCCGTTTCTGAATCGTTACGGCGTCGGCGTATGCAACGACATTCCAATGGATTCCAACCCGGAAAACACGATCACCCAGGTTCGGGCGCTCGCCTACCGGTATTTGAAGACCACGGCGTTGAATCCCGACCACCCGGTCACGCGCGGCATTCCCTTTCTGTATCTGCCGCTGGATTTCAGCTACGCCTACGTGAGAACCTATACGATGACTCCGCCGTCGCCGGAATGGGAAATTCTCGTGACCGGCGAAGAGAGCTGCGGCTCATTCACGCGCACCGGCATGGCCGCGGGAAAACCCGAACCGGGCCAATGGAACTCCCGGCCGCCGTTTCTTGCGGTGCGCCCGGTCGGCAAAGGATTCCTGGCACTCTTCACGACGGCGTCGCGTTATTTCATCTACGATGCTTTCCACTGGGCATTCGGCAACGGACTGGTGCTCAACGAGGGCAATGGGTTGCAGCTCATGACGCAGCTTTTTTCCTACGTCTCCCGGAATCGGCGGGAGATGCCGCCCGCGCCGCCGGAGACGCCCCGCGCACCGACGGCGGAAGAAAATATTGTAAAAGGAAATCTTCCAGTCATTCAGGATCGCAATGAATGGTATGAATTTGTACAGGATCAATTCATGCCGGAAAATTTCGGTCCGCGCGTCTGCATCGATTCCGGTTCGATCACCGACGCGCTTTACTCCACCCGGCGCCATTTCGGATTGCTTCCGGAGCCGGACGGGAGCTGGCCGGTCCGGCGCACCTGGATGGATATTTTCCACCCGAGTGCAGCGTCGGGCAGAGCTGTCGATCAAAAGAGTTTTCAATACCGTTTCGACCGGCTCGATGCGAACCGGAGTTATCAGCTTGGAATTCTCCTGTGGAGCACTCAGCAGGAGGGGGCGCGCGACCTTGAAATCGGCTGGATCGACGCGGCCGGTGAACGGCACGATCTCGGCATCTATCCGCTGCCGCGTTACGATCAAAGTCAGGGGCCGCGTTTCGAAGTCTTTCCCCTGCCGCCGGAAGCGATTCAATCATCCGGCCGCCTGATCCTCGATTTCCGGCGCGGCTCGGGCGGAGCGGGCGATTTCACGCTGCTTGCGGAACTCTGGCTCTTCGAAGAAAACGCCCCGCGAATGGAACCCGACACCATCACGGCGCTTTTCCACAACCCCGCATTCGGTGTGTTGCTGCTGCCGGAGGTGAAAACCTGGCACCGCGGCCTCGTCGGAGCGCGTTCGCCGTACACCGGGAACGGCGGCGCCCCGGTCGCGGAACTGGCGACGGCCGCACACGAAGCGGGATTCGATTTTCTGGTCTTCACGGATCCTCTGAAGGATTCCACCGATGAAACATTCAGTCGTTTGTCGGAGGATTGCCGGTCGGTGACGACGGCGGAATTCCAGGCGGTGCCCGGCGTGACGCTCGCCGCCGCCGAAGCGGGCACTCCCCGGCCGGACCGGCCGCAGCGGAATCGCACGATCCGGGCATGGTTCGCCGGGCCGATCCGGCAGCTTCCGAAGGATGAGGAGTTGAAGAATCCACACACCTTGTTCTGGAAATTCTTCGGCGGCGAACTTGCCGGCGGAACCCGGACAGTCGGCAATCTCCATCTGGCCGAACCGGGTGAAGTTCCGCCGTTCTTCCAACGCTTCTGGCGCGGATTCGACCTCGCGGAACTTGATACGCCGAAAAGCGGTTCCCCGAAGGCGATGGAACTTTATCGGGAACTCACCGCCGCGGGATACGGCCCGCAGCCGCGCGCCTCGGGCGTCTACCGGACCGCGCAGGAGATCCAAGCTCAGGCGGACAACTGGCATCTGGCCATTCCGACACCGCCGGGAGAACAGCCGTGGCCGTTCCTCTACGCATCGAACGTCAGTTCCGGCCCCGAATTCGAACATGTCTCCTTTGCGAGCGACCTGACGCGCGACGGCGAACCGGGCAACGGCGATATCTTCCGCGATGTACTCTGGTGTGTAGCAACATTGTGCGTCTCCCACACGGCAGAAATTTCCGATGCAGTTCTTTACAGCGGCAACCGCGTCGTCCGCCATTTCCGGCCCGGAAAAACGCACGTCGCCATCTCCGAACCGGTGCGGATCGACCGTCAATGTTCCCTTTACTGGGTCGTGAAGGGTGCCGACGGCTCCGTCGCGGTCACTGGTTCATATTCCTTCACCGACGAACGTATGCGCGGCAGCATGTGCGCCGACAATCAGAATTCGATCTGTTCGGTCAGCCGCGCCCCGCGGAACTTCGTCCGCGACGAACGCGAACTCTATCTGCAACACTCCTACTGGCACACCGGCGAAGCCCAGGGTCAGCTCGGCGTCATGCGCGACGCCCGCGAACTGGTGCCGCGCGTCATCGAAACCGGCATCATCCAACTGTGCAAATATGTTCAACCAATGCCGATCTTCCAATTCGCCGACGGTCGCGATGAGAATCATTTATACAGTCGCATGAGCATCGCGGCCGCCTCCGGCGAAGGCAACCGCATTCATTATGAATTCCGAATGCCGGACGCGCAGTTCCGTTCGCAGGTGGATCTTTCCGCCTTCCGACCCAATCCCGACGGCGGCGACACGCTGGTTCTGGCGGAACTGGAGCTCGCCGCAGAAAAGGATCTGAAGGCCGACGAATTCAAATCGATCCGTCTCTTCAGCATGGGCGTCATGCCCGCCTTCCCCGCCGAATGGCACTATCAGGCGGAGACCGCGCCGGGGAAATTCGTTTCCGGACCGCTCTCGGGAACCGGGCAAGCCATCGAACTGCCATTGGCCCCCTTCGGAATCACCGCACTGACGCCGAACAATCTTGCCGAACCATTGATCGTGTCGCTCAACAATGAAGAGCTGATGTTGAAATTTGATGAAGTAAATTTGTGGAACTGCCGCGAACGCATCTGCATTTATCTTCCACCGCGCGACTGGAAGAAAGGCGAAGCAGTCCGTTTCGCCTTCCTCTTCGGCCTCACGCAGCAGCCGCTCGATTCGGCGGAGGCGCTTGGTGCCATGAAACGCTCATTGCTCGACGGACACGCCGCTCTCACCGGAGAACTCCGGCAGGGGAAACGCCTCGATACCCCCTTCGTGCTGGATTTTCAGGCGGAAAATTACGCCGTTGCATACCGTTGCAACGGCTGGAAGGGAATTGATCCGGTGCCGGTCCGGATTCACGGATTGAATTCGAACTGGAGCGCGCTCGCCGTCACCGGTTCCGGCGAACTCGAACCGCTTCCGCTCGATGATGACGGGACCGGCATGTTCGCCCTGATGCCCGGAGCGGCAAATGACACCGTCTTCGGCAATCCCGTTGTGGCGGACGATCCGGAGCTGCGGATTGAATTTGCCGGAGTATCGGAGCGCGGCGCAAGTTTCCGGCTGCACAATCCGTCAGCGGAAACCAGAACGTTCCAACTCCATTCCAATCCGGCTTTCGAACCCTTCATTCCCGCCTTCCAGTTCAGTTTGACGCTGAATCCGGGCGCGGGGATGTGGGTTGCGGCCCAGCAGGACGACCTGACGATCGACAGCATCAAATAATTCTGTTTTCATGAAAAATACACGGCAATTGCAAGGAGACTCCATCATCATGAAAAAAATGCATCTCATCGCGGCGGCACTCGCCGTAGCGGGAACCGTTTTCGGTTCCGCCCCGCTGACCGACGACGCGCCGAAACCCAACTACGGCTTCGGCAACGAAACCGCAATCCGTTCCGTGGAGGAACTCGCCGGAGCCATCGGCGCAACCGTGACGCCGGAAACGCCGTATCTGGTACTCTTGTCGGATCTCCATCTCTACAGCCTCGCCGACGCCGGCAAAGAAGGCGACCAGGTGTGCAGCCGGGACATCCGCGGCGATTTGAACAAACTTGTGGACGTGTTGAATCATCTCCGTCCGGCTCCGGCGCTGGTGGTCATCACCGGAGATCTGGGCCACACCGGAACGCCCGATCAATATCAGGAACTCAAGACGATCTTCGGCAGACTTGATCCGGCCATTCCCGTCATGGCCATCCCCGGCAATCACGACAATCCCGCCGTAATGCGCGAAGTGCTCGGCGAAGAGATCGCCGGCAACCGCGTCCGCAAACTCGGCAGCTGGACGCTGCTCGGACTCGACACCGGCAAAACCGGCACCCTCTCCACGGCGGAACGGCAGCTTCTCAAACAAACCGTGAGCGAAGCGGAAAATTCTCCATTGCTGATCTTCACCCATCATACGCCAATTCAGCAGCCGGGCTGGGAACCGATCCGGCAGCTGCGGGAGGATCTGGTGAACGCCGTTGAAGAGCGTACCCTTCCGACCTGGCTGATCAACGGCCACGCCCACGCGAATTTCCTCGTCCGCATGCAGTATGAGGATCTGCCGGCAATCCCGGTCGTGACCCACACCTCAAGCAGCAGTTCGTTCGGTTATGACGCCCCGGCGCTGCGGGTGATCTTCCTCGGGGAAAAACAAATTTCCGGCAGCGCGATCTGGCGTTACACCGTCCCGGAGTGCGGCTTCCGAATCGATCCGCCGGTTGCCGAATGGCCGATCTACACCCCGGTTCCGCGCGACCCGCTGCGCGAACTCTTCTTCATCGATCGCGACAAACAAAAGGAGCTGGCCGTCGAACGCCGCGGCGTCGGCGAACATGAACGATACGACTACGTCGACGCCGACGGCCGTCTGCTGCTGGCGATTCCGGTTGCGGAGTACGCGAAAAACGCGCCGCTGACACTCGAATTCGACCTCGAATCGGATTACATCGTCCGCGCCGGCGGAGCGGAAGATTCACTCACGGAAATCTTCAATTCCGGCAGCCGGCGGCCGCGCAAAACCCTCCGGTGGCAGGTTCCCGCCGAACTGCAGCACGGCATCGTCTATCTTGAGATTTGCGACCGCACTCCGGAGGATGGATTCGGCGCATTTCTGCACGGCATCCGACTGCTGGGAGAACGCGCGAAATGAATATGAATCTGCTCGACTGGACGATTCTGGCCGCACTGCTGGCCTTCCTGGTCACAGTACTGCTCGGCAGCCGGAAATTCGTACGTTCGAGCGCCGATTTTCTGGCGGCCGGACGGTTGGGCGGCCGCTATCTGCTGTCGATTTCGGCGGGGATGTCCGGCGTGGGAGCGGTGACTATCATCGCCGCGTTTGAGATGAATTACGCCGCGGGCTTCTCTCCGGTCTGGTGGGGATTCATCACCGGAATCATCGGAATTATTTCGGCGCTCTCCGGGTGGGTGCTCTACCGTTTCCGGGAGACGCGAGCGCTGACGCTGGCGCAGTTTCTGGAGATGCGTTACAGCCGGAAATTCCGGATTTTCGCCGGAATTCTCGCCTGGATCTCCGGCGTGGCCAATTACGGAATTTTCCCGGCGGTTTCGGTTCGGTTCTTCACCTATTTCTGCGGGATTCCGTCCCATTGGGATCTCGGGTTCATCACGCTGCCGACGTTTCCGCTGCTGGTGATGCTGGTGCTTGCGCTCGGGGTCTGGTTCGCGACGTCGGGCGGTCAGATCGCCATCATGGTGACGGACTTCATTCAGGGAATGTTCTGCAACGTGGTGTTCCTCGTGCTTCTGATCTTCCTCTTCTGCGTTTTCAACAAAGAGATGCTTATTTCGACGCTGGTTTCGCTCAGCGGAACCAGCGGCAAATCGCTGGTAGATCCCTTCCAGAGCAATTCGATCCGCGATTTCAACCCGTGGTTCTTCATCATCAATACGGTCGCCGCCTTCTACAGCGTCGGCGCCTGGCTGGGGTCGCAGGGATTTCAGGTCGCGGCCAAATCACCGCACGAACAGAAGATGGCCGGATTGCTCGGCACCTGGCGGGCGATCGCCCAGAACATGTTGTTTCTCTTCATTCCGATCTGCGCACTGGTGGTGATGAATCACGTGGAATTCATCCCGTTGTCGGATCAGGTTCATCACGTGCTCGATTCCGTGGAGAATCCCCAGTTGCGCGACCAGCTCGTGGTGCCGGTGGTACTGCTCAAACTGCTTCCGGCGGGGTTGATCGGATTATTTGCCGCGGTGATGTTCGCGGCGATGCTCAGCACGGACAACACCTACATGCACAGCTGGGGCAGCATCATGGTGCAGGACATCATCATGCCGCTGCGCGGGCGGCCGTTCGCGCCGGAAACGCACATGAAACTTTTGAAACTGTCGATCGTCTTCGTCGGAGTGGTGGCGTTCTTCATCAGCAACTTCTACCGTCAGACGCAATATATTTATTTATACTGCAACATCACCGGAGCAATCTTCATGGGCGGAGCAGGTTCCGTCATCATCGGCGGCCTCTACTGGAAGAAGGGTTCGACCCTGGGCGCCTGGAGCGCATTGACGACCGGATCGGTGCTGGCGGTGGGCAACATCGTACTCTGTTCGTGGCTGCCGGCATGGTTCCGCAATGCGGAGGGGCGCCCGCTCATCAACGAACAATGGGGCTTCGGGATCTCGATTGCCGGAGCGATCGGCGTCTACATTCTCGTTTCATTGCTGGAGCGCTTCGTGAAACACGAACCGGACTTCAATCTGGACGAAATGCTCCACCGCAACCGTTACGCCGACAGCGAAAGCGCTCATCCGGTCAGCGGGATTCGGGCGCTCGGTTTCACGGAGGAGTTCACGACCGGGGATAAATTCATCTTCTTCGCCGGGCTCGGCTGGACGATTCTCTGGTTCATCGTCGGCGTGGCGCTGGCGGTTCTGGAATATGCCGGTTACATGGACGCCACCCGGTGGGCGTCGTTCTGGATCTGGTACGTGATCGTCGGAGCGGTCATCGGAGCGATCACCACGGTGATCTTCCTCATCGGCGGCACGCGGGACATGATTGAACTCTATCACGATCTGCGCAACGCACGGCGCGACGTGCACGACGACGGCTGGGTGGAACATCACTGAGTCGGCTCATGGCATTTGCTTCGAGTTGAATGAAAAAACATTCCCGTGTGTATTCTCCCGTGCCGGTGAAGCGGCATGGGAGAATTTTTTCTCACAAACAATTCAGCACATTCCGGCAATCCAGGCTTGACATTTCCGCTGCGGAGAGCTATCGTAAACATACCATATCCGAACCTTCAGAAAGGCTCTCCTCCATGAATCTGATTGCCGATGAAAAAATTCTGTTTGAATCCCCCGATCCAGGCTCCATTTACTGTTATACCCCCGCCATTGTCGAAGGAGAGAGCGGACGGCTCATCGCCGCCTTCGACCTTGGTGGTCCGGGAACGGAACAACTGAAAGGCCCCCGCTCCGATTTCGGCGACTGGCCCACCGGCAACCAGATACGGATTCTGCTGTCCGACGATGACGGTGCAAGCTGGCGCGAAGCGCAAAACCGGGTGCCGATGATGCACGAAATCCTCTTCAAGTCCGGCAATGCGCTTTACCTGCTCGGGCACAGCGGCCGTCTGGTCATCAGCCGCAGTAATGACAACGGCGAAAGCTGGAGCGAACCGGTTACGCTGGAAGCGGATCACCTCTGGCACCAGAGCGCGGGTCGGGTGGATTTCCGCCACGGAAAACTCTACGTCGCCTATGAACAGCGCCTCGGCAACAAAACCTGGCCGGACGTCGCCCCGGTTCTGATGTCGGCGCGGGTCGATGCCGACCTGACGGATCGGGCGAACTGGTGCTTCTCGGAAGCGTTCAATCCCTATCCGGTCATGGACGCGGCACGCCCCTCCGGCATTCCGTGGTGCGATTCGACGCCCGGGATTCTGGAGACCAGTGTCGGACGCATTTACGATCCCGGGCATCCCTTCTACGATCCGGAGGATCGGAGTGTGCTGCTTCTGATGCGCGCCGAAACCGGAGCGAACGATATTGCGGCAATCCTCAAAGGCGTGGAACATCCCGACGGATCGCTGTCGATTGAGCGGCTTCGGACGAAAAAAGGCCGGGAACTCTTCTACATTCCCTTCCCCGGCGGCAACCTGAAGTTTCATTTCGATTACGATCCGGTATCGAAACTCTACTGGATGGTTGCGTCTCAGGAAGATGGAATTCATTGCAGCCGCCGCCGGCTCGGACTTTATTATTCGCCGGATCTCTTCAGCTGGACCTTCGCGGGGCTGGTTGCCGTCGGCCCGAGTGAAAACGGTTCACGCCACTACGCCACACTGCTGATTCACGGCGACGACCTGCTGGTGCTGAGCCGTTCCGGAGATGAACGTGCCGAGAGTGCGCACAACAACAACCTCGTCACCTTCCACCGGGTGAAGGAGTTCCGAAAATTTGCGAAGTGATGTAACGTCAGGGAATCCACCCGATAATCAGAGATTGCCACACACAAAAAAACTCATCGGGAAAATCCGCCAACTCTCCCGTTCGGAGAGAAGGCGGATTTTTTTGTTTTCGCGGTAAATTAATCTTAAAAATTCGTCTTAAATTTATTGACACAACGCCCCGAACGTGCTATTTTTATTGCGGATGAAAATCTTTTATCACAACCGCGGAGGGGATCCTGGAAGAGGAGAACGTGCATTCACATTCCGCCGCCCGGAACCGACCCGGCCAACTGCCGGGAAACGAAGACTCCGACAAAGGATTTCCGGGGTAAAAAAATTTGTTATCAACTCATTACGCCCCATCCGTTCACACAGGAAATTATTTCTGCGGAATCGGATGGGTTGTCGTGTCGTCGAATTCCGAATCATTCATACCTGGAGAAATCGTAATGGAGAACAATGACAGGAGAGCTGCTGATAAGGAACTGGTGAAATTATTATGGGACGGAGATCCCGCGGCATGGGAGACAGTGTTCGTGAACGCCGTACTGCCGGTGTTGCGGCGGCGAAGCATCGCCGCGATTCTGTATGATCGCGCCCTGAGCCGCGAGGAGGTGTTTGATATCTTCTTCGATGATATGATCGTGCGGAAAAAGCTGGCCAATTACAGCGGCAAGGGAAGCCTGTTCGGCTGGATGAAGTATTACGTCAGCGGGCTGATTTACGAATACTGCAAAAAAAATACGCGACCAGTGTCAGTTGATCCGATTTTTCCCCCCCTTGATAATAAAAGCGCACCCAAAACGTTTTCTGAAGAGTGGGAGGTGGTTCAAAAATGTTTCAGCGAATTGTGGCGCGAAAACCCGATGCGTGCCTATGTGCATTTGTTGAAAGTGAAGTACGAGATGTCGGCGGCGGATATAAAGAACATGTTGAATATCAGTTCGGAAGACAATGTCAATCAACTTTTTTCGCGTGCCGTGAAAGACATGAAGAAATTACGGGAGAAATATGAGGAGTGATTCGGCCATGAAATGTTATTCACAGGAAGAGCTGGTCGCATTCGCGGAAAACCCGTTGTGTGAATCCAATGCGGCGATCGCCTCGCACGTGTTCGTCTGTCCGGAGTGCGCCCGGGAGTTCAGGGAGATTCTGGATACGCTCCAGCCTTCGACGGAATGCACCCGGGAGGAACTTCAATCCGTGCGAAACTTTCTCGCCCGACGGCTCGACCGGCGGTCGCTCTGGGATAAATTGCGCGAACTGGTCGCCTCCTTCACGCTGCTCCCGGATTCTTCCGCTTTCGATCTGCTCCCGGGAGGCGCATTCGCCTCGACGAACAGCGCTGACGCCTTCGCGTCGACTGCCGACGCGACATCTTCTTCCCGAGTCGACTCCTATGCGGTCTCGCCGTCAAAGGGCCGGGGGCGGCGAGCGGCCCGTTCCGATGGAAACGCCGTGCCGATTACGATCGTTTTCGGCGCAAAATGCGATCACGCTGATCCCTTCTACTGGCGGGCCGAACTGGAGCTGCCGACCGCGCCGACGGCAACGACGGAACTGAGGATCACTCTGACTGATAATCTCGATGAAAAAATTCCGTTCGGCACGCTGGTGCTGTTTGGTTCGCACCTTCAAGTTCGCGACGGAAATGCGACGATACAATACAACGTCTTCTGTGAAGGATTAAGCAACCCGTCGGTTCAATTCATCTTCCTCAATGGAAAAATCAGTGACGGCGATCTGATCTTTCTGTAAGATTACAGAGGTTCACAATGACCCAACAGGAACTTTGCAATCTCGGCTTCATCAGTCAGGAGCATTACGAATGCGCCAGAGCGACACTGGCCAGCGACCGAACCGGCGAATTCGCACCGGCAGGCACATTCGGCTTCGCCATCACCAGGGCGGAGAGAGAGGACACCAGACGGCGCGCCTCCAATTCCTGCCGAAAGTGGAATAATTTCGCGGAAAATTCGCGTTTTCCCTCCTCGTTCTCACTGGCCGATTCCCTGCTTCCGGTGTCCGATCAGGCCAGTCGCGGAACCTGTGTCGCCCATGCCGCCACCGCGCTGACCGAATATTATCTGGAAAGTTCGGAACGTTTGAGTGTACAATATTTGTATGCCCAGATGAAGCTTATCGAAATGAAACTCTTTTCCCGGGATCTGGAACTTCTGCGCCGGCAGAAATGGAGTGAAACCTCGCCTGATTTCCAATATCGCCTTCAAGAACTTTGCAGACAGATCGGCACTCCGCCGAAACTCATACCCGTCGAACAGCTCTGCCAAATACTGGAAAATTCGGAGGTAAATCCGAACAACCGCGAAGGCAGTCTTCTCAAATACGCGTTCGCCGCGTTGCGCGACAGCGGCGTCTGCCGGTATGATTGCTGGCCCTATGCCCAAACGGTCATCCAGGGAAACAGCGGGCAGCTTCCCGTTCCCGACGGTTTGCAGGACGACGCCCTTTCGCGTCGGATTCAAGACAAATGCCATCTGCTGAGCGCCCCCAACAGCATCGAAGAAATCAAAAGTTACCTCTGCGGCAATGCGACACGCCGGCCGATGCCGGTCTCCATCGGGATTACCACCTTCGATTCGTGGGTCTGCAATCCATTCACCAAGCGTACCGGGTGGTTCGGGATGCCGCTGTACGACTTCAATAACCGGCGTGTTCTGGAAGAATCGAGCGGCGGCCACGAGATGCTCATTGTCGGTTATCAGGACGAACCGTTCGTGCCCGGCGGCGGATATTTCATCGTCCGTAACAGCTGGGCGGCGACCTGGGCTTGGGAGAACGAAATCCCCGGGCACGCCAAAATTCCGTACGCCTACGCCAATTTATTCATCAATGAGGCGGGCACAATCATCCCCTCAGAGAAACATGCCGCCAAAAGAAAAAGCGGGACGCCCACGGCCGCCGACGCAACTGCCCCGCAACCGTCTGCTCTGGCCGAAACCGCTCCGAATGCGAATGCACCTGCCGGCGGTTCGCAGCCGGAGACGACTCCGCAAAGTTCCGATGCGCTTGCGGGCGAATCCGCAACGCAGGAAGACCACACAGCACAAAATATTATCCATAAAGAAGATAAAAAAGAAATCAATCTTGCAGTCGCGTTGAATATCCGGTTTCAACAGGATATTCACTCCAACTTGACCAGTTACGGTCGCGATTACAGCTTTCCAGACATCGGCCTGGGCTGGACGGCCCGGTTGTATCCCGGCCGGCTCCGGGTTCGCGAAGTGCTGCGGCGGGACGATCTGACAGATTTGTGGCTCGATCAGTTGACGCAGCGCAATTTGCTTGCCCCCGCCGACCGGGAAATCGCCCGCCGGACGAATTCGATCCTGATTTATGAGCTGAAGAGCAAACTTGTTTCCTTTCTCGTCGCGACCGCGTTCATCACGCCGGTGCGGCAGGGGCGGATTCTCCCGGCTGTTCCGGCGGAATATTTTCCCGTTCTCCAGAAATTGTTCGACGATGCGGCGCGCTTTGCGGACAACCATTACTGCCGGCACGTCTCCGGATTCGGCCGGGTGATCGGCACAAGCGGAAAATGTCCGGATGAGCTGCTTGGCGTCTTCGCCGAAGGCGCGTATGAGTTCAATATTTTCTGCCGTTATTCAGAGGAGTGCTGGAACATTCATTTCCCGGAGAAAACCGGCCGGTCGGTCTGGTGGGGATTCCTTCTGCATCTGCTGCCGGTCACCCTCCCCGAACTGGCCGCGAATCTGGAAAAATGCATCGCCCGGTTCCGGAATCCGGAAACCGGACGGCGCACGCCGGAGAAGATCATGCATACGTGGGGATATCCGGAAGTGCTCTTCCGCCGGACGCTCGCCTTTTTGCTTGCGCAAGGGAGATTTCGTTACGTGGATGGGGAAATCCTGCCGGTCGACGAACGCGCGGCGGGAAAGCGCCGCAATTCTGCTGCGCTGCTCAGTCAACCGTATTCCGCCGGATTGCCGGCACTGGTCAAATCCTACGGGGATGAAATCATTCTTGTAACATTCAGCACGATTGGATTTTACATTCTGATCGGTTCCCAGGCGGGGAACCGTTACAAGATAACGACGATTCTCGGTCTGGCACTCTGCGCGCTCGTCGCCAAAAGCCTCAATGCGTGGCTGGCCAGGAAGGTTTTTCAGAAAGGAGAACAGCATAAATGAGCATCTGGAAGTTTCTGGCGAAAAAATGTTTCGCTCTCGAAGGCGAAGAGCCGGATACCGCGGAAAACGCCTCCGCTGCCGAAACCGGAAAACCGACTCCTCAGGAGGAGATCAGAAAACACGAGAACTGCATCCGCGACATTCATGACAAACTCAACACCCAGCTCCGGGAAATCGAACAGCTCGAAAACCGGATTCGCGAATTGCTCAAACTCTACGAAAGCGCTTCCGCCACGGCGAAGGAAACCTATAAAATTCAATTGCTTTCGCTGAAAAGGGAACTCGACGGCATCCGGGAGATGCGCACCCTCTACGAACGAAATCTGGACAAGGAGAAATTGATTCTCCGCAAGCTCAAATTCAATCTGGAGGCCGCCCGCACCCCGGACGACACCGCCCTCATCGACGATCTGACCAGGGAGACGCAGGATCATGTTTCCGATCTGGAACTGGAAGACAGCTACATCGACGAGCTCGAAGAGGTTCGGTACGACGGCGCCAGAAAGAAAAAACGCCACTCCGCCCGCAGCGGTGAGGCGTCTCAAAATCAGACCACCAGTGATGATGACTCCGCAACCGATGCCGCGCTTCAGGAACTGCGTCGCGCCTATGCCGGAAACGATGACGACATGGAGAAAACCAAGCAGGAGCAAAAAAACGATTCCGACAAGTCGAAAGATGTTGCCGACAAAGAAATTGAAGATTTAAAAAAACAAATGGAACTGTAATTTTCCAATCAGAGGACAAAGGAGTGAATCATGGGTATTTTCAAAGTGCTCGGCAAATTTTTCGAAGCGATGGATCAGGAGGAGAACAACCGGAACCAGATCCCGCCCAGATCTCAGGAAGAACTCGAACGCGAAAAACGACGCGAACAGGAACGCAACCGCCGCCGCCGGCGCATGGAACTTGAACGCGCTCAGGAGGCGCAGGAGGAGAAGATCGACGACCTGCGACGAAAGGCCGACAAACAGTGGACGCTCGCCCGCGAATATTTGAAAGCCGGTCAGAAATCGCAGGCGGTTCAGGCGATTCAGGCGCACGACATGCTCCGGAAGACCATCTCTCAACTGCAACGCCGTTCGATGGCGTTCGACGTGAAGATCGCCGCGGTCGAAAGCGGCGCCACCGCAATCAACATCACCCGGCTGCTCGGGGAATACGCCGCCAATCTCGGAATGGACATGGCGCCGGAAGACGTCGCCGATGCGTTCGGCGACCTCGATCTCGCCACCGCCACCGTTGATGAAATCGATCATGCGCTCGAAAAACAAATGGCCAGAGATGAACGGAAACTGGCAAAGCAGGATGAATCTGAATTGAATGTTTCCGAATCGATGAAGATTCTCGAAAGCGAAATTGCCGGCGAAATGGCCGCCGAAACCGACGGCGCGGACGGCGCGGCCGCTCCGTCGAAGGAGGACGCCGCCATCCACGCCGAAGCCGAGGCCGGTCTGAAGGAACTTCAACGCCTGATGGACGACGACCGGCAGTAAAGTAATTTCGGAGACCATTGTCATGGGAAGTTTCAATTACGACAAAAAGATCGAGCACGAAAAGCTCGCCGCCGAAGCTTGTGCCGCAAAAAATTACAAACTCGCCTTTCATCACACCTGCCAGGCGGCGACCTTCACCTTTCTTCTGGCCAGGGCGACCAGCGGGAAAATCGCCGCCGCCTATCTGCAGAACGGACGCGGGCTGCTCGAAATGGCAAAGAAACTGAAGGAAAAAGCCGCTCCGTCCGGCACGCCGCTTCCGGCGGCGAATCAGGGAGAACCTTCCGGCAGCGACGATGTTCCGAAAGTCTTCAAGCCGGCCGAACGCCCGGATATGAAACTTGCCGACGTCGCCGGCATGGAGAACGTCAAGGAGAATTTCCGCGAACTGGTCATCAATCCATTGAAATATCCGGATCTCGCCCGGAAACACGGCATCAAACGCGGCGGCGGAGTCCTCCTCTACGGCCCGCCCGGTACCGGAAAAACCTTCATCGTCCGCGCACTGGCAGGAGAACTCGACGCCTGCGTCTACGTCATCAAGAGCAGCGACATCGTCACCAAATGGGTCGGCGAAACCGAAAAACAGCTCGCCGCACTCTTCGAAGAGGCCCGCAGACAGCCATTTGCAATCATCTTCATCGACGAAATCGACGCCCTGATGCCCGACCGCAATCAGAAAGATATGGCCGGTTATGAAAACCGCATGGTCACCTCGTTGCTTCAGGAACTCGACGGATTCGCCGCCAAGGACGCCGACAATACGCTGCTCTTCATCGGCGCCACGAACCGCCCCTATGCGATCGACAGCGCATTTCTGCGTCCGGGACGGTTCGACATCAAGATCGAAGCCGGGCTGCCCGATCTGGAGTCGCGCCGGGAGATTCTGGAACTCTTTTTCCGGAAGCGGAATGTAACGCTTTCCGACGAACTTCTCCGCGAAGTCGCCGCACGGTGTGAAAATTACAATTGTGCCGACGTCGGCAATCTGGCGCAGGCCGTGGCCGCGATCGCGTTCCGACGGGATGTCGCCGCAGGAAAAGACGGTTCGGAAGAACCGGTCTATACGCGGGAAATGTTCGAAGAAGCGCTTGAGATGATCAAGAGTTCGGTTTCCGAAAAAGACCTGCGATTGATTGCCGAATGGGAACAGAATATCGGAATTGTGAAAAAATAATCGTTTGCACTTGTCAGATTTCACGACTGAGATTTCCTTCCTGTATAAAGCAACACTACTTGATAAGATAAATTGGGAATGTGAACGATCATGGGACTGGATGAACTTAATTTGAATGTCTCACCTTATATCGACGAATTATTGGAGAAAACGGAACGGAACCTGGTCGGCAAAGAATCCTCGCTTGCAGTCGATTATCAGAATTTAATGCAGAAATATCTGGAAGAGCAGGAGAGGTCGAAGGCTCTGGAGGCCGCCTTTATTCAGGCCAAAGCACTGGAAAATGCTCAATATCAACAGCTGGAAAGCGCAGCCGCACAGCATGAGGCGGATCAGGAGCAGCTCCGGAAACAAGCGGAGCTCATCAAGGATCTGACCGCAAAACTCCAGACGGCGGAAAAGAATAACGCCGTTCTTCAGGCCAGGCTCGAAACCATGCGGCAATTGCGTCCCGATCTCCCTGCGGGGATTTTCCAGAACCCGAGTTCGAGTCCTGTGTCGACGACTCCGCGTGCCGGGGAGCGTGAAGTTCGCCTCAACGGTCTGTCGGAGCGTCTCGCCGACGTCTGCGGCATGGAACAACTGAAGTTGCAGATTCAGCGGCGGCTGATTGAACACTGCCGCCGTTGCGGGTCGGTGTCGGATTCCCGTCCAGATCCGGCACCGGCCCGCGGGGTCTGCTTTTACGGCCCGTCGGGGTGCGGTATGCTCTTCATCGCCCGGGCGGCGATTGGAGAAATGCAGTGGCCGTGCCTGCAAATCGACGCGAACGATTTCCGGAATCGGAACGACGCGGAGGTGCGGGATTGGTTTCTGCCGCTGCGCAATACGCCGGACGCGACGGTGCTGATTCATGACATGGAACAACTCTTCTGCTGCCGCAACGAAGTTTCGGAGCGGTTCGTGCGGGAGCTGGAAAACATCAAACGTGCCGGAGGAAACATTCTGCTGGCGGGAACGACCGACGCACCCGACCGGATTGATGACGCATTTCTCCAGGCGGGATGGTTCAATACGTTCTTCCGGGTGGACGCGCCGGATTTTCCGGCCCGGAACGGGATCCTGACCAGGACGTTCCGGTCGATGAATTTCGCGGTCGATGAGGAAGCGCTCATCCATCTTGCCGGCGCGACGGAAGGATTCTCCGCCGCGGAACTCGTTACGCTGGCCCGGCGCATCGAACAATCGGCAGCGACAATGAAACTTGACCGCGGTAATATTTCGCTCATTCGCGAGTCTCTCCGGGGCGTCAGCACCTCCCCGGCCACCGCCGAAGCGGCGAAGAGAATCGCCGAATGGGAAAAAAATCATCGGATCAATTCACTCTAAGTTTCCAAACAGCAAAGGAATTCAATATGTCGACCATTGTCAGATGGTATACGAAGAAGACGCTCCGGGAGCACGCCTCGGAAAAGGAACGGTTGCTGACGCTGTGCGCCATCAGCAACAGTCAATCGCAGGCGGGCGGCACGGTTGTGCTCGAACCGGTCTCCGACCGGATCGCGCAGGAGAGAATGGACGATTGTCTGATCTTCGGACTCTTTCCGGGCGAATTCGGACTTACTTTTTCGATCGACGATTTGAATAAGAAAGAGGTGCCGAATCCCTTCGTGGCTGACATCACCTGGAACGGCACGTTGAATTTCGCGGACTGCACCACCCTCGCCGCGTTGCTCTCGACGCTGCATCAGCGGGAGCCCGGCCGGGAGTGCTGGAGCGAGAGCGATCTTTCCGCCCTGCTTCCAGAAGCCGAACTGAAATTGCAATTGCAGAATGCCGTCAATCAGCTCACGTGCTCCGGCCGGGAACTGGTCGAAACCGGCGGAATGAAACTGGACAAAACTCTCCTTCAAAACACGCTCCCGTCCTGGCTGAAAACCCTTTCGCTGAACGTCGCCTTCCTCTATTGCGAAAACGGGGCGGAAACCGAATTCGAGCGGGAATACAATCGCCGGGCACGGAAGCTGAAGGAAGAAAGCCTCCGGAATCAATTGGCGAAAGCCGCCGCCACGGTCGAACTCGATGCCCGGAAAAATGTCTTCATCATGGAAGAAGCGGCCAAAAAACTTGCCGACGCTCATAAAGCGGCAATGGATCCCATTGGAACTCACCGCAAAAACATCGTCGATGCAGTCAAAGCCAACGTCATCGCCACCGCGGGAGCCGAGACGGACAAAACCATGCGCACCTGGCTGGGGCGGTTCGGGTTTGCGGCGCGTCACCCGTTCTGGACGCTCTGCGGAATCCTCCTGCTCCTGACCGTCATCGCGTGGGGCTGCTCCATGCTGACAACTTATGTGATGCCGTGCCGGGTGGAAGTGGCGATCCTCAATCAGGCAGGAAACGATTTCTACGAAACGGTCAAGAGTGAACTGGCCGCCAATGTGCCCAAGTTCGCCCAGCTTGAGTTCGTTCAGGAGGAGGACGGCGCCTATCTGCGCAATTGCGTGATCACCCGCGCCGAACGCGGTCAGATCCGGCAGATCCTCGACAAACTTCAACGCGAACACCGCCACGAATTCGCCGGCAACTGGACCGGCGGTGATCCCTTCTGGTCGATCTCCGACGGCGGTCTGCTCTTCTTCCTCAAGAAGACCGAATACCGCATCACGCTGGCCCAACGCACGGAACAACCGCTGATCGTCGCCGTGATCGAAGGCGAACCGCTCGAACTGGAGCCGATCTTCACGCAGACCTTCGGCGACGACTTCCAATATCTGGCGAAATTCGGCATCTATCAGGTCAACAATCTCAACCGTGACGAGAAGATCGCCTTCATCGAAACGCTTAAATCGCTCAACACGGACGACGGCAGTCGGAACCTCTGCGACGTTCAGGCAATTTCGGACACCAATTATGAAGTGATCGTCCACAAGAACAACGAATATCTTCCGGTTGTCGTGCACGCCGACTCTCCGTCGATCCTCAATGAAATCGCATTGCAATGGAAGACCACGCCCCGCAACAACACCGTTGCAAAACGCCTCACCCGGGCGGAATACACCGCTTTTCTGCGCGATCAGCAGAACCGCCGCCGCCTCACCGAAGAACCGCTCTTCGAAAACAACGCCTGGATCGTTCAACTTCATGAGGCGCCGGAGCAGGAGTTTCAAATCATTGTCACGGTGATCGACGGTTCGCCGATGGCGCTGGAGGGGTTCTTCACCGAACAGTTCGGCACGGACGGCTTCCGTTACGACAACGCCACGAAGAGCTATTCTGCACTCTGCCGCAACCGGGCAGTAAAGCTTGCGGTGTTCGGAAAACTCCGTCAGATTGCACACATCGTCGAGGAGGATGAAACTTCCTGCCGCGTGGTCGTCCCCTCCAACGGCGTGGCCGCGGGAACCCCCGTCTCCGGAAACACCATCGCCGCGGCCGCCGCGACCGGTGCGACCGCAACGGTCACACCAACTGTGACGACGGCGGCGCCGCTCATCCATGTCATCGTGGAATCCGCCGCTATGCCGGAGGAACTCTCCGCCGTGGCGCTCCGCTGGAATAAACAGCTCCGCGACGGCAAAGTGGATGCCTACATCACGCCGCAGCTCTATGAGACGACGCTTGCCGAACTTGAAAAGCGCCGGCTGGAAGTTACGGTAACGCTGGAGGACGACACGCGCAAGATCACGATCGCGCCCCCCGCTCAGCTTCTGACCTTCACCGTCACGGGCGATATTGCCGGAGACGTGCCCGCCGCTATCGATCAGCTCCTGGCCGGAACCGCATTCGAGAAGCAAACCGGCATGAAGGAGATCCGTTATGAAGTGAAATATTACGAAAATTCCCAGCGGAATGCGGTTCTGGAAAATCTCCGCCGGATCCCGCAAATGGTGCAGACCTCGGAAAACCCGTTGCAATACAACATTCTGGTGCCGTTCACGTTTCAGGTGCGCATCCAGCTTGCCAACGCCCGTGATTTTGAAACAGTCACCGCGACAATCAATCACAACGATCTCTTCAGCATCAGTGAGATCAATCTGGATCATTCGCCGACCGGCTCGGTTTATGCGGAGTTCGATGCCTTCACCTATTACGATGAAAAATCCGTGCAGGAATACATCTACAATCTTCTGCGCGGGAAGATCACCAACTTCCAGAGCCGGAATATCAAGTTAACTCAAAAATAAACAAGATTTCACAAGGAATATGACAAAACAACCTGATCCAATAAATACCATCAATTCAAAATGGAGGAAATTGACCATGCGGAAACTCACTCTCTTCGCCGCGCTCTGCACCGTCGCCCTGATGCTGGGCACCACCGGATGCTGCAACTTGAATACCGATCCCTATGAATCTGTGGACAAACAGACCACCTGGGAGGCGTTTCTCTCCGGTGTCGGTGCCCATGATTGCCGCAAGTATCCGGAATGCCGTCCCATCTGTCAATACGATTCGAAGGAGATTCAGCAGAAAACGCAGCGGGAATGGGAACAATTCAAGAATTATAAGCCGCTGGTCTACACGCCGGTCGGGGATCAATTTCTGGATAACGCCGCCATCCTTGTCGCTAAAGTGACGGCTCAATTCCACACCGAGGTGGTCATTCCCTACATCGAATACGACGCCAATGGAGATCTCGCACTGTTCGAGGAATTCTCCGGACAGGTTTCGAGCTTCCAGAATAAGAGAGAGGTTTCCCGGGCCGAGGCGGCGCAAATTGTCTGGTCCGAATGGATGAAGCAGGATGCGGCGAAATGCGCCCGGCTTCAGAATGCCTTCGGTATTCTGGAAAACCAGTCGCTGATCAATCAGCTGAGCCGGGCAATTGAGAATACCCGCCCCGAACTGCAACGGTTGCTCAATCAGGACTGGAATCGCGAGATCAAGCGGATCAAAAGAGAATGCAAAGATGAACCGTTCGTCGGTTACACGAAAGTGAGTGTGGTCGGATTGCAACTGCTGCCGGCACTGAATAATTCACTCGCCGCCGGAAATTTCCTGTTGCAGCACTTCCAGGAGCAGCGCGAGATGGACGACGAACTTATCGACATGGTTTCCGACCTCAATACGGTCGAATAAAATCAAGGAAAAGATATTTATGAAACATTTTGCCTTTCTCTCGATTCTGGGCGGAGCTGCCGCGATGCTGCTGGCAGGATGCAGCAGCATCGATTACACCCCGCAGGGGCGCTATGATCTCTTCACCAACAACCGGAACAATGAGATTGTTCTGCGGCTGCACCCGATCAAGGCGCTCAGCCCGGACAAGGTGGCGCTTCCGGCCAACATCAACGACGCATTCTTCCAGAAAACGCTGGAAAACAAATTCAACGAGAGCAAACGCTTCTCCGTGATCTCCGCTGACCGGCAGGATAAATACAAGGACGCCATCTTCATTCTTGACGTTTATCCGATCGTGAAATTCGCCTATCGGGACACGTCGTCCGCCTTCGCCATCGGATACGAAGTCGACATGGCGTTCAACGGCGTGAACCGCGACGGAATTACGGAATTCTCTCTCAACACCAGAGGCGGCGCAGCGGATAAGTTCACCAAATCCTTCACCGGTTACAACTCGGGCGGTGACACGAATGACGTGCTGCTCACCCGGGCGATCGACAAATGTTTCAATCAGTTGTATCCGGAGCTGTGCCGGCGTTACCCGGTCACCGGCAACGTCACTTCGCTGCGCAGCCGCGGCGACAGCGTCTTCATGCAGATCGACCGCGGCAGTGAACACGGCATCCTCCCGGATGAGAATTTCATCGTCGTGGCAGTCGATCAGGATCAGAATGAGATCTTCGTCGCCAGAGCGCGCGCAGTTCCCGCCAGATACGGCAGCCGGTTGGAAATTCTTTCCTGGAACGACGATGATCCTGACGTGGCAAGTTTCTATCATCCGCAGCTTGTCGCGGAAAACAAGGCGCTGCTGGAACATCTCTTCGCCGTTTCCCAGAGCAAATAATAAAAGAATCTCCTGTTGAATTCCTTCTGTTCCGGCGACCGTCGCACGATGTTCCGCCCGGAATCGAATTTCTGCAGGAAAACAAATCATTGGTTTTTAACAAAAAATTTTTTACGAATGTGTCAGTTTCATCTCCTGCTTTTCCCCTACCATAATAGAAAGGAGCAAAACTCCGGAAAAGTTGAAACTTTAACCCGACAGGAGGTCCAATATGAAAAACATTCATAAAATCGCCGTTTTCCTGCTGATCACAGTCGTCACCGCCGCCAGCGCCATTGCCGGCCCGCCGGGACCGCCACCGCCGCATCGCGGCGGTCACCGCGGCGGCGGCAGCGGCGTCCGCCTCGCAGCGGATATCGTCAATCTGGTCGGCGCCGGACTTGGCGTGATACAGCGGACGCTCTATCCGCCGCCCCCGGTAGTCGTCACTCCAACTGTGACAACTACCCCGGTGGTCGTCACTCCGACCGTCACCACGCCGACTCCGGTGGTCGTCACTCCAACCGTCACCACGCCGACTCCGGTGGTCGTCACTCCGACCGTCACCACGCCGTCGGTCATCGTCACGGCGCCAGTCACGCCGTCGGTCATCGTCACGCCGCCACCGCCGCCGCGCTATTATAATCCTCCGCGACGGATTGAACGGCGCCCGCCTCCGGCGCCGCGTCCCGCGCCGCGTCCCGCACCGCGACCGCCGCGGCGATAATCCGGAGTGTGGAGTTCGGTGAAGAACCCGCGCCCCGCTCCCCGGCTCAAATGCCGTACAGGAAACGGGTTCTTCTCGAAAGCGGAATGTCCTCTGAAACGATTGGAAAAATCACTGGAACAGTCAACTGATGAATCAAATCCTGCATGATTTGAAAGAGGGGATTTATTATCTGTACGCCGGTCAGAAACTGTTCTTCAGGGAGAAATGGCTGTGGAAATTCGCTCTGCTGCCGCTCCTGATGATCGCAATGGTCTACGCCGGGTTGATTCTGGCGGCGTATTTCCTGATTTATCCGGAATTCCTGAACTTATTTTCCGCGCTCGGCGAACGATTCGATTTTGCGAGATATTTCCCGCCCTGGTTCTGCGGGCTTTTCCTGACAATACTGTTCTGCATTGTCATCTTTTTCACCATCGAAATCTTATATCAATGTTTTTCCGCATTCATTTTCGATTCCATGATCGAATGTTTCGAAGCGAGGTGGTTCCATTTTTCAAGCAATTTTGACAGAAAGAAGCAGCTGGAACTTTTCCGGGACGGCTTGCGGTTGTCGACGCGAAATGCACTTCTGAGCATCCTGTTTCTCGTGATTCAGCCGCTGGTTCCAATCGTCGGTCCGATCATCGGATTTCTGATGCTGGGATATTTATTCGGAATTTCCGGCATACAGGGCTGCGCGGCGAACCACGGGATTCAAAGCGGGGAGTTTCTGAAGGAGGCGGCTCAAAATTTCTTCCTGATAACCGCATTCGGATGCACGGCATCCCTGTTATTGCTGCTGCCGTTCGCAACCTTTCTCCTCTCGCCGGGTTTCGTGCTTTCCGGCTGCCTGATTTATAATGAAAAGTTTTCAACAGAATAAAATCATAAGGAGTATTCAAAAATGAATGTTTATGATTCCTGCATGGTCAAGGCCGGTAAAATCAGTCTGCTGTGGCGACTCATCCTCTGCATTGTATTTCCGCCGCTTGCGGTTTTCGACAAAGGATGTTTCTCCGTAGGCGTGGTCTATTTGCTGACCATATTCGGCTGCGGCGTGGGACTGCTCTTCGGGCTGTTCTTCCTCTCCATTCTGACCGGCTGGATTCCCGCCATGCTCGTTGCCATGCTGATCTGCCTGGCAACGGATAAAAGCGAGTCGTCCGCTCTCGATAACGGCGCATTCTCCACCACGGCAAACACGCCCGTCATCCGGGCGGTCCCCATGCAGCTCACATGTCGGGATATCGTGCTGCTCGCAGTGCGGCTCATCCTCTGCGTCGTATTTCCGCCGCTGGCGGTGATCGACAAAGGGTGCGGGGCGATCGTCTATGTCTTCGTCTTCACACTCGCCGGCTGGCTGCCCGGCACGCTCCTCGCGCTGCTGCTCACGTTGCAGAGCAATGATTATTACACCCGGAACAAATAACGCTCCCCCCTCCCCCGTCATCCGGTGCGGAACCTTCAAAATTGCACCGGATGACGGCGTCCGCCCGCGGCGGTTCAGAATGCGATTTCCAGCCAGTTCGCCCGGCTGTAAACCCACACCGGAATCTTCAGGCGTGTTCCCTCCTGACGGAAACCGATCGAACGCGGTTCCCGTGCGGCCGGATCGAACAGCCGCACCTCCCGAACCGGCCGTTTGATCCCTTCCACAGTCAGCAACGTCGGGAAATCCTCTTTGACCGCGTCGATTTGAATCATCCGCCAATACGGAACGACCAGCGTTCCATTGCGCTGTTTCCAGGCGAAATGTTTCGCCGCAGCCGCGTTGTCGGAAAAATTCACCACAATATCCGCCGCCGGGGAATATTCCCGCGGATCTCCGAAATAATCGATCAACGCCGCATAATACCAATAGGCCGGACGCCCCCGGGCACCATCGTTGCTGATCAAACCGAAACTCGATTCGTGCGGCGGAACATTCTGCTTGAAGTCGTCGCACTTCAGATCGTACCAGCAGACCGCCTCCAGCGGAAACCCGTTGATGCGCGCGCCGAAATACACCAGCATCACCCGGCTGAGATAATCCGCCTGCGCCGCCTCGTCCGGACAATGTATCTTCGAAACCGACCGCCCCAGTTCGGTAAAATAAAATTTGATCTCCTTATTGTCTTTATTATAGGATTTCACCAGTGCCGCCAGATCCTGCAGCTCCTTCTCGAAACCGTCCGGATCCGTTGCAGACATCCAGTAACTTCCCGCCCCTTCCGAGGTTTCATTGTACGGGTGAAAACTTACGGCGTCGCTGCACTCGAGCAATCCCGCCTCCAGACACTCCCGGAAATAACCGGTCGCAATCCTCCGCAATGCCTCAGTCCGATTATCAGGGAGTATGGATTTATTTTCACAAAAACATATTCTTTGCATGAAACATTTCCGTTCGAGGAAAAACAGAATGGAAGGTTCCGACGGCTTATTTATGATTGTTCATCGGATCAGTCCGGAGGAATTTGAAGACGATTTCTACTGAATTGCTGCAATATTTTGCACCGGGAGTATGTATTTTTCATAAAGACAGCAGATGTCGTCGGCGGCAGAAAGACAGCATATTTTTATATACTTTCCTGGCAAAAAGATGGAAAACAGGTAAATAATAATGTATTAAAGTTTGAATTCAGCAGTTTTATGCACTATTTTATTACGCTAACTAAAATTTCAATCGATCGGCAACGGGCGTCTTGTTTACACCCCTGAATTAATTTTTCATCGTTTCAGAATAATTCGAAGAAAGGAGAGAGATCGCATAACATCCGCCACCAGAGTTTCCCGGACGGGAAAGCCGCTGCAAAGCGCCTTTGCTCCAACAAATTTACACTTACTCCATAAAAAAGGAAAGTCGACATGAAAAAGTTTGCCGTTTTATTTTTTGTCTTTCTGTCGGGCATCGTCTCAACCCTTTTCGCCGAAGAACCGAAGATTGATTACAACATCAAGAAGTTGTTTGACCAGAATGATGTCAAATATTCCATCACTTCCGGCTGTGACTTCAATTTGCCCTTCACCGATGGAAATAATGTCATCGTAAATTCCAACCTCAGTAACTATAAGGATCTCACCGTCCGGGAAATCTGGGTCGTGTTCGGTGACGTTGGAAAACAAGGCAATGACCTCATGTACAGAATGCTTACTGCCAATTATAAAATGAAGATCGGCGCTTATTCGCTGGCCTCGTACGACGACAAAGTGTATGCCATCTACACAGTGCGCCTTCCCGCCAATGCTTCGTGGAAGGAACTCTGGAGTGCAATCCTTTTCTGTTCCGACATAAAACTGCCGGAAGAATAATCCTCCGGTATTCTGCGCAAATAGTCTCCGGCGGGCAGAACCGGTTGTTTCTCCCGCCGGAGAGCGACGACAATCATTTCAACATAACACTCTTCTGAAAAACGCTTCTCCCGAGCGCAACTCATGCTTTTCCTGTCTTCCTTCTCCATAATTGATCCCCTGCACGCCCGCTTCCCATTCCTCACGACAAAACCGTCAATCCGGTAAATGTTTTCATCGACCATTTAAAATCAGCATTTTCTCACCCAGCACACATTCGCTCCGTTACCCCTGACTCCAACACGCTCCGGAGAATGAAGCCGGCAATTGCGATGAAAAAAATTTTCCGGTTTTTCATGAAAAAAAACGGATTTTCCGCGATTTTTTCAATTGAAAAAAAGAGTTTTTATGATATTTTATTTATTCATAGTTAATTATTCGGGTTTCCATATTATAAACATGTTCTTAAAAAGGAGGTTCAGAAAAAACCGGCGGCATCCCCCGGGAAAGCATATCCCAAACAGGAAAAATATGATGGAAACGCAATTCCACATATGGATAAAATCATCTCTTTGCATACTGAAACGTTCTGAAATATGAATGATAACCCTGGAGGAATATCCAAATGAATTTTCATGTCAGAAAATCTTATCCGCTTTTTCTGGCGGGCATTGCGGCGCTCTTCTGCGCCGCGGAGGCAACCGCGGCCGGACCGGAGCCGGGTCAGGCGCCATCGGTTCGAGTTGCAGAAGTGACAACCGTCGAACGCAGTGAACCCAAATCCTACGTCGGAACCATCGTCGCGGACGAAACGGTCGATATCGTCGCGCGGGTTTCCGGCACACTGGAAAAGGCTGACTTCAAAGAAGGCAGCATGGTCAAAGCCGGCGAGCCGCTCTTCGAAATCGAGGACACCGTCTACGAAGCGAATGTCCGTTCCGCAAAGTCGGTGCTCGCTCAGATGGAAGCCGAATACGCCTACGCCCAGAAAGAGTATGACCGCTATCTGAAATTGATCGAAACCCAGGCGACCGCCCAGACCACTTACGACAGCTCGCTGCGGACGTTGAAGACCTATGAAGCGAAAATCGAAGAGGCCAAGGCGGCCCTGACGCTGGCGGAAAACGATCTCTCCTATACAAAGATCAGTTCGCCGATCGACGGCAGAATCGGTTTGCGCGTCTTCAGCGAAGGCAATTACATCACACCGGAAAAAGGCACGCTCGCAACGATCGTGCGTTACAATCCGATCAAGATTCAATTCTCGATGAGCGAGGCGGACTTTTTCCGCCACTTCGGCTTCGGCAGCGACAAGCAGGGTCAGTCCGAACTGGAAATCGTTCGTGCCGACGGGCGGAAATTCAGCCAGACGCCTCAGCTTGACTTCATCGACAATCAGGTCGAGGCGGAAACCGGCACGATGATGCTCCGGTTCAAGGCCGACAATCCGGAAATGGAGTTGATCCCCGGCGGCTACGTCACCGTGAAATTCACCGAAAAATTCGAGAAACCGTATCCGGCCGTCAACGTCTCCGCATTGATGACCGACGGCAAGGACCATTTCGTCTACGTCGTGGACAACGACAACAAGATTGAAAAACGCAAAGTCGTCGTCGGCAATCAGATCTATGATCAGCAACTCATCCTTTCCGGCCTGACCCCGGGCGAGCGGGTTGTCGTCGGCGGTCTCCACAAAGTAACTCCGGGCGGCACGGTCAATCCGGTCGGTATGGCCGAAGCGGACAAATAACGGGAGGGCAGACTCCATGTTTTCAGCATTTTTCATCCGCCGGCCGAAGTTCGCGATCGTCATATCGCTGTTCTTCATCATTGCCGGTCTGGTCTGCATGTTCAAACTTCCGATCGCGGAATACCCGGAGATTTCTCCGCCGACAATCGTGGTTATCGCCTCCTACCCCGGCGCCAGCGCCCAGGTGATCGCCGACACCGTCGCCGCGCCGCTGGAATCCGAGGTCAACGGCATCGAGGATATGGTTTATTACTCCTCGACGTCGGACAACTCCGGAAACTATACGCTTACGCTGACCTTCGAGTCCGACGCCGATGACGACATGGCGTACGTCAACGTCAACAACGCCGTCAAACGCGCAGAACACTCGCTTCCCACCGAAGTGGTGAGCAACGGCGTGACCGCATACAAGCGCTCCAGCGACATTCTCGGGATGATCGCGATCACCAGCACCAATCCTGAACACACGCCGCTTTTCATCAGCAACTACGCGAGCATCCACATGCGCGACGCCATTTCGCGCATCAGCGGCGTCGGTCAGGCGCTCGTCTTTACCGACATGACCTACAGCATGCGAATCTGGCTTAATCCAAACCGGATGCGTGCGCTCGGCATCACGACGGACGATATCTCCAGTGCGGTTTCCAGCCAGAACGTGCAGGCCGCCACCGGTTCGGTCGGCACCGAATCGGCCAGCAACTTCATGCAGTTCAAAGTCGATACCAAGGGGCGGCTTCAGGAACCGGAGGAGTTTGAAAACATCATCATCAAGAGCGGCGAAGACGGTCGTCTCGTCCGGTTGCGCGATGTCGCCCGGGTGGAACTTGGTTCCGAAAATTACACCGGAACCGCCTATTTCGACGGCCGCCCCACCGTGCCGCTGGCGATCTTCAAACTCAGCGACGCCAACGCGCTTGAAGTGCTTGCGCAGGTAAAAAACACGCTGCATGAGTTGGAAAAGAATTTCCCCGAGGGCATGGAGTGGACTCTCGGATACGATTCGACCAACTTCGTCCGCGTGACGATGCACGAAATCGTCATGACACTGCTTCTCACCTTCATTCTGGTGGTGGCGATCACCTGGCTCTTTTTGCAGGACTGGCGCGCGACGATCGTGCCGGCGGTGACGATTCCGGTTTCATTGATCGGAACGTTCATCTTCCTTTATGCATTCGGAATCAGTATCAATACGTTGTCGATGTTCGCACTGATCCTCGTAATCGGTTCGGTGGTGGACGACGCCATCTGCGTAACCGAAAGCTGTGTGCGTATCATTCAGGAAGAACATCTTTCTCCGTTCGATGCGGCGATGAAGTCGATGGAACAGCTCACCGGAGCGTTGATTGCCACCACGCTGGTGGTGGTTGCGGTTTATGCGCCGATCGCCTTCTACGGCGGAATGGTCGGAAAAATCTATCTTCAATTCGCGGTTACGATGTGTATCGCGTTGATTCTTTCGACCGTCAATGCGTTGACGTTGTCGCCGGCGCTCTGCGCAATCGTGCTGCGGCCGCAGAGTGAACCGCGCGGATTGTACCACTGGTTCAACATCGGACTGAACTGGACCCGGAATGGTTATCTTGCCTTTGCCAAACTGCTGGTTCGCCGGGGCCTTCTGACGGTGATCATTTTCGGTTTGATTCTGTCGTGCAATTACTTTGTCTACAATCGGCTGCCCGGCGCATTCCTGCCGGAAGAGGACAAGGGCGCACTTTTCTGCGAAGTGATCCTTCCCTCGGGCGCGGCGCTGCCGCGGACTCAGGAGGCGTTGGCGGAAGTGACCGAGATCGCCCGGGAGACGCCCGGTGTCGAACACGTGCTCTCCGTTCCCGGCCGCAGCATGACTTCCGGTCAGGGAGAGAATGTCGGTATGGTAATCGTGACGCTGAATGACTGGAGTCAGCGCAAGACGCCGGAACTTCAGATCAAGGCGATTCAGGAATCAATCACCGAACGCAGCAGGGCATTGCCTGACGCGCAGGTGACGGTCTTCGTGCCTCCGGCAATTCCGGGACTCGGAGCCACGGGCGGAGTATCGTTCGCATTCCAGGCGACCGGCGATCAAACTTCGCAGGAATTGTCACAGGCGACCCAGAATCTGCTCGGAAAAATCATGCAGACG
>CALXNS010000065.1 GCA_944389815.1 uncultured Victivallis sp. | reverse complement strand
TAAATTATTGACGCAGGAGACCGCCTTGGCGCGGTCCCGTGCCTGATTCAGAGCCGGCAGCAACATGGATGCAAGAATGGCGATGATCGCAATTACGACGAGGAGCTCGATCAATGTGAATCTTTTTCTCATGGTGCTACCTCTCTGGTGAGTGTTGCGACAGCTGACACTTTTGGGAAAATGATTGTACAATCTGGATCGCATTTGATTTTTTTTTCATCATGAATTTACTCTGTCTCTTCATCGAGAGCTGCTCCATTCACCCGGATATCGTACATCCGGTATCCGACTTTCCGCGCCGCGTCCACTGTCTCCTGATACGGATTGTCGCAGACGTCGAGAAATCCACATTGAAAACTCCCGCCTGCGGCCGCCCATCCGGTCACGGCGTCGTCATGGTATTTATAGAAATGCGTTCCGACCATCCTGGGATTGCGCAGCGCACCTTCCACGTAACGCATGTAACTGTGCGCCCGTTCCTGCTGGTTCGCCACCTGGCGGATGCCGCCGAAGAACTGGCCGCGGTCGAGCGCGCCGATATGCCATTCGGTGGACATGACCGGAACATCAGCCTCCACGCCGGGAGCGAAATCGGCCACCCCATGCTGATAGAGATTGTAACTTACGACATCGCAATATTTCACCGCCGCCTTTTCCACGCGCTGATTGCGGCCGTTGAACCGCACTCCGAGATAAAGCTGATTGGGTGCCACCTCTTTAAGGACCGCGCGGGAAACTTCGAAATAACGGTCGATGATCCGGGCGTTGAAGTTGCGCAGATCCGTTTCCGCTCCGGAGCCGGGTTGTTCGGTGGAGGCGAGGAAGGCATCCCAGTCGCGGTAGGAACTCTTCCAGGCGGCGTTGAGCGCTTCGATCGAACCGTATTTTCCGCGCAGTTCTTCGGCGAAAGTCCGCTTCGCTGCCTGCGTTGCGGGGGAGGCGATCACGGATTTTGCCAGCGCAAGTTCATTGCCCCAGTCGATTTCGTTGTCACCGAAGAATCCGATGCACCACGGATCGTCGATCATGCTGCGTTCCGGATCGTTGTTCCAGATCATCTGGCTGCGGGCGCGGCGTTTGGCGATGGCGATGCACTCGGGATCGAAAACGTCGGGAAATTTGCTCCAGAGTCCGGCGCTGCCCTCGATCCATTTTTCCCACATGTAGATTTGCGCCACGTAGGGAACTTTATGCGAAAACGCCACCGGCCAGTTGGTCCAGTTCCCGTAGGTGTTCATCCCCCAGCTCTTGAACCGTGCCGCGGTGCGCTCGATGAACGGCTGTTCATAGGCTTCGCCGTATTTCCGGATCAAATTGGCGATGCCGAAATCGAAGGTCATCGGCTGCTTCCCCTTGTAGTACCCGTTGCCGAAAACCGTTTTGCAGCGGCTGAAGCAACACCCGAAAACACCGTCGGACGGGGGGATTTCCGCGAACCAGTTGGCGCGTTCGTCCAGCGCGGTGGAGGCGATGTGTTCGGAATTCACGTCCGTAATGCCGTGTGACCAGAAGAGTCGTCCGTCGGGATCGACGAAATACCATTTCCCGTCATATTTTTCCGTGCGGAAAAATCCGGTCGCCTTCAACTGCGGTCCATGGGCATATCCCCCCCATTGATCGCGGTCGTCGGCGCCGGGATGAGCAGCCAGATCGGCATCCTCCTCGGCAATTCGCCGGGCCATCTCTTCGTCGGAATGAATTTTCCCGGGCCATTCCGCATGACGGTATTGGCCGAATTTGTCCACCAGCGGGAAGAATTTTTCCGGATCGCGTACTGCCGGATCAGGCGGTTGATATTCTCCGAGCAGGCGGATGTTGTCTACTTCATATTTGTAGGAGTTTCCCGGCGCATCGACCAGAATGGCGAATTTGACGATGTTCTTGACGTCCAGATTGGCCGGTCCGCCGAATCCCTTCGGGTAGCCGTGCGTTCCGAAAAGTTTGATCTCAGGCGACGCTTCGCCGCGTTGATTGTAACGGACCAGCAGCGTTCTGGATTCGCCGGGATTGAGGGTCACGCCGCCGGTGGCGCAGTCGTTGACGCCGTCGGATTTTTCGCCGTCGATGTAGCCGCGGAGCGCGAGCTGCGTCGAACCGATGTTTCGGATGTCCGCGGCGAAAAACTGATACCCGGAAATGTTGATTCTGCCCCCGTCAAGTGCCCGGAGGAAGATCCCCGGCCACTGAAACGGAAGTTTCGTTTCGACGATCAGTTTTCCATTTTCCTCACGGATGACGGTATCGGTATTCGCCGTGATCCGGAGCTGGTCTTTCACCGTGTCGAAATCGTGGAGCATTTTCACTTTTTCGGCTTCGGCGACAGCGGTGGCGTGCAGCAGCGGCAGTATCGCCACCACCGCAGGCAACCACATCCGGCACGCGGAAAAATTGAAGATAAATTTCATTTCATGCGTTCTCCATATTTGAGACGGTATTCATACATTTTTTCTCCGATTCGACGGGCGGCTTCAGTCAGTTTCGGATAGGGGGTGTCTGTGATGTCGACCAGCCCGATCGGATAATTCTCCCCGTCGAACGACCGCCCGGTGACCGGCTGATCGTTCCATGCAAACCAGTGAGCCCCGATGATCCGCGGATTCCGGAGCGCACCTTCCATGTAACGCTCGTAGGCGCGGGCGCGGTCTGCCTGCGAGGCGACCCCCTTGAGTCCGGTGTGGAATCCGGCCCGGTCCCAGGCGCCCATGTGGAATTCGCCGATGATGATCGGTAAATCGACCTCCGAATCCGCTTTGAAACGGGCGGGAGAGAAGCTGTAGACGTTGTAGCTGACCGCATCACAGTATTTGGCCGCGATTCGTTCCACCATCGGATTGACTCCGGCGAAACGGCACCCGAGATACATGTTGCCGGGCGAAACCGCCTTGAGGCTTTCGCGGCAGATCCGGAAATAGCGGTCGATCACCTTTTCGTTGAATGCGGTCAGGTCGGTTTCCGCCGCGGGATGTTCCTTGAGGTCAGGTACCGTCGTTTCTTTCAGGAACTCGTCCCAAGAGGTGTAATTCGTGCCCCAGGCGGAGTTGAGTTTCGCGATGTCGGCGTATTTTTTCCGGAGATCGTTGCGCAACTCGATTTTGGAGAGCTGTGTGGCCGGGGAGCGGAGCGCCGCCGCCGCGATGGCGGTCTGATTGCCCCAGGTGATCTCATTGTCGATGAAATAACCGATGCACATCGGATCGTTGGCGTTGTCGCCGACCACTTTGCGGAAGTCGCGGATGATGTTCTCTCCGAAGGCTGGATCGAATACCTCCCAGAATTTTTCCCAGTATCCGTCATGTCCTTCCAGCCGGGGGGAATTGAAGTAGACGGTCATCACGTAGGGAATTTTTTTCTGAAAGATGATGCCGGCGTCGGACCAGTTGCCGAAGGTATTCATCCCCCAGGCCGGAAGGCGGCGGGCTGAGGTTGTCGCGTATTGATTGAGGTAATCGTCGCCGTATTTGCGGATGATGTTCGCGCGGTAGAAATCGAATGTCCGCGGCTTGATGTTTTCGCGCTTGTAATATTCGAATACCGGAGCAGGATGTTGAGAGAAACACACACCGAAACGCGGATCGTTCTTTTCCGGGAGCCACTGAAAATAATTTTCACGATGGTCGAGCGCGGTTCCCCCCGCATCGACTTTGTAACTCACGCAGCAGACGCCGTTGGAGAAGAAAAGTTTCCCTTCCGGGTCGACCAGAAACCATTTCCCGTCGTATTTTTCCGTACGGAAGAAGCCGGTCGCCTCCAGTTGCGGACCGTCGGCCCAGCCGCCGTAACGATCCCACGACGCCGGCGCCGGCCGCGCGTCGATTGCGGCGGCTTCGTGCTGTCGTGCGGCGGCAAGATCGGAATCCGAATGAATCTTTTCCGGCCATTGCGCGTGAATATATTGACCGTACCGGTCGATCAACGGAAAAAACGTCGCCGCGCTGCGGAGCGCATCGGGCAGGGGGCGGCGCGCATCTTCGGCCCGGACGTCGCCGATTTCAAAACGGTATTTTTCAGCCGGCCCGGAGATGAAAACCCGGAGGCGGCGGAATTTTTCCGGATCCAGATTGCGCGGTCCGGGCAGCCCGTCCGGTGAATTGCGTACGCCGATGAGTTTCACCTCTTCCGGCAGTCTCGCGTCGCAGTTGAAATGCGTGCGGATCGTCACCGTTTCGCCCGGATTGATCGCCGCGCCGGATTTGACGCAGAAACGGTCGCCGTCGGCACCGTCGTTGTCGAGCTGGGTTTCCACCGCGATCTGCACATCGCTGATGTTTTTCACATCGACGGCGATGAGGTCGTATTCGGCAAGATTCCAGGCGTCGGAACCGTCCTGCGGTGCGAGATTGACTCCCGGCCACCACTCCGGCGCCGGTTCGGTTTCGACGCGCAGCACGGCTTTTCCGTCCTCTCTGACGACCCGTTCAACCGTGCAGCGGTTGCGGGCGAGGTCATCCGGATTTCCGCAGGCGGGATCGAAGAGCAGCCGCGGTTCAACGGCGGAGAGTGCGAAGGAAAGCACTCCGGGGAACAGCAGGAATTGGAAAAGTCGTGTCATTGTACGGGAATCCTTGATTGAGCAGAAAGGGATTTGGGGAAGTTGAATATAGAGCTTATTCCGTATCGGTGATTCCGGTGCGGGCAATCCGGCAGCAGGGGAACGGTTCGGCGGAAAACGGATATGAGAAACCGGGGCTCGCGCCACCGTTACCGGAACGGAGTTACCGGAAGGAATCGGTTTTCGGGCGTCAATAGCCGCGCAGATTCCAGTATTTTCCGTCGCCGAGGTTCTCTTTCTTGTAAACATCCTGCCACGGACTGGAACCGGTCATATTCAGTTTCTTGCTTTCGACATGACCGTCGACGAAGGTGATGTTTACCGTCGAACCGCCGCCGTGACGGACGACGACGTTGAAGGGATATTCACCGTCGTAGCCGACGACGGTTTTCCGGGTGGAGTCGGTGTAGAGGATCATCTGGGCCGGATACAGCACGTCTTCCGGCTTGATGCCGACCTGCGCGCCGCGGAGCCAGCGGCTGCCGAGCCCGTAACCGTTGAAGCCATAACTGGTGGCGCCTGCCTTCAGTCCGGCGTAGGTCAGATTGGCCATGTGGTTGAGGATCACTTCCGATTCTCCGGTTCGGCCGAGATCCTGCGGGCAGACAAACACCTTTGCTGAAGCCGAATCCTCCTGTGGAACGCCGACATGCGGAGCAAGGTAGGTCGTGAAATTCACCTGATAAGCATTATTGCCGAGTGACTTGTCAAAGAAATAGAAATCCTTGTTGTCGGCCAGGTACATGCCGGTTCCGGTGCCGAGCTGCTTCATCTGGCTGGCGCAGCTGGCGGTCCGGGAGCGGTCGCGGGCCATGCCGAGCGCCGGAAGCAGAATTCCGGCGAGAATGGCGATGATGGCGATGACGACCAGGAGCTCGATTAAAGTGAAGTGCCTCTTCATAAATATGATTCCTTCGTGCATTTTTTTATAGCGTAACTAATATAACTGAAACTCATTTCCCGTCAAGCGACCAGTTGGAACGAAGTCCGAGATTTTCGTTCTTGTAAACATCCTTCCAGCGCTGGGAGGTTTCGTCGGTGGGATTATACTGGCTCATGTTGAGCATTTTGCGGGAGGCGACATGACCGTCGACGTAGCTCAAATTGACCACGTCGCGGCTGCCGTGGCGCGGATCGGGCGCGCCGTAGAGACCTTCGGCGTAATGGATCAGCGATTGCCCGTTGCCGTCGCCCTGAAGAATGCAGGTGGTCGGAGAAGTCACCATCGAGAGTTTGACGAAGCTCCAGGTTCCGCCGCGCGAATTATTGGCCAGAATGAAGTACGCATTCATGCCGTAACTGGTCTTTCCGTTGCGCAATCCGCCGTAGGTGAGGCTGCCGTCGCGCAACGTGTAGGAGTCGGAGGGACAGGCGAAGACCGATGCGTCGGCCCCGTCCTCCTGACCGACGCCGACATAGGGGGCGCATTGCGGCATCCAGATGCCGTAAATATTATCCGGCGGCGTTTTGCCGGGAACGACGAAGAACCAGTCGTTGTTGTCGGCCAGATAGAATTGCGTGCCCTGCGCAAGTTGTTTGAGATTGGCGCTGCAATTGGCCTGCTGGGCGCGGTTCTTGGCGTTGCTGAGCGCAGGAAGAAGCATTCCGGCGAGAATGGCGATGATCGCTACAACAACCAGCAATTCGATGAGAGTGAATGCTCTTTTCATTCCCGTATTCCTTTTTGGATTTAAGAGTCTCATTTTTCAACTCAACGCATGTTTCGGGACCAGAAAGGATGGGTCGGCAGATTGCCTTCCTTGTACATGTCTTCGGGTTTCTCCGCATTGACCATTTTCGTTTCGGCGGTTCCGTCGAAATGGAGGATGTTGACCGCCTTGCCCTCTTCATGGCGCGCCTTCGGAACCCGCGCCGGACCTTCTCCGGCATAACCGACGACGATCCATCCGTCGGCGTCGGCGAGGAGGAGCATGTCCGGATTCCGGACGTGGGCGCGCCGGACGCCCTGGCCGTTCTGATTGTTCCAGCAGACGCCGTAACCATTGATCCCATAACTGGATTTCTTCGCGAGAAGATCACCGTAGGTCAAGCTCCGGAACCGCGCATCCGCCGGACAGACGAAGGCATCGGCCGGGGCGGAAGTTTCCGTCTTCACTCCGACGTAGGGGGCGACCAGCGACGCCCATTCCGCCTGATAATTCGCCGGAGACGAGGTTGGAAAATAATCGTCGTTCGCATCCGCGTAGGCGTTCAAGCCCGCGTTGAGACGATTGAGCTGGTTCAAGCAGAGTGTGGTCTGCGACTGTACCGCCGCCCGGCCCGCGACCGGCAGCAGAAATGCGGCCCCCAACGACAGAATTCCGACGATCAACAGCAGTTCCACGCGGGTAAAACAATGTTTCATTTGAATGACCTTTCATTAGAATTCGCCAATGTGTTCGTCTGTAATTATACCTGATTTTCATTTAAAAGTCAATAGTTGATACTTTATTTTTTCAAAAAAATTTATTGGATTCTCCGGTTGCGCATTTCTTCTTAACATACGCTCCCGCTTGGCTTAACTGCCGTGTCGTCTCATGACGTCTCCCCATTCCCCCCGCGACGGTCAGGCGCGTTTTTTTATGAACTTTTTCCGGAGAAGACTTGACTTTTTGGGGATTATCAGGTATAATCAATAGCGATGACATTTGCCTGGACAGCCATCACAAGGAGATTTTTTACATGAAGAAAACCGTCTTGCTCTGCTTCGCCACGCTGTTTGCCGGCGTTATTTCGCTGGCGGGGTATGATCTGAGTCAGGAATCGAACCGGAAGACTCCCGATTTGCGTCTGGTCGGCGATCCGGTCAAAATCGATCGGCTCGGAGTCTGGAATGTCTGGCCGAATTATGCCGGAATCGAATTCCTCCATCAGAAATTGACCGGCGAACCGGTGGAATTCATCTTCAATTTTTCCCCGGCGGATACTTCGATCGCCTGGCTTGACGGTCATCTTTTCAGCCTCAACGATGCGCAGGGGAACGAAGTGCTGCGCATCGATATGGTGCGCCGGGGGCGTTTCCGGCTGCACTGGGCCGGGAAGAAGGCGCTCTCGCGGTATCAGGACTGGCGATGCACGGTCATCAACTGGGAGAATCTCACCCCGCGGGATCTGACCGTGAAAATCGCCGACGGCTCCGCCGCGTTGATCGGCGACGGAAAAACCATCCTCAAACTCGACGGCGGCAAACTCGAACCCGGTGATTATACCGTCGCTCTCGGCCGGAAGGCGAACGAAAAGGAGCGCGGCGCGCTCGGTTGGTTCCGTTCCTATGAAATGCGGCCCGCGTCCGACGGCGCGTTTCCGCCGCCGCAGCCGCTGCCGGGCAAACCGGAGTGGGCGGCGCGCGTCGATGCGCTGGAGAAATTCTTCATCACTCCGGAGATGGACGCTATTGAATGCAATCCGGAGCTGATCCGTTATTATGACGCCCGCACCGCCGCCGCCTACATTGCACTTGACGGACTCTGGTATCGGCTCTCCTACAATCTGGAACCGGGGTTCGAATTTTTCCTGACTGAATTGGAGAAACTTGCCGAAGAGGTCAAGTCCGGTTCCGTGGCGGATTATACCATCGACGTTTCCAGGCCGGACGGCACCCCCGCTCCGGAATATTTCCTCGCTCCGGCCGACACCGATTTCTATTACGGCGACTGCGGCTGGGGATTGGCCGCCTACGCCCCCGAAATGGCCCGGATCGGCATCAACCTCGTCTCCGAACACATCTGGCCCGATGCGCTGCTCGACAAAGACGGCAATCCGCATGACTGCATGTTGATCCGCCGCACCATGCCGCAGCTGGAGGAGTTCGAAAAATACAACATCGCGCTCGACGTGATGATCGCCCCCTACACGCCGGGTTATCTTCTGAAGAAACATCCCGAATGGGACGGCGTCTTCTTCGGATACGGCGCCGAAAACGAAACGGAAAAACTCCGCCAGCACGCCGCCCAGTGGCAGGGCCGTCAGGCCGGACACGGGTTCCTCAAGGCGTCGATCATCAGCCCGGATTACGTCGAAATGTGCCGCACCTTCCTCGAATATCTGCTTCCGCGCATCCGCGATTCGAAAGCAGTGGTGGCGATCGATCTGGCCAACGAGGTGCAGTTCGAAGATTATTCTCCGCTGATGCAGGAAAGATTCCGCGCCTTCCTGCGCGAAAAATACGGTTCCATTGAGAACCTCAATCGCGCCTGGAATTCCGAATACGCTTCATTCGACGACATTCTGATGGTTCGGCCGATGGTGTTCAGCCGGAAGAACGCCGCCCGCTTCTGGGACTGGGTGCTCTGCAACCGCGAAGTCGGAACCGAACATCTTGCCTATCTGCATCAACTCTGCCGCGAAAACGCTCCGGGCATCCCCACTCACATCAAACATCTTCCCTATGAATTCGGCATGCCGTGGTACGATCCGGAAAGCGACGGCGCCAATTTCTACGATTACGCCGACGGCATCGACCGCAAGGCTCTGGCGCAGTTGACCGAGATCATCGGCACCGACAGCTGGGCGGACAACGGACACGACGCAACCGGCAGGCTTTCGTCGGATGTCACGTCCTACCAGCAGCCGTATTTGAATTTGCTCCGCAGTTATGCGCCGGACAAATGGATTTTCGACAGCGAATGGCACATCATCCGCTGCGACCCGCCCGCGACCGTCCCGGCCTGTCTGGACATGGTCATGCAGCAGAACGCAGTTCAGGGGCTCAAAGCCGGCACCTTCTGGCTCTGCTGCCCCGGCAACGGGCAGAATCTCGAATTGAGCAGCACGGTTTCATTGATGCTGCAATCCGGCTTGACGACGGCGAAGATCCGCAGTCAGCGTGAACTCTTCACCGCGCTGGCCAACCGGCCGAAACGGTTCGGCGTGCTTTACAGTCCGAAATCGCGTTATGTGGCAGGCCCGATGCATGTCACGCTGCTTCTCGCCTACATGCAGAGCGCCGCCTTCTCCGGCGTCGAACCGCGCCTGATCGACGAACGGCAGCTCATCAACGGCGAAGTGACCGCCGCCGATCTCGATGTGCTTGTCGTCATCGAGTGTCCGTATCCGATGGATGAAACCAGTGAGGCGTTGCGCAAATTTTCCGTCGACGGCGGCAAACTGATCCTCTACGGAAAATACGGTACCCGGCTCGATCCGGCGATCGAACGGCCGACCTTCCTGCGGAGCGGGCGGTTCGAGACCGATTATCTGCGGCGGCTGGAACAAATCCAGCGTGATGCCGCCGAGTTCGGTTGTGCTCCCGCATACCGCATCACAGCGGAAGACGGTTCGCCGGTCTGGGGGATCGAATACCACTGCGCCGAACTTCCCGACGGCGGAAAGGTGCTCTACATTGCCAATATGAGCAAGGAGACACGCAATTTGAAGATCACCCGGCAGGACGGTTCGCCGGTGCGGGAACTGGTTCTTCCGAACTGGGGAACGGAGTTGATCGTCGAAAAATAAGCAGTAAAAATCAACAAAACACCCCGGTGGAATTTCCGCGGCAATGCGGATGAATTCAGCCGGGGTGTTTTGTTTTCTCCATCCAGCCGGGGGCCGGTGGGATTATTTCTCCTCGAATACGACGTCGGTGCAATTCGTACCGATTCCCTGAACGGGCGCGAGACCGGCGGGGGAGGTGGTTCCGGCGGAGAAATTGTCGCTGATTCGGCCGTTTTCGATCCAGTCGCCCCAGAAATCCCGGACCGCTTCATAATTGCCGCAATTGTTGTCCTGGAAGAAATTGCCGGAAACGAAAAGATTTCGCACCGCCCGCTGCTGCGAACCGGATACGTAAATTCCGTCCCGGTCGGCGCGGCTGATGAAGTTTCCGCGCAGCATCACGTTGTCGGAACCGGCAATTTCCGGAACCTTTGTCGCAACGGGGTACAATTCCTTGAGCAGTTCCGGGGAGAGGCGGCTCTCTCCCGCGTAATGCGCCGGGCTGTCCAGCACGATGCCGCGCGAACAATCGCTGATTTTATTGTCGCTTACGAGCACGTCGTTGACGGCGGAAAGCGTGATGCCGGAACCTTCGTTTTGCATCTCGGAGATGATGTTGCCGGAGATGACCAGATTGTGCACCGTCTGCACGTGAATGCCGGAACGCGTCCCGCGTGAATCGTAGAAATCAAACCCGTATTTCTCCGTGGTTCCGTTGTTGCGGATCTGATTGTCGCTGATGAGCATGCGGTTGGAGATCCAGCCTTCGTTGGTGGCGATGATGCCGGCCTTTCCGGTATTGAAGATCTGATTTCCGGTGATGGTGATTCCGCCGCCGGAGGCGCAGATGCCCCGGGCGGGGGTGTTGGAGATCGAATTGCCGGTAATCAGGACGTTTTCGTTGCGCGGCAGTTGATTCCACGGTTCGGCGCCGTGGTAGCTGACCACGCCGATGCCGTCGTCGCCATTGAAGTCGATGATGTTGTCGGCGATCAGTACATTGCGTGAATTGCGCGAGATGTGGATTCCGTCCGCCCACTGGTGGTGGACGTTGCAGTTGACGATGCGGATGTTGGCTGAATCCATCGTCCAGACCGCGGTGGAGGGACCGCGGAAAATTTCCACGCCGTCGATCAGAATGTTTTCGGCGCCTTCGCAGGAAATCAAACCATATACGGCGCTGCGGGTCTGCGCGCGTGAGGTGATTTTCAAATTGCGGACGGTGATGTTTTTTCCTTTGATGGAAATTTTGCGGTTGTCGTTGTAGGCGGGATCATTGTCCTTGTGTTCGAAAAGGATGGTGCCGTTTCCATCGAGCGTGAGATCACTCCCTTCCAGTTTGATGTCGGAACCGAAAAAGTAGATTCCGGCCGGGAAGCGGATGGCATCTCCGGGAGCCACCCGGGCGAGAAGCGAATTCATCGCCTGAGTGTTGTCGGTTTTCCCGTCGGCGGTGAAACCGCATTCAAGGACGTTGTATTCGGTCGCGGTTACCGCCGCGGCGCCGCAGCAGAGGGCGCAGAGTGTGAGCAAGGTTCGTTTCATGTTGAAGCTCCTCAATCATTATTGATTAATTGCAATATGTCATTGTCGACGTTTCCATAAAATTCTTCAAACCGGTAAGTGCGGACCGAGCCGTCCGCAAGCAGCACGTTGGAACCGTCGTTGTGCCGTCGACTGATGAGATAATCTGACGTGCGCGAATAGATCAAGCCATGCCACGCCTCAAGCGTCCAGTCGTCCCGGCTGTCGGCGACGACGACCATTGAACTTGGGCGTTTTAATTTATTCTGCTTGACGACCACGCCGCCCGCGTAATCGCCGAGGCCCATGAAGTTGTATCCGTACGCCGCATCGTGCACATTCCAGGTGCGTGCGCTGCCGTCGGGCTTCAACGAGGCACTCGGGCAGAGCATGATTCCCTCCTGGCGATTGCTGGTGTTCACGGTTCCCATCGACTCCATGACCAGCCGGGCCCAGAAGGAGACGGGCGTTTCGTAGGTCGGATAGATGTCTTCGCTGTTCTGCAAATAGAATTGAAACCCGAGTCCCAGATTCTTCAAATTATTGACGCAGGCGGTCGCCCGGGCTTTGTCCCGAGCCTGGTTCAGGGCGGGAAGCAACATCGCCGCGAGGATTGCGATGATCGCGATCACAACGAGAAGCTCGATCAAAGTGAACGCATTTTTCTTCATTTTCCGTTCCTTTCAGGTTGTGTATTGAGTAAGTCCTCTTTGATGGAATCAAGCAGTTTCTGGGCGTTTTCGCGGCCGAGCCGACCGATGCCGCCGCAGCTTTCCCGCAGGACGATCGGCTGCCAGATCGGCGTCGTGCGCTGAGCGGAACGGCCGGAGGCGAGCGCCTGAGCGCATTCGATCATGCCGGCGGCGACGTAATCGTAAGGGAAGATCACGGAGGTGAGCGGCGGATCCATCTCCGCGCCTTCCGGGATGTTTCCGAGACCGATCAATGCGATATCCTCCGGAATCTTCCAGCCGTGCCGCACTGCCGCCTTGGAGAGGCGGATCGCCACTTCGTCATCGTAACAGATGATTCCGAGATTGCCGCGGAACGGCTGCAGTACACTGAAGACGGAATCCGCCGCGCCGGGCAATCGATCCACCACCTGCAACAGCGGCGGAGTCTGGGAATCAACACACATTTGCGTGTAGGATTCGAGATAGGGAATATTCGTTCGAACCGCAGTTTCCGCCGGCAGAAGCAGTGCGATATGCTCAAATCCAAGCTCCCGGAAATATCGGAAGGAGGCTTTTACGGCAAGCTGTGTGGAAATTCCGAAGATGTCGGGCGCCTCGTAACAACGTTCTTCCAGTCCGGGGAAGGGCGTGCCCACTACGAATGGAATTGAATAATCCTCAAGGCATCCGGCAATTTCATCGATATGGTCATCGGAACGAAGCAGCGGCAGCAGAATGGCCATACAGCCGCGCACCGCGATTCGGTCGAAAATCCGGCGCGGCTGCGAAAAACTCGAAACCGTGTGGAGTTCGAGATTGAGATGGCGTTTTTCGGCTTCCTCATGCAAACTTGCAATGAACTGCGCATCCGTCGGCTGTATCGGCGGGTGGCAGACTACTGCAAGAACCGTTTCCGATCCCGGGGCCGGCGCGGGCGAAATTGTCCGGCTTCCGCCGCGCACGAATACGCCGGAACCGGTCCGGCTTTCCAGAAGTTCCTCCCGGATCAATGCGTCCAGTCCCTTCCGAACCGTGTGATAATTGCAGTGAAACCGTTCTGCAAGCTGCCGGATCGGAGGCAGCCGGTCGCCGATGGTGAGTTCGCCGTGAAGAAGCATCTCTTCAATGGTGCTGCGAACGCGCTGATAGGCGAATTTATCCGTCGTGCTGTTTGCGTATGGCATGGGTTCCTCATCGTTCAGTTTTCTATATAAATTATGATGCAAATGCGTGCGGCAGACAATCTTTTTTCATCGAAAGGAGGAGAAAAATGGGGAATTATTCTTTTTCGGGCGGGATGTGATCTACAATTGATCTATTTTTTATAAAAATTATACAACCGTCAGTCTGCCGCGCACGGCAGAAAAAATCCGTCCGGCAGGAGGATGACCCATCATCCCGCCGGACGGTAGAGGAACAGGAAATTCCGCCGTGCGATGCACCGGAACCGTGAATAGGACTCTCTCAATCGTGCTTTTTCAAATATGCCTCGATGAATTCGTCCAGTTCTCCATCGAGCACCCCTGCGGTATCGCTCGTCTCGATGTCGGTGCGCAGATCCTTGACCATCTGATAGGGTTGCAGCACGTAACTGCGGATCTGACTGCCCCAGCCGTTCTCCATTTTCTCGCCGCGGATGGCGGCGGCTTCGTTGCGCCGCTTCTCCTCTTCGTATTCGTAGAGTTTGGCTTTGAGCATTTTCATGGCGGTGGCGCGGTTCTTGTGCTGAGAACGTTCGTTCTGGCAGCAGACCACGATTCCGGTCGGCAGGTGAGTCAGCCGGATGGCGGAGTCGGTGGTGTTGACGTGCTGGCCGCCGGCGCCGCTGGAACGGTAGGTGTCGACCCGCAGTTCGCTCTCGTCGATCTCGATTTCGATGTCGTCGTCGAGTTCGGGGAAGACGTCTACCGAACAGAAGCTCGTGTGGCGCCGCGCATTGCTGTCGAACGGTGAAATCCGCACCAGGCGGTGAACGCCTTTTTCCCCCTTCATGTAACCGTAGGAGAATTCGCCGGTCACATGGAGCGTGACGCTTTTCACGCCGGCTTCTTCGCCGGGCTGCAGGTCGATGACCTCGTCCTTCCAGCCGCGCCGTTCGAAGAAGCGGCGGTACATGCGAAGGAGCATTCCCGCCCAGTCGCACGATTCGGTGCCGCCGGCGCCGGCGTGAATGGAAAAATAGAGGTTGTTCCGGTCGAATTTCCCGGAGAGAAAACTCATGATCTCGAGTTTATCGAGCGCCTTGAGCAACCGCCGATAGGAGATCTCCGCCTCCTTGAGGAACTCCTCGTCCTCATTGGCCAGTTCCACCGCCGCCGCGAAATCCTCGGCGCCGGAAAGCACCTTCTGATAAGGTTCCATCACATTGCGGCATGCGGAGAGCGCGGCAACGGTGGCCTGGGCGGATTCCTTGTTGTCCCAGAAATCCGGCGCGGCCATCCGGGATTCCAGCGCGGCAAGTTCCGAACGTCGATCCTCGATCTTCAAGAATTCGCCGACGTGGTCGATCCGGGCGCGGAGATCCTGCTCCGCCTGTCGCAACTCTTCGATCGCCATCATTTCTTTGCGGCCTCCAGCTTCCACATGTCGTCGAGCAGCTGCTGGATTTCATCCAGACATGCGCCGCACGCGCCGCCGGCCTTGCAGTAACTGGTGACCTCTTCGGCCTTGTGCAGTTGATTTTCCTTCGCGACCTTGAGAATTTTCACGTCCGTTACCCCGAAACACTTGCAGACGATCCGTCCGTCGTGGTCGGCGTCCTTTTCGAACGGGCTCTTTTCGCCGCGATAATGGCAGATTGCCGCCTGAAGCGCTTCCATTCCCATGACCGAACAATGCATCTTCGCCTCAGGCAACCCGCCAAGCGCTTCGGCGATTTCCTGATTGGTCACCTTCGATGCTTCATCGAGGGTCTTCCCCTTGATGAGTTCCGTCAGCACGGAACTCGACGCGATTGCCGAAGCGCAGCCGAATGTCTTGAATTTGACGTCCGCGATCCGCCCGTCCTTATCGAGTTTGAAGGTCAGCTTCAACGCATCGCCGCACGCGGCGTTGCCGATTTCGCCGACTCCGTCCGGATTCTCCACTTCCCCGACGTTGCGGGGATGAAGAAAATGATCCATCACTTTGTCTGTATAATTCCACATAATGACCGAGACCTCCTCCCGTCTGAACTTTAAATGGCGTAAGGCGCCATTTCCGCTTCCACATTTGACGCGACCACCGCGACGGCGTCTCCGGCGGCGATCCGTTCCGCATCACGGCTGCCGCGGCGTTTGAATTCGACCTCGCCGTCGGCCAGCGTCTTCGGCGACACCACCAGCCGGAAGGGAATCCCGAGCAGATCGGCGTCGCTGAACATCGACCCGGCCTTTTCGCCGCGGTCGTCGTAGAGCACTTCAATGCCTGCGGCGGTCAGTTCGGCGTACAATTTCTCACACACCTTGCCGACGTCGCCCTTTTCCGGATTGATCGCGCAGATCTCCACCTGATACGGCGCAATCGAAATCGGCCAGATCGGACCGTATTCATCGCACGACTGTTCGATCACCGCCGCCATCGCCCGGCCGACGCCGATGCCGTAACAGCCCATGACCATCGGACGGCTTTTGCCGTCGCGATCGAGATATTCGCAATGCATCGGTTCGGAATATTTCGTCCCGAGCTGGAAGATGTTGCCCACTTCGATGCCCCGGAGGAAGCGCAGCGGCTTTCCCGTGAGCGGGCAGGGGTCGCCCTCCCGGACGGTGGCGATGTCGGTGACGACGCATTCGAGACCTGCGGCGTCGCGGTCGAAGTTGAAGTTCCGGTAATGGAACCCCGCTTCGTTGGCGCCGATGACCAGATTGCCGGATTCGGCCGCCGAACGGTCGACTACGATCCGGACTTTCTTGCCGTCGATGCCGATCACTCCGGCATAACCGGGCACCGCGCCCGCTGCCAGAATCGCTTCGTCGTCGGCGAACTTGAGTTCGGAGGCGCGAACCGCGTTGGCCAGCTTGACCTCGTTGACTTCGAAATCGCCGCGGATCAGAACGAAAATCAGTTCATTTGTGTGCACGTTCTGATAAAAGACCGCCTTGCCGGTGTTTTCCGGTTTGACGCCGAGGAATCCGGCGACCTCTTCGATCGTCTTGCTCTCCGGGGTGGCGACTTTTTCGAGCGGCAGCGGCGCAACTTTGTCGAACTTCCACGCCGCGACCGCGATTTCGCGGTTGGCCCGGTAACTGTAATCGTCGTTGGTGATGACCGTGTCCTCGCCGCAGTCGCAGATCGCCATGAATTCGTGCGACACCTTGCCGCCCATCATGCCGGAATTGGCCTGAATCGACAGCACGTTCTTCATGCCGAGCCGGCGGAAGATCCGTTCGTATGCTTCGTGGCAGCGCTCGTAATATTGTTCGAGATCGGCCTGATCGGTGTGGAAGCTGTAGGCGTCCTTCATCGTGAATTCCCGCACGCGGATGAGTCCGGCACGCGGCCGCGCCTCGTCGCGGTATTTGGTCTGAATCTGATAGACCATCACCGGAAGCTGTTTGTAACTGTTGATCTCCGAACGCACCAGATGGACGACCGCTTCCTCGTGGGTCATGGCCAGAAGCATCGGTTTGTCGTTGCGGTCGCGGAAACGGAGAAGTTCCGCGCCGACGGATTCATACCGTCCGGACTCCTGCCAGAGTTCGGCGGGGAGCACGACGGGCATCAAAACCTCCTGACCGTCGATGCGGTTCATCTCTTCACGGATGATGTTTTCGATCTTCTCGACGATCCGTTTCCCGATCGGGAGCAGCGAGTAGATGCCCGCCGAAACCGGGCGGACGTAACCGCCGCGGATCAGAAATTTATGACTGACGGTCCTGGCGTCCTTCGGATCCTCCTTGATCCGGCGCCCGACCAGTTTGCTCATTCTCATGGTCGTTGTTCCTTCCGTTATCTTTCGTTTTCGACCAGTTCCCGGTGCAGCGCGATCTGGGCGGTCTGGAAGTCGCCGCGCTCGATGATGAACTGCATGTTGACCTGACGGATGCACTGGTCGAGCGCGAGGACATTGATTTTCGCCTCCGCGAGCGACTTTGCCGCGCGGTAGAGGAAGCCGGGCAGTTTCATATTCGTGCCGATGACGCCGATGATCGCCACTTCCCGCGTGGTGACCTTGGCGCCGGGGAATCGTTCGGAAATTTCCCGGAGACACTCCTTGAGGTGCCGGGATTTTTCCGAAACGTAATGAGTGATCGTGTTGGCGTTGGTGTTCTTGGCGATGTAGCTGATCTTGTATTTCGCAAATGACGCGAGAATCTGATAATCATAACCGCTTTCGCCGACCATTTCCGGATCGAACACCTCGACGGCGACCACATCCTTTCTGCCGCAGATCATATCGACGCGCGGATTCGGCGAGACGTAGTTGCGGCTGATGAGCGTTCCGGGGTTGCCCGGATCGAACGCGTTGTCCACGCGGATCGGAATGTTGTTCAACTCCATCGCCTTGGATGCTTTCGGGTGAATCGCCTCCATCGCCATGTCCGCAAGCTGGTCGGCGATGTCGAAGTTGGTGTGTCCGATCGTGCGGACCTTGTCGATGCCGATCAGCTTCGGATCGCCGGTCGAGAGGTGAAACTCCTTGTGAATAACCCCTTCGCGCGCGCCGGTGACGACGGCGAGCTTGCTGAAGGTGATCTCGCTGTAACCGCGGTCGAACCGGGCCATCACCCCTTCGGCGCATTTGGCGTATCCAGTGACGATCGGCATGCAGCTGGCGAAATCGAGTCCCTCCATGTGGTGTCGGATCGTCTCCTCCATAGAACCGGTCTCCTGATCCTTCCAGCCGGAGAGATCGACGAAGACGGCGTTGACGCCGTGGGCGCGGAGAATTTCCGTGGAATTAAAGGCGCTGTGCGCTTCGCCGACCGAACTGAGAAGTTCGCGGGCGGCGGGCAGGTAATCTTCGCGGTGGAAGTGGCCGAAACTGCGCAGCTGCATGAGATTGCGCAGACAGCTTCTGACGCCGTCCATGCGTTCATTGACGAATGCGTCCGCAATTGTCTGATCGAGTCCGAGGGATTCGAACGAGCGGTTGAATTCGATGAGCGTGGCGCGGGTGGATTCAAGTTTCTCCTCCCATGCGCGGTCGCCGGCGGCGAATGCTGCGTAGATGCCCGGTGCCGCGGTCTTCTTGTTTTCGAGCAGAAGATCGGTGACGCCGCCATAGGCGGAGACCACGAAGATGCGGTTGTAAAGATCGGCGCCGCTGCGGCCGGCGATCAGGATGTTGTCCATGAGTTCGCCGAACCGGGTCATGCTGGTGCCGCCTATTTTTTCAACGGTATGAATTCCCATTGTCGCTGTTCCTTGAAAAATAATTAAATATCTTCGATGCGCAGCACTTTGGCCGGACTCTGATTGATCGAGAGCGTCGCGAGTTCGGCCAGCGCGGCATGGAGTGCATTTTCTTTCGCCGGATGAGTGAGCAGAACGAGGGAAACGGTTCCGTCGGCGGCGCGCTGTTCCGGTTGAATCAGACTGGAGATGCTGATCGAGTGATCGGCCAGAATCTGGGCGATCGACGCGATGACTCCCGGACAATCCTGTACCTGAAGGCGCAGATAATAGCGGCTGACCACTTCGTCCATCGCACGGATCTTGCTGAAGAGCGCCCCCTCGCGGAACGCCGGAATCCGGCGGACCGAACCGGTTGCAAGATTGATCGCCACGTCGGTGATGTCGGCGACGACCGCGCTGGCGGTGGCGAACCGTCCGGCGCCGCGGCCGTAGAAGAGGGTCTGTCCGACGGTGTCGCCTTCGACCAGGACGCCGTTGAAGACGTCGGAGATGTTCGCAAGCAGCGTGCTTCTGGGGATCAGGGTCGGATGGACGCGCATTTCAAGTTCGCCGTCGACGGCCTTGATGATCGCCAGGAGCTTGATTCTGTAACCGAGTTCGTCGGCGTAGCGCAGGTCGTCGAGCGCGAGGTCGCGGATGCCTTCGACGTGAACGGGTTCAAGTCCGAACCATTTTCCGTAGGCGAGGGCGGCGAGGATCGCGGTCTTGTGCGCGGTGTCGAATCCGTCGATGTCGAGCGAGGGGTTGGCCTCCGCATAACCGAGTTTCTGTGCTTCGGCGAGGACGGTGTTGAAATCGATTCCCTCGCGTTCCATGCGCGTGAGGATATAATTGCACGTGCCGTTCATGATCCCGTAGATGCGGTTGATCCGGTTGGAGATCAGACCTTCGCGGAGCGCCTTGATGATCGGGATTCCGCCGGCGACGCTCGCTTCGTAATAGACGTCGACGCCGGCTTTTTCGGCGGCGGCGAAAATCTCTTCGCCATGGAGAGCGAGGAGCGCCTTGTTCGCAGTGACGACGGGTTTTCCGGCGCGGATGGCGTCGAGGATGAATTTTTTGGCGAAGGTGGTTCCGCCGACGAGTTCGACGATGATGTCGCATTCACGGATCGCTTCGGCCGCGTCGGTCGTGAGGATGCCGGGCGGGACGTTGACGCCGCGATCGGTCGTGATGTCGAGGTCGGCGATTTTATGCAGCACGGGTCTGACGCCGGCGCGTTTGGCGATGACGTCGCCGTTGTTGAGCAAATTGGCGGCCACGCCGGCCCCGACGGTGCCGAAACCGATGATTCCTACCTTGATCTCTTTCACGATGGTGATTTCCCTGTCTTTATTGAGTGTCAAAGAAAAACAAAAATATTCTTAGCTTGTTAATATAGCATCGAAAATCGCGTTTGTAAATTTGCCCGGAACTGTTTTTATGAAAAATTCTCGTACGGTTTTCTTCCGTGCGCAATCCCCTCCGCCTGCTTTCACTTCGACTGGAAAACTATTTGCGCGGCATCTGCATGATCCAGCGGGAGCGGTTCGGCGTCCAGCCGGGGTGTTGGAAGAGATAACGGCGGACCGCATCGCGTTCGAGTTCGTCGAAGATGCGCCATTCGCGCTCCGGTTCGTCGAGCAGCGGCCGCAGAACGGAGCTGGAAAGAAGTGTGTAGTCGTTGAGCACCAGCACCGCTTCCGGAGGCGCGTCCAGTCGGATCGGTTTGCCGCGCCGGTCGAGCGTCACGGTGATTCCGTCGAAGAACGGGACGGTGCGCCGTTTTTTCGACAACTGGAGCTGTTCGGCGACGAATTGTTCCAGTTCGCGGCGGGAGAGGCGGATCGTGGCGATGCGGTTTTCGTAGGGCAGCACCCGGTAGAGCGCCGCCTCGGTGATGTTGCGCGGCAGTTGAAGTTCTCCTGCGGGAAGCGTGAAGAGCGCCACGTCGGCGGCGTGGGCGGAGAGAAGCGCGTTTGTGCCGATCTGACCGATCGGAGCGTGAAATTCCTGCGGCCCGGGCATTTTCAAGGGAATTCCCGTGGTGCAGAGTGCTCTTTCTCCGATACGGCGGGCTTCGGTGAGCGCGGGTTCGAGGAGCCCGGCGATCGGTTGATCGACGGCGGGGGAGGCCGGATCCGGCCGGAGGAGGCGGGAGCGAATCCGGATGAGTTTGCCGTTTTCGTCGTCGAATTCGGCGACGATGTGCGCCGCGGCCCGGGCGTGACAGCCGGGCTGGACGAACCAGGCGCCGGCGATTTGTTCTCCGGGGTGCTCCTCGTGGCTGTGCGCCCCGATGACCAGGTCGATTTCCGGGAACTCCTGAAGGAACCGGTAGAGATTGCCGCCGGAGAAATAGATGCCCGAATGCCAGGCGAGAATTACCAGATCCGGTTCGGCGCGGCGGATTTCCGGCATGATGCGGCGCAGTGCTTCGGCGGGCGGTTGAAGTTTGAGAGCGCTCCCCGGTTCAATGCGGGCGGGCATTTTCGGGTCGGTCAATCCGATGACGGCGACGCGGTAATCGCCGTACGCGACCAGCGCCCACGGGGCGGGGTGCCATGCGAACCACCGCCAGTCGGCGCCGAGCGTCCGTCCGTGGAAGCGGGCGCCGAGTGCCGACATCGTGGAGAACCCGGTTTCGAAGTCGTGGTTGCCCGGAATCCAGAAATCGAAGGAGAGCGCATTCAGTGCGTCGATCATGGTCGCGCCGTCGGTGAAACGGCTGAGCGCGGTACCCTGCACCGTGTCGCCGCAGTCGATCCGCAGCGCGGGGGTGTCCGAGCGGAGCAGCGGTGCGAGCGCGAGGAACTCCTCGATGTGCCCGTGGAGGTCGGCCGTCGCGTAAATTTCAACCTGTCCCGCACCGGCGGTCAGCAGAAATAAAATCACTGAAATCGAAAAAAATTGCTTCATCATGGTTCATACTATAATCGGAGGACGGGGATTTGGCAATCGCGTTCCGGAGGAAAAAAATCGAAATTTTCCGTCGGGCGGCTTGAAGAAATCGATTTTTGAGTCATATTAATAGACATTGCCGTTTCGGAATTCGACCGGCGATGGTTTGTGGTTATTGAGAACAATTGACATAAATTATTTACGAACGAGGTGAAAACATGTCTCAGCATCCGAGTCTCCGCGTCGGCGGCAAGATCCGCAAAATCCGCAATGTCATGAAGCGTTTCGAACGGCTCGACGTGCTCCGTGCCGATGGTCGGATCAAAGAGGACAAGGTCCTCGGTCTGCCCAAGACCAAGCCGACCGATATCTGAACGAAGTCGAATGGAGCGTTTCCCGGAGTGGATTCGGAAAACGCGCGGGAAAATGCGGCGGGAATGGAAATTCCGGCCGCGTTTTTTTGTTTAAGCGGGAATGAAAATGGGAATTGAATGGGATGGAGAGGTCGGAAGAGTTGAAAGCCGGGAAAAATTTTCAGATGACCGGCAGCTTTGACGCGCTCACTCCGGAACGGATTTTCACCGCGGCAGAGACGGCGATGGGGGCGCGTTTTTCCGGCGTGCTGATGCCGCTGCCCAGTTACATCAACCGCGTCTATGAAATGGAACGGGCCGACGACGGCAGCCGTTTCGTGTTCAAATTCTACCGCCCGGGGCGTTGGAGTCGGGCGGCGCTGCTCGAAGAGCATTTGTTCACGCTGGAGTGCCGCGCGGCCGAAATTCCGGTGATCGCGCCGTTGCGGCTGGGAAACGGCTCGACGCTGGCGGTCAGCGCCGAAGGGGTGTTTTTTGCGGCGTTTCCCAAACGCTGGGGACGGGCGTTCGAGGCGGTTGATGACGAATCGTGGGTGCGGCTCGGCACATTGCTCGGGCGGCTTCACGCGGTCGGCTGCCGGCGCGCGGCGCGGCACCGGGTTCGACTCGAACCGCGTTGCGCCACGCTGGACGCGGCGGCGCGGCTGCTCGCGTACTGCACGGCCTCCGGCTCGGTGCGGCGTGAGCTTGAATCGGTGCTCAAGACGCTGCTGCGCGAACTCTTTTCCTGCAAATGGGCGCCGGAGATGATCCGGTTGCACGGCGACTGTCACAAGGGGAACATTCTCGAACGGCCGGGCGAGGGGTTGATGCTGATCGATTTCGACGACATGCTCACCGGTCCGCCGGTGCAGGATCTCTGGCTGCTGCTGCCGGGACCGCCGGACGAATGCGGCAGGGAACTGGAACTTCTGCTTCGCGGGTATGAATCGATCCGCGAATTCGACCGCGCGTCGCTCGGAATGATCGAACCGCTGCGGGCGATGCGGATGATCTATTTTCTGGACTGGTGCGCCCGGCAGAAAGGGGATTTCAATTTCCATGAACGGTATCCGGAATGGGGCGGCGACGGCTTCTGGCGCCGGGAGTGCGCGTCGCTCCGCGAACAAACGGAACGGATTTTTCTTGCAAAATCCGTCCGGTGGTGATATCTTAAACCGCAACGCGAGACAATTACAAATGGGAGATGCTGGATGAAGCCATTTTTCGTGTTTTCCGGGCAGGGAGCCCAGGCGGTCGGAATGGGCCGCGATCTTGCCGAGACGATTCCGGCGGCCGGCGCGATTTTCGACGAAGCCGACAAGGTGCTGGGATATTCGCTCAAGAGCATAATCTTCGACGGGCCTGCCGAAAAATTGACGGAGACGTGTTATTGCCAGACGGCGATCTACACGATGAGCTGCGCGGCGCTGGAGGCGTTCCGGGCGCGTTATCCGCAGTTGAAGCCGGTAGCCTGTGCGGGCCTCAGCCTCGGAGAATATGCCGCGCTTTATGCGGCGGGGGCGTTTTCGTTTGCCGACGGATTGCGGTTGCTTTCGAAACGGGCGGAACTGATGGACAGCGCCTGCCGCGCGACCGCGGGCGGTATGGCTTCGGTGCTGGGCGGCGATCTTGAAGTGATCCGGCGCGTCTGCGGCGAATGCGGCATCGACGTGGCCAATTACAACAGTCCTGGTCAGATCGTCATTTCCGGCGAGAAATCCCTCGTGGAAGCCGCGGTGGCGAAACTCAAGGAGGCCGGAATGCGCAAGGTGATCGTGCTCAATGTCGCCGGCGCCTTTCATTCGCGTTTGATGGCGCAGGCGGGCGAGGAACTTCGTCCGGTGCTGGCGTCGGCGCCGGTGAAGATGCCGCAAATTCCGGTTTATCAGAATTACAGTGCGTCGCCGGCGCGCGACACGGCGGAGATACGGGAGAATCTCGCCTCCCAGGTGGCCGGTTCGGTACGCTGGGAGGAGTGCGTGCGTGGAATGGTCGCCGCGGGCGGCGATACGATGATCGAATTCGGTCCCGGCAACGTGCTTACCGGACTGTTGCGCCGGACGCTGCCGGAAATCGCATTTGCCAACATCAACAGCGTGGAGACGCTGAACAAGTTTGCCATATAATCTTATCTTACAGGGAAAAGGAACGGAAGATCATGAGTCAGGAAAAACGTCTGGAAGGAAAAGTTGCGCTGGTGACCGGCGGAGCCCGTGGAATCGGTAAGGCGATCTGCACGCGTCTGGCCGCGGAGGGAGCTTCGCTGGCGATCGTGGACATCATGCTTGACGTGGCGCAGGCGACGGCGGCGGAGTTCGTCGCCGCGGGAGTGAATGCGCGTGCGTATGCCGCGAACGTGGCGAAATTCGAAGACGCGGAGAAGACCGTCTCCCAGGTGGTGGCCGATTTCGGGAAACTGGACATTCTGGTCAACAACGCCGGGATCACCAAGGATACGCTGATCCTCAAGATGAGCGACGAGCAGTGGGACGCGGTGCTCGCGGTGAATTTGAAAGGGACGTTCAACTTCACGAAGGCCGCGGTCCGTCCGATGATGAAGCAGCGTTCGGGCAAGATCGTGAACATCGCGTCGGTGGTTGGACGGATGGGGAACGTCGGTCAGGCGAATTATTCGGCGTCGAAGGCGGGCGTGATTGCGCTGGCCAAGACGACGGCGAAGGAGTTTGCCGCGCGGAACATTCAGGCGAATGCGGTGGCTCCGGGGTACATTGAAACCGATATGACCGGCAAATTGTCCCAGGAGGCGCGCGACGCGTTTCTGACGGTGATTCCGGCGAAGCGCGGCGGTCGTCCGGAGGATGTGGCGAACGTGGTTTATTTCCTCTGTTCTCCGGATTCCGATTACGTGACCGGTCAGGTGATCAACGTGGACGGTGGAATGCTGATGTGACGGGGAAATCCCGGTTGCGGGGCGTGAAAAATAAAAAAAATTTTTAATATTTGTCGAAAAAAATTTGACTTTTGGCCGATTTTGAAGCATAGTATAGAGCGATATGCTGATATTATGCATGTAAAACGGCATTGTTGAAAAAGAGAACTTAAGAAAAGGGGATGTAGAAAATGTCTTCTGTTGCGGACAAAGTCAAGAAGATCGTGGTTGAGCAGCTCGGAGTTTCCGAGGATCAGGTGACTCCGGAAGCGAAGTTCATCGAGGATCTGGGCGCGGATTCGCTCGATCAGGTTGAATTGGTCATGGCGCTGGAAGAAGAGTTCGGTTCCGACATTCCGGATGAGGATGCCGAGAAACTGACGACCGTCGGCGACGCGATCAAGTATGTTGAAAGCAAGAGCCAGGAATAAGTTCCTGAGGCTGGCACGCCTGCGGCCTGATTCGGCAATATGACGTCGGGCAGGGTGTGTCTGAGATGCGGCGACGCATCGGACCGGGCCACCCTAGCGTGAAACGCATATGGTGGCCCGTTTGCTTGAATGGCGGAAATTTGCGTGAGAGGGATTTGCGTCATGGGCGCGGTCCGGATCGGGATGCAGCGGCGTCGGAGACGGGCGGCCGCCGTTTTCGGAGAATATTTTAGGAGATATTGATTTATGAACAATCGTCGGGTAGTGGTTACCGGCTTTGGTGTAATTTCCTGTGTCGGCAACAACGTGCCGGATTTCTGGGATTCGCTGGTAAACGGTCGTTGCGGGTTGAGCAAAATCACCTGCTTTGATGCATCGGAGTTCCGGACGCAGATCGCCGGAGAAGTCAAGGGGTTCGACGTCAGCAAATATATGTCGCCCAAGGATGCGAAACGTCTCGATCTTTTCTGTCAATATGCGATTGCCGCTGCAGACGAGGCGATGGATTGTGCCGGGTTGCCGCATGAACTGCGCGGCAGCAGCGAGGTGAATGCCGATCGGGTCGGCGTAATTGTTTCCAGCGGTATCGGCGGCCTTCGGACGATGAGCGACCAGGATGTGGTTCTGCATGAGCGCGGTCCCGGGCGGATTTCTCCGTTTCTGATTCCGATGATGATCAGCGATATCGCGTCGGGGAACATTTCGATTCGTTACGGCGCCGGCGGTCCGAATCTCGGGCTGGTGACGGCGTGCGCGACCGGCTGTCATTCGATCGGGGAATCGTTCTGGACGATCAAGCGCGATGATGCGGATGTGATGATCTGCGGTGGAGCGGAAGCGTCGGTAGTTCCGCTGGGGCTGGCCGGATTCTGCGCGTTGAAGGCGTTGAGTACGCGCAATGATGATCCGCAGCATGCGAGTCGGCCGTTCGACGCGGATCGTGACGGTTTTGTAATGTCCGAGGGCGCCGGGGTGATGATTCTTGAGGAACTTGAACACGCGAAGAGGCGCGGCGCGACGATTTATGCGGAAATGATCGGCTATGGCGCGACCGGCGACGCGTATCACATCACCAGTCCTCATCCGGAGGGCGACGGAGCTGCGCGGGCGATTTCGATGGCGCTGCGGCATGCGGGGTTGAATCCGGAGGATGTTGATTATGTCAACGCCCACGGAACCAGTACGGAATTGAATGATAAATACGAGACGCAGGCTCTGAAGAAGGCGTTTGGTGATCATGCCTATAAGCTTGCCGTAAGCAGCACCAAGGGGACGACCGGACACGGACTTGGCGCGGCCGGCGGACTTGAATCGATTGCCTGCGTGAAGACGATCGTGGAGAAGGTAATTCCGCCGACGATCAATTACGAGACGCCGGATCCGAACTGCGATCTGGACATTACGCCGAATACGGCGAAGGAACGTGATGTGAAGGTGGCGTTGAATGTGAATCTGGGATTCGGCGGCCATAACGGCGTGGTGATATTCAAGGAATTCAAATAATTCCGGAAAATTTTGCCGAGTGGTTTGCCCCGCATTGCAAAACGAGCGAATGCGGGGCATTTTTTGTTTTTGACGGCGAAAAAGCGGCATTTTCGCGTTGCAGAAAGGGAAAAAGCAAGTTACGTTTTTTTGGGGCTTGTTTTTTTCTATGAGCGCGTTATATTATCAAAAGATATTGTTTCGGAAAAAACTTCAGGATTGATTATCGGGAGGTCGGAATATGAGAAATCTCTTTATGGGACTTTGCGGCGCCGGGGTTGCGGTCGTGCTTGCCGGATGCCAGCCGGAACTTGCACAGACGCGGGAAGGGGCGCGGGAAGCGCAGTGGCGTGCGATGATCGGGGAGAGTTATTCCGGTTATCGTCCCCCGCGGACGGCGCCGCCGGCGATCAAGGACAATGTCTCTCCTGAGCTGGTGGAACGCGAGCAGCAGATGGGAAACGACGGTGCGGAGGGAGATCTTGCCGTTCCGTTTCCGGGCGAGGAGATTTATTACGAGGAAGATCTGGTGCTCGAAGAGGATGCCGCTCCCGCTCCGGTTGACGACGCGGCAGCAGCAGACTCCGCGGCGGTCGACGGCGCAGAAGACGGAGCTGTTGACGGCTCCGCAGCTCCGGCAGCGACGGATGATGCCGCAGCCGTGACCGATGAAAAGGCGACGCAGGAAGCCGGCGAAACGGTCGAATATGTGGTCAAGGCCGGAGACACGCTTTCGCATATCGCCAAGAAATTTTACGGGAAGGCGAGTTTCGCTGATCTGATCTGGAAGGCGAACTCCAAGGCGGTTCCCAATCCGAACCGGCTGAAACCCGGCACTAAACTGCAGATTCCGAAACTGTGAACTCTGAACATGAATTGACGCTTCCCGCGGAAGACGGCGGGAGCGGGACCGGGGCGCCGCGTGCGGTCCGGTTTTATTTTGAAAACGGGCTTTCGCTCCACAGCGCCTGCGCGGGAGACGAGGTGCGTAATATCCGGATGATCGAGGAATCTTTCGGCGTGCGAATCGTCGCCCGGGAAAACTGGGTGCAGATTACCGGTGATACGCAGGAGGAAATAGAGCGTGCGCAGAAGTTTTTTACGGAATTAAGCCGGTTTTATCTGCTGCGCCGCCGGCAGATCGAAACGCGTGATTTCGAATTTCTCTGCCGTTCGTTCCGGGAGCGGCGTGAACGGGATATCGGTACCTTGTGGGCGGAACGGATTTCGGTAAGTCCCCGGAAACGCGAGGTGATGGCCCGTTCACGGCGCCAGTTGGAATATGTACGTGCCATTCGTTCGCACGACATGGTGTTCGGGGTCGGCCCGGCAGGAACCGGGAAAACCTATCTGGCGATGGCGATGGCGGTTTCCGAGTTTTTGAAGGGGAACGTGAGTCGGATCGTATTGACCCGTCCGGCGCGGGAATCGGGCGAGGCGTTGGGATTTCTCCCCGGCACGTTGGAGGAGAAGATCATGCCGTATCTGCGACCGTTGTACGATGCGTTGTACGACATGATGGATTTCGACGAAGTGTCCGGGCTGCTCGAACGGAACATCATCGAAGTTGCGCCGCTGGCCTTCATGCGCGGTCGGACATTGAATAATGCATTCATCATTCTGGACGAGGCGCAGAATACGACCGCCGAACAGATGCTGATGTTTTTGACCCGGATGGGATTTCATTCGAAATGCGTGATCACCGGAGATCCGTCGCAGTCGGATTTGAACGGTCGGGAACTTTCCGGATTGCGTCATGCGATACGGACGTTGCGGAATATTCCGGAAATCGCGTTCTGTTTTTTTGAGACGACGGATGTGGTTCGGCACGCCCTGCTGGAGAAGATCATCGTGGCTTACAGCGGAAGCGGTGAACGCCGGGTGGAGGAAAATCGCGAATGTTGAACCGATTACAGGAAGTTTACGAGCGATTTCGGCGGCGGCGGGAGTTGCGCCGCAAGGGGATTGTCGCGCCGAAACGCTGGATCGACTGGACGCGAATCGGCGTGATGCTGGATAATTCTCCGGCGCCGAAGATCTTTACATTGGTGATGGTCTGGTCGGTCTGTTCGGTGTTGTTGACGCTCACTTCGCAGCACCAGCTTATGGAAGTGCGCAATCTTGTTGACGGGCAGTTGATTCCGCGCACGTTTACTGCGCAGTTCGATTTTGCGTACGAAGATCCGCAGCAAACTGCGGCGGAACAGGAGGAGATTCGTCGCAGTCAACCATTGTTCTTCCGGGTGGATCCGGAATTGACGGATCAGATTCAGGCCCGGTTTGCCGGTTTTTTCGAACAGCTTGAACTGCGGCTTGACGAAGAAAAATCCCGTCGCGCCTATCACGCGGAACCGGACAATCTTCCGGCGGAACTGGTGGAGAAGCTCTCGCCCGCCATGTTGAACGTCCTCGGCGATTTCAGCCGCAATCATCTGGCGCGTCGCGAATTTGAACGGGAGCTGGATTCGTTGCTGGTCCGCGGCATTCTGGGACGCGAAATCCGCGCATCGCTGACGGTGAGTCAGACTTTGCGAATCGTCGATATGGGCGGGCGTACGAGTTTGAAGGCGCGTCCGGTGACGGAACAACCGGATTCCACAACGGCGGCGTCGTTGGTGGCGAAATCGATTCTGCGTTATTATCCCCCCGGCGCGGAGAACGCCGATCTGCTGCGCGCATTGACCGCATTGGCCGGAAAACTGCTTGGAAACGGCGGCAATCTGATCGAAGATAAGGTGAAAAGCGCCGAAAATCAGCAGCAGGCGCTCGCGCGGCTCGATCCGGTACTGGTTCAGAAGAATCGCGGAGAGCCGCTGGTCACGAAAAATGAAGTGGTCACGCCCGCCATCCGGGCGATGCTTGACGCGTATATGCAACATGAACGCGAGGTGATGCGGGTTGATCGGGAGTGGCGGGTGCTCGGTCAGAATATGACCTGGAGTCTGGTGTTGGTCATTTTTGCGGCGTTCTACCTCTATCATTTGCATCCGGAAGTGGTTCGGGTGAACAAGCGGGCGATGATGCTTGGTGTGGTGGTGGTATTGTCGATGGTTGCCAATTATGGAGGCCTGCAGTTTTTCCGTTTTCTGGTGAGCGAACGCAGCGATTTATCGTATGACCTGGTGGGCGAGGCGATTCCGGTTTCACTGGTGGCAGTGCTGCTGGCGGTCACATTTGGATACCGGGTGGCGCTGGGGGCGGGATTTTTCGTGTCAAGCATCGTGGCGATGATGCTCGCGCCGGAGCGTGCGTTCGATGTGGCGATCAAAGGAATGGTGATTTGTTCCCTTTCGGCGCTGGCGGTGCGTTCTGCGACGAATTACCGTTCGTATTTTCTGAGAATCGTGGCGTCGGTTTTTCCGCTGACGTGGATTCTGAATATCAATCTGCTCGATCCGGAATCGCCGATTCTGGGGCAGGTGCTGATGCAGTCCGCCACGCTGGCGCTGGCAAATGCGTTTGCAACGGCGATTGTGGCGCTGGTTTTGATTTTCATCTTTGAGATCGTTTTCAACCTCAGTACCAATATGGCGTTGATGGTGCTTTGCGATTACAATCACCCGCTGATGGAGCGTTTGAAACGTGAAGCGCCGGGGACGTTTTTCCACAGTCTGATGGTGGCGACGCTGGCGGAGGATGCCGCACGGGCAATTGGAGCCAATCCCTTGAAGGCGAAGGCGGGGGCGCTGTTTCACGATGTCGGAAAACTTTCGATGCCGCAATATTTTACGGAAAATAATATGGGCGCGCCGAACCAGCATGTCGATCTCAATCCGCAAATGAGCAGCATCATCATTCGCGATCATGTCAAGGAGGGGCTGGCATTGGCGCGGCAGTATCGGATGTGCCGGACGGTGCGCGACGCCATCGAACAGCATCACGGAACCGATCTCGTGCGTTTCTTCTATGCGAAGGCGCTGGCGGAGAAGCGCCCCAACGCCGCACCGGTGCTGGAGTCGCAATTCCGTTACCAGGGGCGCCTTCCGCAGGATCGGGAGATGGCGATCATCAGCCTGGCTGATGCGTGCGAAGCGGCCTGCCGCTCTCTGGAGAAGCCGTCCGCGGCGAAAATTGAAACTGTTGTGGATGAAATTTTTCATTCGCGCATTTCCGACGGGCAGTTGAATCAGTCAAATATCACCCTGGCGGAACTGGAGAAGGTGCGCCAGAGTTTTATTTCCACCTTGATCAGCATGAAACATGTCCGAATCAGTTATCCGAAGGAATCCCTCCCCGATGGAAGTGCAACTTAGTTATTCCTGGGAGACGCGCCGGTATCCGCGACCGTCGCGGCGACTGTTGAAGGATCTGGTGGTGCATGCCGCGGAACTGGCCGGATTGCCCGGAGATTTTGACTGGGGTTTGAATATCCGGTTCGTCGGGGATCGCGCCATGGCGGCGGCCAACCGCGATTTCGTCGGACATGTCGGAACGACGGATGTGATCACCTTCAGTTATTTCGACGATCCGTCGTCGCTGTTTCCGGGGGAACCGGCCGTCGAATTGTTGATTTGTCTGGACGCCGCATGGCGTGAAGGCGCCCGCAGAAGCGATTCAAATTATGCCCGGGAGACGGCGTTGTATATCGTTCACGGGCTGCTGCACAGCGCGGGCGAAGATGATCTCGAGCCCGCACCGCGCCGGCGGATGCGTCGCCGGGAGCGGGAAGTCCTCTCCGGGCTGGAAGCTGCCGGAATCGATTTTGCTGCAATATTTCCCGCCCCGGAGGCGGCGTTGTAACGGGAATCCCCCCGAAACGCTTCTCTTCCGCCTTTGAACGTCCCGGCCGGAAATTGTCTTTCCCGGAAAAAAACGTACCGCGCCGTTCTTTGCGGAAGGCGCGGTACGAGGCTGGGTGCGGGTTGAATTACTTCGAATGCGAGACGATTTCGCCCGGCACCGTGCTGCATCCGGCGGAGAGGCTCCGTCCGGGATAGATCGCAGTATTGATTCCGGTATGAACGTTTTCTCCGATGATCGCGCCGAATTTCCGCCGTCCGGTGTCGAGGAATTCATGATTTTCGAGCCAGCGGTGGTTGCGTCCGTCGTGGCGGAGATTGGAGATGATCGTGCCGGCGCCGAAGTTGACGTTGTCGGAGATGACCGAATCTCCGGCGTAACTCAAGTGGCCGACGCTGACGTGTTCTCCGATCAGGCAGTTCTTGATTTCGACCGCCTGGCCGATGTGACAGCGATCCCCGACGGTGGTGTTGCCGCGGATGTAACAATTCGGTCCGATCTTGCAGTTTCTGCCGATGACGGCGTTGCCTTCGATGTAGACGCCGGGGAGGATGACGCTGCCTTCGCCGAGTTCGAGAAACCCGTCGATCGTCGCGCCGTTGCGGACGGTGCCGACGATGCGGTTGGCGGTCATGGCGCCGACGAGCTTTTCATTGAGCGCGAGCAGATCCCACGGATGACGGATGCGGCTGGAAAGTTCGTCCATCGGGATCTCCGTCGGCGCCCCGTCGCGCCCCGGAATCCGGAGCTGCAGAACGATCGTACCGTCGGCGGCGTCGCGGATGACCGTGTTGCCGGTGGCGGCGGCGATCATCGCCGCGCACGCCGGAGAGGGGAGGAAATCGGCCCGGATCGATATCTGGCGTGCATCGGGAAGCGGCGGAAAGGTCGCGAGGATCATTTCGCGGATCGTCCGTCCGGCGACGCGGATGGCGCCGCATTCGGTGGTGATCGGCCAGAGACCGGGGACTTTGGTTTCGATTACTTCAATTCCCATGAAATCTTCTCCTCTGGTGATTAGTTGAGTTCCCGGCGGGCAGTTTCGGTCAGGCGTTCGATCCAGCGGGCGACGTCGTCCGGATTCTCGGCTTCGACCAGGATGCGCATTTTGTTTTCCGTTCCGGAATAACGGACGATGGTCCGCCCGGAGTCTCCGAGCGCGGCTTCACATTCGGCGATGGCCGCGGGCAGGAGGGTAAGTTCCGCAAGCGGCGTCTTGCGCGCGACCGGAAACGAACGGAGCTCCTGCGGAAAGACCGTCATGAATGCGGCCAGTTCCGCGAGCGGTTTGCCGGTGCGGATCATCAATTTGAGCACATGGAGCGCCGAGAGGATGCCGTCACCGGTGGTGGCGTAATCCATGAAAATCAGATGGCCGGATTGTTCGCCGCCGATGTTGAACGCCCCCTCGCGCATCCGTTCGATGACGTAACGGTCGCCGACGTCGGTGACTTCAACGTTGATCCCGGCCTGTTTCATCGCGCGGTGGAGGCCGAGGTTGCTCATGCTGGTGACGACGACGGCGTTGCCGGCAAGTTTGTTGTTCTTCTGATAATCGAGCGCCACCATGCCGATGATCCGGTCGCCGTCAACGACGTTGCCGGATGCATCGCAGAAGATCACCCGGTCGGCGTCGCCGTCGAGCGCGATGCCGACATCGGCGTGATGTTCGAGAACGAGGCGTCCGACATTCTCCGGGTGGAGAGCGCCGCAGTTGTCGTTGATGTTCAAGCCGTCGGGTTTGACGGCGTGTTCGATGACCTCCGCGCCGAGTTCGCGGAAGATCAACGGCGCGATCGAATACGCGGCGCCGTTGGCGCAGTCGAGAACGATCTTCAGCCCGCGCAAACTCAAATTGCGGATCGAACTCTTGGCAAATTCAATATAACGCCCGCGGGCGTCTTCAATCCGATAAGCTTTGCCGATGGCGTCGCCGGGAACGTGTTCGGAACTGATTTCGTCGGAGAGGATCTGTTTTTCGATTTCCAGCTCGACATCGTCGGGCAGCTTGAATCCGTCGGCGGCGAAAATCTTAATGCCGTTGTCGGCTGCCGGATTGTGACTGGCGGTGATCATGATTCCGCAGGCCGCTCCCATCGACCGCGTCAGGTGGGCGACCGCCGGAGTCGGCATCGGTCCGACGGCGAGTACGTCCATTCCCATGCTGAGAAGTCCGGCGGTTAATGCGTTTTCAAGCATGTATCCGGAAATGCGCGTGTCTTTGCCGAGCACGACGCGGCGGTGAGTGCCGCCGGCACCGAGCACTTTAGCCGTCGCTTTGCCGACCAGAAGTGCGAGTTCGGGCGTGATCGGATAGGAGTTGGCGCGTCCGCGGATGCCGTCGGTTCCAAAGAGTTTCTTTTTCATCGTTCGAATAAAATCCCTTCCTTCTTTTTTTTGCCTCATCGGCCTTTTGATGCCAGATTGACGGCGAAGGTTCGCAGCGCCAGTTCTTCACTGACGTTGAACCTCAGAGTGAACAGCAGCTCCTCGGCCTCATGCAGCGCTCGCGCCGCCCGTTCGGGAGAGATTTCCTTCGGGACCTCATGCCCGTCGAAACACTCCGGGTTGGGCAGGTCGGCGAAATCGGCGTGCTGCGACAGCAGAAACAGCTGCGCGCAGAACGCATGAATTGCCGCAAGAAATCGGGAGCGCTCCTTCATGTACGCTCCGTCGGCCATGTTCTGCCGTTGTTTTTCCAGTCGCTTGACCAACGCGGGGTCTCCGGCTCTGGCGGCCGAAGCCATGCGCGATTCCCAGTCGCGCTCGATTTTTCCCGCGGCGTCGGCGCTGAGCGAACCGGCCGTCCGGATCAATACCCCGGCCCCTTCCTCGACCCGGGCAAGATCCCCTTCTGATTCGAAGAACAACTTCCAGAGCGCGTCGAAAAGCTCCCGCGCCCCGGCAAATTCCAGTGCGCAGTGGTTGTTCGGCAGCGTCAGCGTCTGACAACGCGACCGTGTGGTCGGCAGCAGCGATGCCGGATTGCCGGTCGTCAGCAGAATCAGCGTCTCCGGCGGCGGTTCTTCGAGAGTTTTAAGCAAAGCGTTCTGCGCTTCGTCATTCATGCGGTCGGCGTCGCGGATGACGCCGATCTTGCGATGCGCATCGGCGATACTGGTTAGAAAAAAGCAATTTTCGAAATGGCGGAGGGTATTGGGCTCCGGATTGACGCGGTCTCCGACCTGGATCTGATACATTTTTCCGACCGGCGTAAGCGTATAAAGTTCCGGGTAGGAGCCATCCTCAAGTTCCCGGCAGACCCGGCATACAGAACAGGGGCGTCCGTTTTTGCTCGCGGGGCAGGCTGCGAGCTGCGAGAGCGCGACCGTGAATTCTTCCCGTTCGCGATCCGAACCGCCCTGGATCAGAAACGCATGCGTGAGCCGACCGTTTTTTCTGGCGTGTTCGAGCCGGGCCAGCAGTTCCGGATAACGGGCGCGGCACTCTTCATATAAGCTCATCGACCGCCTCCCGTACCGATTGAAACACCGCGTCGGCGTCGCGGTCGGCGTCGATGACGCGGAACCGGTCGGGTTCACGCTCCGCGATCGCGAGAAACGTTTCGCGGACACGGCGGTGAAAATCGAGTCGCCACCGCTCGAACCGGTGATGTTCGCCTCTGGTTTGCG
>CALXNS010000064.1 GCA_944389815.1 uncultured Victivallis sp. | reverse complement strand
TGACTGACCCAGACATGGAGCTGCAAAAACTGCTCGAACTTGGCGAACGCCTTTTCAATCAGAAAAAAAGCGATAAAAAGAAGCTTTATTCCATTCATGAATCGCAAGTTGAATGCATCGGCAAGGGTAAAGCGCATAAGAAATTTGAATTCGGAACCAAAGTGGGTTTGGTGACTTCGGCAAAGGCGAACTGGATCGTAGGAGCGGAAGCATATCCGGGAAATCCCTACGATGGGCATACTCTGAAATCCGCTTTGCAGCAAGCGTCCAAAATCCTTGGATTTGAACCGGAAATGGCAATTTGTGATCTCGGTTATCGCGGCCACAATTATGAAGGCAGGTGCGATGTTCAAATCGTGAATCGATTTCGAAAACGGGCATCGCGTTCTCCCCGCCGCTGGTGGAACCGGCGATCAGCCATTGAACCGGTGATCGGACATTGTAAAAGTGAACACAGAATGGATCGCAATCAACTGCGCGGCAGCCTGGGCGATGAGCTGAATGTGATTTTTGCGGCAGCCGGATTCAATATCCGGAAACTGATGCGGGCATTCGCCCTGTTTTTGTGCCAATTTTTCAAGCTTGCCTTGATTCAATGGGTTTACCAATTGAATCAAGGCGGTTCAAAAAGGTTTGGAAAAGGAAGAGCGCGAGAAGGAAAGAACCTTTCCTCAAAAGGTTTTTCCTTCTCGCATCTGGCTTTTGCATAAGCGACTCATTATGATGATTCAGGAGTCGGGGCATTCAGCCTCTCTCTAAATAAGTAAAAATGGAAATAATATGAATAGTTCGCAATATAAGTTGTCTGAAATTTACCAGAATAAATATGTAAAACTTTTTTTCTTCTTTTTTTTACTCATTTTAATATCTCGATTTAGAGCTCGATATATCTGGTATAAAGGTTATTATGCAACCTATAGTGCAGTGACGATTTTCATCATCGTCACAACGGTGACTGGGGGAACAATTTGGTTGGAAAAGTTGAAAACGAGCAAAGCAAAATTGCTTTTGATAATCCTGTCTTCAAGTATAATGCTTGGTGCGTCATTTTTAGCATATTTCATAGAGCAAATATTTATTCAATAACTATTAATGGAGTTACTTTATGCAAAAAAAAGTAATCAGTTATAAGAGTGAAATTACTCTATATTTTTCCTTCCTTATCAGTTCTGCTATTGGCCAAATATTGTTTATATGCTATAGACTTTATGAAACAGGTCGTAAGTATAATAGAGAAGTTCCGATTTACGATGTGAGTCGCGAGGTATTTATTATGCTTCCGGTTACAGGAATTCGTTTCCTTTGTTATATACTTGTTGGTATGTGCTTTTACCATTATTATAAAAGTAAATATTGGCCAATCATAATGATAATCGGTTTAGTATTTATTGGAATTATAGATCTATTTCTGGACTATCTTTACTTGAAAATGTTAGAATATTACGGTTATATAATAGGATAGTGTCCGATATTTTGCGCATATTTGTTTCTGAACGATTACAGATGACAAACGTAAGTCGACGCCGCTGAGGCAATCGACCGACCAGAAAGCTCCGGAAGGAACAGGTTAATTGTGGGCGGAGCCTGTCATCCGGGATACTCGGCGGTAACCGGAACATTGGGTTTCAATGATCTGAGTCGTGGTTTGTTCAAGGTCTTTGCATATTTTCCATTTGGCAACCGACCGACCTGCGTTACTTTCACCTCTCGGTTCCGGGAAGCTGAAAACACATTGTATCCACAACAGAACAGCATTATTTATTTTTGAATCCTTGCAATCGTCAAACAGCGGAATATAGTAAATCCAGGGGCCTTATACCAATCTTTGAATAAAAATTGTCCAACCTAAGGGAGAGGCGCAATCATGAAGCTATGGAATAACTACGTGAAACCTGTATAACTCTTTACGTTGTCGGAAAAACACTCCTTAACCCCTAATTGCAGGCAATCGTTTTTTTTTAATGACAACGCGGCTATGCCGTTTGTTCGATTTATGATTCAATGTTCTTGATTTGCAATCAGAATTCTCCGTGCTATCTTAACTCTTGTTGACTGAGTATGATGCACAATGTTGCATTATATTGGCTGACAAATTATTAACCTGTGGAAAAGTGTCGGGCTTCTTACAGATAAGCAAAATCATTTTACATGACAGAGTCTGTCAGAGGCCATCCCGATGGATGTCATTGTCCTGGCGGAGGTTCAGAACCACCATGGTTTAAGAATCACCCCGATATAAAAATATTATTATGGCCAAAGACATTAAAAAAATTCAATACGGCTTTGCGATATCTGACAGAGTTGTTCCTGATCATGGTGTTCAAGCTGTGATGTTACATCAGAAGGTTCATTTCAGCTATATTGGAATTGAAGAATATCCTCACGTTTCTTCAGACAGTTATTGTGAACTTGCAAAAGAACTTATAAATCACTATGGAACAAGTAATTTTAAGTTGTTTATATGCGATTCGGAAACGGAACCTGAACGAAGATCATCAATCTATATGGGATATTGGCGTCGTAATCCAATCAGTTCTTCCTGGATACAGGATTTTAAGCGATATCCCTGGCTTGAATCTGCTCAAAATTTTCCGATAATGTCGGAAAATTTTATGAGGTTATGTTCAGTCATTGAGATATCCAATTCTGAACAACTTGGTATTTTATTGGAGATTTCATTATTTCGGAATGCAATTTTCATGCCTGAAAGTGTATGGAGCAGTGATCTCTGTAATTTGATTTTTGACTCTTTGCAGAGCAATCATATCTTTCTTTCACGTAATAATTATTTAAAAATAATGACAAGTAAGTTGAGTACGGCATATGAATTTTTCTTTGGATATGGTGGTTTTGACTACGGAGGTGTATATGTAAGTATGATAAATTAGCTTGGAGGTGTTCGAGGTTTTGCGTACGTTTTGAGAGACGACTCTTGACAATGGAGGGGGGGCGCATTACAGAAAATTGTGCGTACTCGCATGCCAAGGGGAGACAATTCCCGTATTCCTGTTCTGACAGGATAGAACAACCCTGCAAGTTAATAATGGCGCGGTTAAGGTAATGAAGGTGTTGAAATGAACACGACCGGGAAAATATTTTTTTATTCGAGCGTTCTGATATTATGCTGTTCTGCGTTGTTTCTTTTGCTGTTAACAGTATCCGGTTTCTTTTGGGGAATACATGCCGTGTTCCTCGACGAACCGGAATTGAACGGCGCCGCTTCCCCCGAGAACACCAGGCGGTTGATGGTAGAGGGCTGCATTTTTTGTCTCTGGCTTTTGGGAGCCGGAGCTGGATTCATCGCTAATATTACTGCATTGTATAGAATGATAAGAATATATCATGCGAAAGAAAAATAATTTCACTTCGCGGAAGACATATTCTTCGCATGGAAAGATCCGCCTGACATTGGAATAGCGTATTGGGGAACATTGGCATCGGATTTAGCAGGAAGTTTTTCAAGGTCTCTGCTGTCTGCCGTATCGATGAATGTCGAGCGGGAGAATTGACCCGGCAGACAGACAGACTCCGGCGGAACGGAATTTTTCGATTGTCCCCATTGCGTTCGTTCTGACTTAAAATACTGTTTTCATTTCCGCAGGGATCATTTCAGCGATTTGCAATCAGTAGAACCGCGTGATATAGTAACGCAGATCCTTTACTCCGACCATCCAACAAAAAATAGTCCAGGCCCCCGGAGGACGCGCATGAAAAATCAAAACAACATTCTCCGCAACGACCGAGCGCAATCAATGATCATATTCGTCCGTCACAGGAGAGTCGGCTTTAAAACGATCGCAATTTCATCAATATTGATTGTTTGCTCTTTCGTTTTTATTTGTGGCTGTAATTTACAATCAACGACTTATGCAATTGAACGGGATGCCTCCGGAAAAGTGCGGAGTATAGCACAGGAGTATTATGACGGAAGTCAAGCGGTTCTTGACGGACAATATGTCATTTTCAAAGACAATGGAGATCAGATAGAATACACCATGAAGCACAATGAAAGAAACGGTCTTGCGGTGTATCGTGATTCAGCGGGGAACATTCTTTATTCCGCCAATTTCGTTGATGATGAAATTTCCACTGATTCAGAAGATGTTACAAAATATTTTCCCGATATCCACCCGGCAGAATGCCCGTTGGCGCCACCCGGCGGAAAACTTCCCTGATAAATATTGTTTCCTTCGTTTTGTCGTATTGAGCCGCCGGGACGTCGCGCAAGTTTTTTTTTTACATCCGCAGTGTGGAAGAGCTCCCGGTTATGAAGAAGTTGTAGGACCGTTCCAGGTTTAAAAGCAGCGGGCTAATCTTCTTCCCGGGGTTGCAATTCCCGGATTTGAGATTATATTGTCACTGGGATTGATGATTGCAGAAAATGTTTCCGCGACCATATTTCGATCGGCGTGGAGGAAAACCGCTTTGATTCGAAAAGAGCTCAAACGCCGCCGGCGGCGGGCAATTTTCACCATTGTTCTTCTGCTGTTGCTGCAGATCTTCAACGGTGTGGATTGGAATTGCCCGTCCAGCTCGCATTCTCCGTCGGAAGAGGCGACCTGTCATCTGGAACACTGCATGGAAATCATCACTCCGTCGGATACGATGGACTGGGAGTTGATGCGGACGTGGCTTCTGATTTCGGTCAGGCGGGATTCGTTTTTCCTGAATCCGATTTTGCCCGGAAGTATAATTTCTGCGGCGACCCCAATCCAGACTTGCCGCCCGCCGGGAAGAGGAGCCGGACTGCCTCCCGAGGAGTTGCGGCCACAACGTTGCTGAGGAGAAATTTCATCAGTCGTTATGTTGTTCCTTTTGCGGTTTTGAATTAAACAGGATTTTTTTTTATGAATGCGTATCGTAAATATTTAGTGGAATTCATTGGTGCCTTTTTTCTGATATTGACCATCGGGGCAACGGGAACGCTGAATGGTTCCGGCGTCATTCCGCCGCTGGCAATCGGTGCGATCCTGATGGTGATGGTTTATGCCGGCGGTCCGGTTTCGGGCGGTCATTACAATCCCGCGGTGACGCTGGCGGTGCTGTTGCGCGGCGGCATGCCGAAGCGCGACGCGATTCCCTATATCCTCGCTCAGGTGCTCGGCGGAATTGTCGGTGCTCTGGCTGTGCTGGAATTCACTCATCGTCTGAATCCGGTGCTGCCGTTCAACTTCCGGATTCACGATTTGCTGCTTTCGGAATTTCTCTTCACGTTTGCGCTGGCTTATGTCGTGCTGAGCGTTGCCACGCTCAAGAAAACGGCGAACAACTCCTATTTCGGACTTGCCATTGGCGGGACCGTGATGGCGGGCGCCTTCGCTGTCGGCGGGACGGTTTGTGCCGGCGCGTTCAATCCGGCCGTCGAAATCGGACTGGCCTGCATGAAGCTTACCCCATGGAATAATATCTGGTTGACAATTCTGGCCAATTTAGCCGGCGGGGCGGTTGCGGCGGGATGTTTCTGCCTGATCCATCCGAAAGCGGATCGCGATTGAGACTGCGTTTCACCGAAGGCGAACCGCGGATGGTGTGAAATGGCGGGGCGCCTTCGGAGTTTCTGCCGGCGGGCAACGCTTTTCTTGTTGTATCGTCGGCAGAGCATATCATCATGGGAAGCAGGTCGCAATTTACAAGCAGAAAAACACTCCCCCGAGCACACTTCCCGAGAGAATCAATGGAAGAAACGCCGAACTCCAATGCAGTTCTTTTTGCCGCAGTGTGATGACTGCATACGCAATTAAGGTTGCGAACCAGACGATCATCGTATCTCCGGCGAGGGGGGAATATGCGTTCCAGAACAGGAAAGTTGCCTCGATATACAAAAAAGGCCAGACCAGTTTTGCCGCAGCGGTTTCCCGTCTGCCGGGACGCAGGAGTGTATCAACTGCATACACGACGATCAGCAGAAGGACTGCAACAAGATATCCCTTCCAGAGCACAGCGGAGAAATGAGAATCCGAGTGGAAGTGAAGCGGCCATAACACGATTATTTTAAGATGCATGAGGAGTAGAAAGAAGCAGAGTGCCGTCACATGGATTTTGTATAAAACTTCATCCGTTTTCGTCCGCAGAGAACGGGAATAAATTTCGAAAAACGGCAGTGCGAGAACAAGATCAATGACCAGTTGGTTGAGCCCCTCGTAAAACGAGAAATCATTGCTCAGGTAATTGCCCGCATTGTAAATCAGATAGAGAACTCCAGCCGCAATCAGAATATGAGTCGCAACGGACGCCGCCGTTCTTTTCGCCGCCCCGGTCATGAAATTTCCTCCGGCATGAAGTTCTTCATGGAAAACGGGAATAAAACGCTCTTTAGTCTATATATATACGATTTTCTGCAAATTGCAAATTTCAACAAATCAGTTTCCGGGTGAAACGGATGAATTTTCCATTGGGAAACTTGAAATCCGGGAAATGGCGAAGTATAATAATTTTCAGAGTGTTGCAGCCATTTCTCATGAAAAGGCGTTCCGTTCCCGGGGGAAGGAGAAGCGTTGAATATGGACATCTACATTCTATTGAGCATTCTTGTCTCGGCACTGTTCTTTTTCACCAACTTTTTCAGCTGGGGATATAATCTTGCGCTGTCGCTGCTGATATTATTTTTGTTCCTGTTACGCCTGGCGCCCGCCTGGCGGCTTGGTTTCTTGAAAAACGCTGCGGCAATTTCAACGGCATCGGCATTGTTTGGCGTGGCGTCGCTCCTGGTGCCGCTGGTCCGAAGTGAAGCATTTCTGGTGTTGACCATATTTCTTCACGAATTGATTTTTTTGATTATGTCTTTTCGTTTTACCGGACTCGTAAAGGCGTTTCAGGTTTTAACGTCTGGAGCAATTCTGGCGTACGGCCTTCTTGTTTCCTTAGGGCTTGAGCAGGGGATGGGTACGGGCGGGGATCTGGTCACGGTCAGGCTTTATATTTCTATCGGGATAAATATATTTCTGGTGGCGGCAGCACTCTTCTTCACATATTCAAACTTAAAAAAACACTGGAAACTCAGTACGATCCTCAGTCCGCTCATCATTCTGATTTCTGGAGGGCTCCTGCTTTTCTATTTCGCCACCTATTCTGACGAAACCACAAACAGGCTATTCACCATTATCGCATATTACTTCATCGTTTGCAGTATGCTGTACTCGGTTCTGATGTGGATAAGTTTTATTTTCGGAGCCGACGGCAGAGAGACGCCTCCAATCAGATTTTCTCGGGGGGAAAAGAGAAAATACGAGGAAGAGAAAAGAAGATCGCAGTGGGTTCGGCTCAGACGCCGGATCGCTGAAGAGAAAGAAAAATAAACGCCCTCTGCGGTGGTGGCGCATTTTGTTTAAACGAATGGTTTTCCGTAGAGAATCTGCACGAATTCCTTTAAATTGTCATCCCGCTTTTTCAGGTTGCCTTGATCCAGCCCAGGCAGTACACCAACCGGACTGAATCAAAGTCGTTCGAACAGCTTAAGATAAAGAAAAACGGAAGAAGGAAAGAACCCTCCTCAAAGGAGTTTCCTTCTTCCGCCCGGCTTTTCATCAATGGCCGATGGGAGAATTCAGGCAAATTCCGTCAAATTCTCAAATTTATTTGCCGGCAATTCCCGGTGATACGGCCTGTTCCGGCCCGGAATAAACTTTCGGTTCTTCGGGGGAGGAGTAGTATTCGATCTTCTGCCACTCATTCAGAATGACCGGTTTCTGTTGCAGAAGTTCCACGCCGCGCACACTGGCGGGGAAGCCTTTGACGGTACATTCGACTTTGGTGAAAAATAGAAAATCCGTAATTTTGTAGTCGAACGTCGCACCGAGAATTTGATCCGCCTCATTGTTTTCACAGGCATTGTAAAGTGCGGTGCTCTTGGCATTGCGGACTGCTTTCTGCGAGGGGGACAATAATTCCCAGAGCATGCTCAGAAACGAGAGATTCGGATTGGGATTGAGCTGGCAGTGTTTCCCGTCCGAGAACTGGAAGACCCAGAACAGCACGGAAGCTGAGCCCTTGTCCGAAATCCGTTGATTGCTCACGCTGTATTGGGTCATATAGGGAACTTGCCCGATCGACTCCGGACGTTTCAGGTAATCGACGCCGGCGTCCCGGTGATAACTCACGCAGCCGCCGCAGATCATGGCAATTCCGATTGCAGCAGCCAGTGTTCCGAATCTCTTGTTGCGCATTTTCCGTCCCTCCTGTCTGATGGTTACTCTCCCGCGGAACTGCGTCCCCTTAAAAGAACACATCCCGTAATCCAATCCGTCTGACAAAAAATTCCGGCATGACCACGTCCGGCGGCGTGACGAAATTTCATACTAACATAATTCTCAAAAAACGAAAAGTCAAATCTTCCAAAAAACATGAATCAAAAGCGCGGGTTGCGCCAATCATATGGGAAACGATGAACTTTGTAAATGCAGTGAAACGGCAGCAGCCTTTTCTGTTTTACAAAAATAAACACCTCTTTGATTTTCATGAGAAACCCGGCCGCGTTGAGCGTGATTTTGTATAAATCTCCTGCGGGATCATAAATAATCGTCTGCCGACACTTGAAACGGATCGGCGGGCCTCCTTTCCCATAGATCAACTGATATCCCGCCGCTAACATTTCTGTCGGCACCGGCACTTTCGGGAAGCCGTCAAGCTTGAATGCGATCTGGATGAGCTCCTTTTCTTCATCGACTTGAAAGTCGATCAACAGCAATCGGCGATGCCTTGCTGGAAAAGTGACAATGAAATCCGCGACAAGCCATAATCCCCATATTGCGGGCAGGCCGGGAAGCACCCACAGCCACCAGGTGTCGAATAGCCGGGCGCGAAAGGCCGCGTTCCCATGATACAATGCAATATAGATTCCACCGAGGAAGAGCAACAGGAAAAGAATCACTGCAGCTTGAACGATCAGAGGGCCTCCAGGCCTCGTCTGCTTCACGATCTTCATTCTTTCCGCCATGACAACTTCCTTTTCCTTGTCCGGAAAATATTTAAAGGCATGTATTCTTCTCCTGCACGCCGTCAGAAAACGGAGAAATCAGACGACGCCTGCGCTTTACCAACCGCCGCACCAGGTCATTTTGCCGATTCGCCCATTCTCCAGACAGACGAAAAAACGGCGGAACGGCCAACTGGAGCTGAAGACATATACCTCTTTCCCCAGAGCAAATTCCCGATCACACATCCGGCGGTTCCGGACAAATTGTTCAAAAAATTCCTCATCGGCTTTCGGAGTATGATATCTTGCTTTTCCCAGGCACTTTTCGTATTGTGCCACGGAATGGCACGTGTTGACATTGCGCCAGAGTTCCGCATCCTGACGGGACGCCCAGACGAAGATTCCGGTTCCGATGCCGATGAAAATACCGCAAAAGACGCAGGCAAGCAATAATCGCCGCATCCTTTCGGGGGATGCCGCGAAACGGGAAAATAAATGCAACCGCAGGAATGGTTCACAGCCTACAGCGGCCGCCCACGTCAGCGCGCCAAGGAAAAGCAGATAAACGAGGTATCGGAAAAGCATGGCAAGGGGATTGGTATAATAGAAACTCCCGTCAGCATGATAGCCGACGTTCGCTGCTCCCGCAATTTGTTCCGGTCCGAACAACAGGAGATCACTTTGATAGAAGCTGTTCGCGGCGACGGCAAGCAAAATCAAATACAGCAGACCGGCCAGGGAGGATGACAAAATCTTAACCACTTTGCGTATCATTGGTTGCGTCGCATCTCGAGTATTCATTGCCGGGCTCCTTTCGATTCGGACAATTTTCTTCAGAAAAGATCGCATCGACGTTCTGAAAGTTACTATACCACAACTGTCGTTGATTGCAAGTGCGGGGATTCGTTTGAGGAGGAACCGGATTTTCAGAAATTTTCATGTTGGCGAAGAGGGGCGTCCGGCGGCTCAACGCAGTAAAGCGATATTGCATGTATGGAGAAACTTGAAGCGTTTTCAACTGACGATTCACGTTTTGAAATAAGAGCCGTTCCGGATCGTATGGCGTTTCGCTGAAGCAATCCGGAGTTTCCGGAGTGGTATATATCCCCTGCATTTCAGGGTATTCCACAGATTCGGAGAATTTATTGCAGAGCCAGAATCTGTTCCGGAAGACGCTTGTAATTGATAAGTCTGGAATTATAGTAATGGAAACGAGCTTCATTGCCGCCGCGGTAATGAAGCTTGTCCTACAGTTGGAGAGAGGTGGCGGAACAATCATTTGAGGGTCGATTGATGTTCAAGATCAGAAAGAAACTTTTTCCTGAGCCGGGCTGCGAACTTTGCGAGAGGAAGTATGAGGAACATCTCAGGAAATACCGTGAGTATCTGGAACCGGATCTGATCAAATATTTTTACGGCGGCGCCTTTCATGACGGCGAAATTGAGACGTTTCAGTTTGATATCGAAAACCGTACCTTTTCGATGGTTCTCAACTGCCCGAACTTCGAAAACGAGAATGGGGAATATGTCAATATCGCTTTCAAGCTCAGTTTTCGTGACGTCACTCAATTTTCCCTGAATTGCGACGCAGCCGTGAGCTCTCTGCATGCGGCTGTTTTTCTTCAGAGTGAAATCGGAACCGTCGTGTCGCCGCGCCGGAATCAATCCATCATCATGGAATTGATTCCGACCCGGCCGCCGGCTTCGGGGGAGTTTTTCATATCGCTGGTATTCCATTCCGTGACGATAAAACCACTGGAAGCGCTGGCGTTCCGGCTGCTGGAAGAGTCGGGCAAAATCCACTTCAACTGGATGAGTCTGGAATAAAATCATATTTCAAAAAACAGTTTATTTTTTCGGGATCACCATCTATGGAGGAGCAAACGCTTATCGTGCTGGATTCCATTGCGTTTCAGCTCAATGGAACCGCTCTCGCCGGTCGTGTGCATCTGGAGAAAGAGGATGCCGAATTATGTTGCGCGTGGGAAACGCTGCTGAAGAAGGTCGAAACGATCGCTTCTCCCAAAGCGGTTTTCCGCGACTGTACGGTTGATGCCGTTTCCGGTGATGAAGTCATCGTTGAAGGCGTCGCCCTCAAAAGCCGGGTCATGGCGCAACAGCTCGGCGGCCGACGGCGGCTTTTCGCCTACTGCGCCACCTGCGGCACCGAGACGGCGGCTCTGGAAGATTCACTGGAGCCATTAGAACGATTCTGGCTGGAAGAGCTGCGCATGGAACTTCTGCGCCAGGCCATCGGCGCTCTGCATCGTGAAATCAGTCGCCGCTGCCGCATTCCGAAACTGGTCGGCATGGCGCCCGGCTCCGGTGACGCCGACGTCTGGCCGTTGAGCGAACAATCCAAACTTTTCAATCAATTGCTCAAGGGGCGGGTGACGGAGTTGATCGGTGTGACGTTGACCGAATCATTGCTGATGCTGCCTTACAAAAGCGCCTCCGGGATTCTCTTCGCGGCCGAACACGATTTTGCCGCCTGTCAATTGTGTCACCGCAGGAATTGTCCCAGCCGCCGCGCCGAGTTCGACAGCAAATTGTGGAACCGGAGTCGGCAGGACGAAACGGTTTTGTAAACGTTCCGCTTCCTCCCGGAAAAAATATTCCGGGTCGTGGTGGCCGTCGGCGTCAGGCGTTTTTACTGAACTGATGGAATCGGGGAGGGGAACGACGCGTTTCCGCTGTCGGCGTCGTGCCACCGCCGCAGAAAGAAGCACGGAGTGCAGCTCCATGCGTGGCAGGCGCTGACAAGATAAATGTCTCCGTACAGCACCGGGGCGGTGCCGGAGGGATCGAACACCTCCCAGAAGGTATCCGCTCCCAGGCGGATCATTCCGCCCCAGTAATCGTCAATAAGTTTGCGCGCCTTTTCCTCTTCACCGCAGACCAGATATGCTTCAAGAAGATAATGATACAAATAGGGGTTGCAGGAGCGAACCGTTTCCGCAAGTTCCTCCATTCTCTTCAGCGCGTGCCGTCCTTCTCCGGGCGTGAAGACGCCGGAGAGCACGCCCCAGATCTGGGAGGCCTCGGAAATCTGACCGGTGACGCCGGAACGCAGCATCCCGTTTCCCGGATCGATGGTCCGGGCGCGGAGGAGTTCCCGCCAATGCCGGTATTCGTGGAGGAAACGCGCTTCGTCCTCCGGGAAGTGGAGCAGCCGTGCAAGTTCCGCAAGATTCCGGAGCGAGAAGAGGTAGATGCAGTATTCCGCCGTATCCTTCTCCAGTCCCGGCGCGTGGTCGACGAAGAACCAGTATCCCGGCGCCTTTTTCAGGAGACACTCCTCCTCCTGCAGAAACGTTTGAAACAATTCCGCCTGATGGACGGCAAGCGGGTAAAATTCCTCGACGATTTCCCGGTTGCCGCACGCCGTGTAATGTTCGAGCAGCAGCGCCGGAAACAAAAGTGCGTAGTCCGGAATGTAACAATTCGTCTGAATGTTGCTGTTTTCGAAGGCGCACGCGGGAAGCATTCCATGTTCATCGACGTTTGCCGCCAGGAGATAAATGCACCGTTCGACCAGATCGAACCGCCGATACGTCACGGCATTGACCTTCGCCTCCAGATAGAGATCGCCGAGCCACAGTCTGCGGTCGCGTTTCGGGCCGTCCTCAAAACAGCTCTGCATGCAGTCGCGCAGCGTCCGGCATCCGGTCAGGTAAATTTCCCGCTCGATGCCGGAAAGAGAGGAAGGCGTTTCCGGAAGCGCATTGACCGCGGCGACCGTATCGAATTCGATTCGGTCGAAAACCAGCGTGTCCGGCGTGGCGAGAACGTCAACGCGCAGATAGCGGCAGGCATAGCGGCGCGGAAGCCGGATCGATCCGGGCAGTTCGTCGATTTTGACGTATTCCTCCTGCACCCAGGCCTGACTTAAGGAACCCTTGAAATTCTCCGCTTTGTAAGCGAGTTCAAACGGCAGTTCCGCCGCCAGAAATCGGAGCGAAACCGGCGAGTCGCAGTAACAGCCGGCGATACGCATCGCGAAGATGAAATAGCCGACATGGTGTTCTCCGAAATCCAGAATGAAGGAGTCGCCTTTTCTCCATCTCCGGTTCGGCAGTTCCGCTGCCGCGGCGACCGGAATGACCCGTATTCCCTGCCAGGCGTCGGGATCGTGGAGCTGTTCGACCATCGATACGGGGGATACGGTTTTATGCTGCAGCACCGGCCGCAGCGTCTCCGCGGTCTGCCGCCATGCTTCCCGCTGCGCGGCAGACGGCACGGAGGCGAAATCCAATCGGGCGTGTTTCATGATTCCTCTGATTTCCGGCCGAATTCGGCAATACTGTTAACGGCAATAGCGTCGCCCATGTCCCATGTGACCGCGTTCCCGGCAGTGCCGTTTCGCGGCGTGATGAGAGTAGTGGCTGTCGTCACAATTCCAGCTGGTGTCATTGCAGTGGTATTCCGCATGGCAGGTCTGGCAGACGGCGACGCGGTCGCAGGAATCGAATGCCGCGCGGCAGACGTCGCAGTTGCCGACACGCTCCGCCGCCGGGGACGGACAGATGTAACCGCCGGCCCATGCCGCGGATGCGGCAAGGAGAAGAACCGAGCCGGAGAAAAGCGAAAGGTACAGAATTTTTTTCATATCGTCCAACCTCATGTTCGATATAAATGTTTGTAATATAATACTATACTGTAAATTCTGAAATTTTCAAGCGGGGAGAAGAACGGAAGAAATGCCCCCGGCCAGTGTCCGGCATGTCCGGAGGATCCTGTCGGATTTCCGGAACTTAGTTGACCTTCAAAACGCCGCCGGTATCCGCGCTGGTGGCCATCGCGGCGTAACGCGCGAGATAGCCGGTTTTGATCTTCGGTTCGCGCGGCTTCCAGTTGGCGCGCCGCCGGGCGATTTCCGCATCCGGCACTTCGAGCGTAATGGTGCGATTCGGAATGTCGATCGCGATGATGTCGCCGGGTTCGACCAGCCCGATCAAGCCGCCCGCCGCCGCTTCCGGGCTGACGTGCCCGATGCAGGCGCCGCGGGTGCCGCCGGAAAAGCGTCCGTCGGTAATCAGCGCAACGCTCTCGCCGAGGCCGCGCCCCATGATGTAACTCGTCGGCGCAAGCATCTCCTGCATGCCGGGACCGCCTTTGGGTCCTTCATAACGGATGACGACGACGTCGCCGGGTTTGACCTTGCCGGCGAGAATGCCTTCTCCGGCCTCTTCCTCACTGTCGAAGATCACCGCAGGTCCGCGATGGGTCAGCATCGATTCGGCGACGCCGGCAGCCTTAACCACACATCCCTTCTCTGCGAGATTGCCGAAGAGGATCGCCAGACCGCCTTTGGCGCTGTAGGCGTTTGCGAGCGGGCGGATGATCGTGCCGTCCGGATCCGGGGCGGCGGAATATTGTTCGGCAAGCGTCTTGCCGGAGACCGTCGGCGCGGAACCGTCGATCAGTCCCGGAACCTTGCTGATCTCCTTGAGGATCGCCATGATGCCACCGACCCGGTGGCAGTCTTCGACGATGTGATAGGAGACCGATGGCGCAAGTTTGCAGATGTTCGGAGTGGCCGCCGAAATCTCATCAAGTTTCTTCAAGCTCAACGGGACGCCGGCTTCGTTGGCGATGGCCAGCGTGTGCAGCACGGTATTGGAGGAGCCGCCCATGGCCATGTCGAGCACCAGTGCGTTCTGGAATGCTCTGGGCGTGGCGAAATCCCGTGCCCGCGGCGGGTTTTCCATTTTCGCGAGTTCGACGGCGCGCCGGGCGGCCTTCTTCCAGAATTCGATTCGTTCCGGCGAATCTGCGGCGATGGTTCCGTTGCCGGGAAGGGCGATGCCGAGCGCTTCGCAGAGACAGTTCATGCTGTTGGCGGTGAACATCCCCGAACAGGAACCGGGTCCCGGGCAGGCGGTGCACTCCAGATCCTGAAGTTCCGCATCACTCATTTTTCCGATGCGGTTGGCGGCGACCCCCTCGAAAATGGTGATGAGGTCAGTACGGCTGCCGCCTGCGGTGCGCGGCTCTCCCGAACGCATCGGGCCGCCCGAGGCGAAGATGGTCGGAATGTTGAGCCGCATCGCGCCCATCAGCATGCCGGGAACCACTTTGTCGCAGTTCGGAATGCAGATCATGGCGTCGAAGGGGTGCGCGGTTCCCATGGTTTCGACGCTGTCGGCGATGATTTCGCGGCTGGCGAGGGAATATTTCATGCCGCTGTGGCCCATGGCGATTCCGTCGCAGACGGCGATGGTGTTGAATTCATAGGGAACGCCGCCGGCTTCCCGGATCGCGTCGCAGACGATGCGGCCGACCTCCCGGAGATGACAGTGGCCGGGGACGATGTTGGTGTAGGAATTGCAGACGCCGATGAACGGCTTATCGATATCTTCACGTTTGATGCCGGTTGCCCGCATCAGGCCGCGGTGCGGTGCCCGTTCCGGGCCCTTCTTCATGATGTCGCTTCGCATGATGAACCTCGATTATGGTTGATTGGTGTTAAGAGTCCGGTGCTTAATTTACCATGCGGGCGGAAAAAAGCAATCAAACATTCCGGAAATATCGCGGGAACGTTGTTGCAGGCTCTTGAAGTTACGCTTTCGGGACGATATATTAAAATGTTATGTTTTGTTTTAATAAGGTAAAATAAAGGATAAATCTCAGTATGTTTGAATCTCTGAGTGACAAGCTTCACGACGTATTTCGCAAATTGCGCGGACAGAGCACCCTCACCGAAGGCAACATCGCCGATGCGATGCGGGAGATCCGGCTGGCGCTGCTCGATGCGGACGTCAATTTGCAAATTGCGACCGAATTCATCGAAGCGGTGCGCAGCGAATGCATCGGGCAGGACGTTGTCCGGAGCGTTACGCCGGGGCAGCAGGTGGTCAAAATCGTTCACGACAAACTTGTCGAACTGCTCGGCGGCGGCGCGTCCGAATTGAATCTGGTGTCGCACCCGTCGGTAATCATGGTCGCCGGTCTGCACGGCAGCGGCAAAACGACCACCAGCGGAAAACTCGCCTTGAAACTGCGCCGGGACGGCAAGAAGGTGCTGCTGGTGGCGGGCGACGTTTACCGGCCCGCCGCGATCGATCAGCTCGAAATCATCGGCCGTGAGATCAATGTGCCGGTTCACGCCGAACGCACCAGCGTCAACGTGGCGGCGATCGCGATGAATGCCGTGGAACAGGCGGCGCGCCAGAATGTCGACGTGGTGATCATCGACACCGCGGGGCGGCTGCAGATCGACGAGAGCATGGTTCAGGAACTGGTGCGGATCCGGCAGGCGGTTCATCCGGATGAAGTGCTTCTGGTGGCGGACGCGGCGCTCGGTCAGGAGGCGGTTTCCGTAGCGGAACATTTCCACAAGGCGCTGGACCTGACCGGATTCATTCTGACCAAACTCGACGGCGATGCGCGCGGCGGTGCGGCGCTTTCGATCCGCAAGGTGACCGGCTGTCCGGTGAAATTCATCGGTATGGGCGAAAAGCTCGATGCGCTGGAGGTGTTTTATCCGGAGCGCATGGCCGGACGCATTCTCGGAATGGGCGACGTGGTCTCCCTTGTGGAGAAGGCGGCGGCGGAGATCGATGAAGCTGAAGCGAAGAAACTTCAGGAGAAGTTGCGCAAGAACCAGTTCGACTACGATGATTTTCTGTCGCAGCTGCGGCAGATTTCCAAACTCGGCGGCATGGAGAGCATTTTGAAATTTCTCCCCGGCGGGCGGCAGTTGAGCGGCATGCTCTCCGGAGTCGATCCGAAACACTTTGCGCGTATGGAGGCGGTCATTCTGTCGATGACCAAGGCGGAACGCGCGAATCCGGATCTGATGGATTTCTCGCGCAAGAAGCGTATCGCCCGCGGCGCCGGGGTGCCGGTCGAACTGGTGAGCAATCTGGTCAAACAGTTTGAAACCATGCGCAAGATGATGAAACACAACGGTATGCTCGGGCGTCTGATGTCGGGCGCTCCACTGCCGGAAAATGCGGCGCCGGGCACCTTCGGCGGGTTGCTCGGCGGTCCGGCTCCGATCTCGAAGAAGGAACAGGAGCATAAGAAGCGTCTGGCGAAACTGGCGAAAAAGGAACGCGCCAAACAGCGTCGGCGCCGGAAATAACCGAAGAGTGAGGATGGAGTTGTAAGATGCTTTCGATGCTGATATCGTTTGTGATCGGTCTTCCGATATGGTACGTGACCAGTCGCGACCTGGGGCCGGTCTGGGGTGTGGTCTGCGGGGTTGGCGTATTTCTCATCGCACAGGTGGTGATCGCGCTTCTGATTCGGAAAAAGGTCGCGGTGGTCAACCGCAATCTGGAAGAGATCATGCGCGCGGCACAAGTGAAGATCAACCGGCAGATGACGGTTTTTCAGCAGCGTCCGAACGGCAATGTGCGCATGATGCAGCAGACGCTGGAGAATATTCAGCATGACGCCGTCATGAAAACGCTGGAGGCGACCGGACAGTTCGAGAAGTTCTACAAATGGAACTGGCTGCTGAAAAAGCAGGTTAATACGATGCGTATGCAGCTTTATTTTCAGTTGCGCGACTTCGACAAGGTCGATGCGCTGCTGCCGAAATGCCTGCTGGCGGATTCGCGTTCGCTGCTCATCAAGCTGGTGCGGCTTTACCGGCGGAACGACCCCGGACTGGATCGGTTCTACCTGAAGAAGTGCGCGCGGCTCAAGGGCGAGGACGGCGCGCTTGCCGCGTTGACCTACGCGTGGATGAAGTTGAAGTGCGGCGAAAAGGAGAAGGCGCTGGCCGCGCTGGTTGATGCAAGGAAATCTTCGGACAATCCGACGCTGCTTGAAAATCACGCCCGTCTGGTCAACGGCAAGGAGAAGCATTTCAGCAACGCCAACCTCGGCGATGTCTGGTATTCGCTGTATCTGGAGGAACCGAAGGTGAAGGTTCAGCAGCAGCGCCAGACGCGGCAGCAGTTCCGGATGTTCTGACGGGGAAGGCCATTTCCGGGCGGGAGATGGAGCGGCGGCGGGAGAATAAATTAAGACGGCGGAGAACAACGGCGGGAGGCTGGTTTGAAAATGATCGGCATGCGGGAAGTCGTGGAAACGTTTCGGGAGCCAGTGGTGTTTATCGGGCGTGTTGCCGGCGTCTTTCCGCATTTGTTTCATCGGCGTGGATTGCGTCGCCGAGAATTTCTTTATTATCTGGACCTCTGCGGGGCGCGCTCGCTGCCGATCGTGCTGGCGATCTGTTATCTGATGGGGCTGGTGCTCGGGTTTCAGGCGGCGTTGCAGATGCGCAAGGTGGGAACGGAGATCTTCGTGGTGGATCTGGTCGGGTTTTCCGTGCTCAAGGAATTCGGACCGTTGATGGTGGCGATGATCGCCACCGGGCGGGCCGGTTCGGCGTTCGCGGCGGAGATCGGCACGATGAAGGTTGATGAAGAGATCAGCGCGCTGGAGACGATGGGGATTTCGCCTGCCGCCTATCTGGTGCTGCCGAAGATGCTCTCGATGCTGATTGCTCTGCCGGTTTTGACGGTGTTCGGTGATTTTGCCGGGATCGTCGGGGGGCTGACGGTCGGCGTGACGGTATTGGATCTTCCGATGGCGGCGTATTGTTCAAGAACGATGGAAGTGCTTGATTCGGTAACGTTTCTGCTGGGGGTGGTCAAGAGCATGGTATTTGCGGTGCTGATTACGCTGGCGGGCTGTTATTGCGGATTTCGTTCCTCGGCGGATGCGCAGGGTGTGGGGCGTGCGGCGACCAGCGCGGTAGTTAGTTCGATATTTCTGGTGGTGATCGCCGATGCGGTCATTGCGATATTGTATTCCTTCATCGGATATTGAGGCGGAGGGAAGAATGGTTCAGCAGAGCGGGAAGACTCCTGATATTTCCGTGCGGAATCTGACGGTCGGTTACGGAACGGAGAAAGTATTGCTTCAAGACATTTCATTCGACGTGCGACCGGGTGAGATTTTCTGCATCATGGGCGGTTCGGGATGCGGCAAGAGCACGCTGCTCAAACATATCATTGGATTGTATGAGCCGATGGCCGGAGATATTGAAATTTTCGGCCGCAGCATTGTTCGTGCCGACGAGGAGGAGAAACAGGAACTGATGCGCCACTTCGGCGTGACGTATCAGGGAGGTGCGCTTTTCGGCTCGATGACGCTCGGAGAGAACGTGGCGCTGCCGCTGGAGGAGTACACGCAAATGAGCCGGGCCGAGATTGCCGCGGTGGTCGCAGAGAAACTCAAGCTCGTCGGGTTGGAGGGGTTGGAAAGTTACATGCCCGCGGAACTTTCCGGCGGCATGCGCAAACGCGCCGGACTGGCCCGGGCGATGGCGCTCAATCCGCGACTGCTGTTCTTCGACGAACCGTCGGCGGGACTCGATCCGATTACGTCGGCGGAACTGGATCAATTGATTCTGCGGATGCGCGACCAGTACGGAGCGACGGTGGTGGTTGTGACGCATGAACTCGACAGCGTGTTCACGATTGCCGACCGGGTGGTGATGCTTGATAAGAAGAGCCGTTCAATTGCGGCGGAAGGAGATCCCTTTGAATTGCGCGAACATTCGGAGAACGCGTGGGTGCGCGCCTTTCTGAATCGCGGCGGTTTTCGCGGTGCTGAGCGTCGTCGGGAGAAAAGCCAAAGGACGGAGGCGGAGGAAAAATGAAAGATGCCGGTCGGAATTTCCGTCTTGGATTGTTTGTGTTGGGCGGGGTGGTATTTCTGCTGGGGATGCTGTTCTTTCTCGGGTTGTCGGATGCTTTCTCGCACAAGGCGGCGGTCTGCACCTATTTCGCCGAATCTGTGCAGGGGCTGTCGGTGGGATCGGAGGTGAAATACCGCGGAGTGGCAATCGGGACGGTATCGAAGATCATCATCCGGGTTTCCGATCAACTTGTGCAGGTCAATATGGAAATCGGCCTCGATCATTTCGTAAATGTCGACGAAGGAGGGCGGCGGCAGCAGATCGCGGACTTCAACCGGTTCTTCCAGTCGGAGCTGGAGAAGGGAATGCGTTGCCGTCTGGAATATACCGGAATAACCGGATTGCGGTATATCGATTTTGATTATTACGCGACGCCGGGTCAGGCACTGCCGGAAAAACCGCTGGATGATGACGATGCGGATCAATTGTTCATTCCCGCGGTTCCGTCGTCGTTCCACGACATTCTCAAGGCGATCGGGACGTCGCTCGATCGAATTTCGCGGGTTCGCTTCGAAGAAATTTCCGACGGATTGGAGCGGAGTTTCAGCGAATTGTCCGGTCTACTCTCCGATCCGGCCTTGAAGTCGATGATCGAACGGGTCAACGGCGCCGCACTGGATCTGCAGTCGACCAGCCGGACGATCGCCGGAGTGATCAATGAGGAGCGACTGGAGCGGTTGATGGATCTGCTTGAGGCGGATTTGACGATGATTCGGGAACTGGGCGAACAGTGGAAGCGGGAGTCGCGCGAGGCGAAGATTCCGGAGAGCAGTGCGGCATTCCGGGAGGCTGCCGCATCGCTGGTTGCCGGGAGCGAAAATTTCGGCGTGACGCTCTTTAAATTGAACCGCGCGCTGGATGCGATGACTGAACTGGTGGAATATCTCAATCAGGATCCCGGTTCCCTGGTACGGGGAAAAAGTTCGCGTCCGGTGGCGGAATGAGGAATGGAGTGTGAAAATATGGATACAGCCACGATGGAGAAAAAGATCGCCGGTCTGATTGATGAGGAGCCGCGATACGAGGCAGCAGCCTACCGCTTCGTGGCGGACGCGGTGACGTTCACGGTTGACCGGCTCGGTTCGCACCGGCATGTTTCGGCGCGGGAATTGCTGGCCGGAGTAAGGGATTACGCAAAGCAGCAGTACGGCGTTCTTGCCGGAGAGGTGCTCGATTCCTGGGGATTGCGCAGTGCGAATGATGTGGGCACGGTGGTTTATCTGCTGATCGGCGCCGGATTGCTGGCCGCATCGCCGGACGATCATCCGGAGGATTTCAATTGTGATTTCCCACTTTATGACGTGCCGCAGGCGGCGGAGGAGAATGCAGCCGCGACGGCGAAGACGCTGCCGAAAATCGATTGAGAGAGCATGGGAGAGGACCGTTGCGAATGAAATTCTACGCGGGAGTGGTTTCCAGAACGCTGGCCAACGGAGTGCGTATTTTCGTGCTTCCGCAGCCGGGAAGCGCGGTGGAGGTGGAGTGTTACATTCAAAGCGGGAGTATTCACGAAGGAGAGTTTCTCGGTTGCGGGTTGTCACATTTTCTCGAGCACATGCTTTTCCAGGGATGTGAGGGATTTCCGGGAACGGCGGCGGCGGATCGGATTGACCGCCTCGGCGGAAGCATGAATGCGTATACCAGTTACGGTCATACGGTCTATCACGCACATCTTTCGGGGCGTCATCTGGCCTCTGCGGTGGAGGTGTTGAGTGCGATGGTGCGCACGCCGGAATTTCCCGAGGCGCGCTTCGCGTCGGAACGGGAGGTGATTCTGCGCGAACGCGACATGGGGTGCGACAATCCCGATCGGCAATTGTTCGAATCGCTGATGCGGGAAATCTTCAAGGTCAGCCCGCTGCGGCATCCGATCATCGGTTACCGGGAACTGATCGCCGGCGTCACGCGCGGAATGATGACCGAATATTATGAACGGCGTTACACTCCGCAGCGCTGTTTCTGGGTGGTCGTCGGCGCGGTGGAGCCGGAAGCGGCATTTGAATTGATCCGCGAAAAGATGGACGACTGGAAAATTTCTCATGTTGCCGAACCGGTGCTGCCGGAGGAACCCGTTCAGTCGCTGTTCCGGCGCGGCGAATTTGAGTTTTCTGATCCCCTGACGCGGTTGGCGCTCGGGTTTCGGGTGCCGCCGGTGACGGATCGTGATCTTCCGGCGCTGGATGTGCTGGCGGGAATTTTCGGGATGGGAGACGGGTCACGGCTGGTACGGATTCTGGAGCTGGAGGGAAAGCTGGCCATTCAACTGCGGAGTTTCTGTTACACGCAGCCGCAGGGCGGGCTGCTCGGCATTACCGCGGGCACGTCGCCGGAGCGACTTGACCGGCTTGAACGCGCGTTGCGCCGGGAGTTGGAAGTGATTCGCCGGGGTGGATTGTCGCGGGCGGAAATCGAACGGGAGAAAACCCAGCAGCTGGCGGATCATCTGCGGGAGTTGAGCGGGATTCAGGAGATTGCGGCGAATATCGGTGGTGGCGTGATTGCCGCCAATGCGCCGGCGTTGAACGACGAATATCTACGGACACTCGGTTCCCTGACGCGGGATGATGTGGTGCGCGTGGCCGAGGAGTATCTCAAAGAGGAGAGATTTTCTCTGGTTCGCCAGGTGCCGCCGGGAGGAATCCGGCGGAATCGGCGAGGCGCGTCGCATTCGGATCGACGATTGACGCCGGAGCGGGAAGAGTTGAAATCGGGAGCGAATCTGGTGACGATTCCGGATCATCGGTTGCCGCTGGTGCATTTCGGTCTGGTATTGCCGGGCGGAAGTATTTTTGAACCGGCATTGCTGGGGGGAATCTCCGGTTTGACCGCGGATCTTCTGACGGCGGGAACCGGGCGCCGGAGCGAGAGCGAGGTGTTGCAGCTGCTGGATGCGGGGGGCGCGGAGTTGAATTTTTCCGCCGGATTGAATTCATTGATACTGGAGTTGTCGGCGCCGCGCCGGCATTTTCGGCGGGTGATCGGTCTGGTGGGCGAATTGTTGAGTGCGCCGGCGTTCGGCGAGGTGGAATTCGAGCGGGAGAAAGATAACCGGCGCGAGTTGCTCCGGAGCCGGGCGCAGTCGCCGCGGGCGGCGGCGTCGGATCGGGCGCGGAGATTGTTGTTCGGCGCGCATCCTTACGGCTGGGGCTTGACCGGTACGATGGAGCAACTGGAGAGGATCACTCGTGCGGATGTGGCGGAATTTTTTGCCGGCCGCTGGAATGCGGAGCAGGTGCATTTCGGATTCGGCGGGGATTGCGATCGGGGCGAAGCGCTCGCGTGGGCGGAGGAGTTGAGCGGGAAAATCGCATGGCGCTCCGACAAGGTGCCGTTCCCGCCATTGCCGGAATTTCCCGCGGAAGCCGAGGAATTTTCCCTGGAGCTGCCGCGCGAGCAGACTGTGGTGGTGGCCGCGTTGCCGGGACCGGTGATGAAGGGGCGCGAATTTGCGGCGTTTGAAGTGCTCTATCAGGCGGAGAATGGTTTATCATCACGGCTCTTCAAGGATGTCCGGGAGAAGAATGCGATGGCGTATTCGACCGGGATGCGGCTGTCGGCCGGACTGCATCCGGGAATGTTGCTCTTTTATGCGGGGACGACGGCGGAACAGGCTCCGGAAGCGCTCGGACTGATCGGCGCGGAAGTGGATCGGCTGGGGACGGAAGGTTTGGATGCCGAAGAATTTGACGCGGCGCGGGAAGGGGCTGCCTTCCACGGGGCGCGGCAGTGTGAATCGGTTTCGGCGGCGTTGCTTTCGTCGCTGCTGGCGTTGCACTACGGTCAGGAGGCGGAGTCGCCCTGGAATCATGAGGAGGAGTTGCGCTCCCTCCGGCGCGAAGAGGTCAATGCGATTCTTCAGCCGTATTTTCATCGTCCGCCGCTGGTGACCGGTTTTGCCGGTCGGATGGCGGCGTCGTGTTCCGGGGATGCCGCAACGAAATGAAGAGGAAAACGAGAGTTGTGATGAAAGGGGAGAAGAGGAACCATGAATTTGCCGACGATTGAAAACAGTGTGTTGATTCTGGTGGATGTCCAGGAACGATTGATGAGAGCGATGGATCAGGCGGACGCGGTGCTGAACCGGATTGAGCTGCTGTTGAAAGGGTGCGCTGCGCTGCATGTGGATGTGATCGTAACCGAACAATATCCACAGGGGCTGGGCGCGACGCTTCCGGAATTGACCGCGTTGCTTCCGGCGGGGACGCCGGTTCTTCCGAAGACGGAGTTCTCCGTGTTCGGCAATGACGATTTCCGGAGCGTGCTCAGTGCAAAGCGCCGGGAGTGGCTTTTTTTCTGCGGGATTGAGTCCCATGTTTGTGTGCAGCAGAGTGTATTTGATGCGCTCAACGCCGGGTTTCAGGTGGCGGTTGCCGGTGATGCAGTGACCAGCCGCAAAGCTTCCGATCCGGCGCTGGCACTCTCCTCCTTCCGCCATGCCGGTGCGCAGGTCTGGAGTGTGGAATCGATTCTTTTCCAATGGCTCAGAACGGCGAAGCATCCGGAATTCCGGACGATTTCGCGTCTGGTGCGCTGATATTTTACGATACGAACGAACCACGCCGTTTCCACGGCGTGGTTCGCAACAGTAAATTTAGTTAAGGAAGAAGAACTTCTTCTTTTTTTTGCTTTATTACCCCAGATTCGGTGCGTCAACGAAGCGAACGGCATTTTCACGCAATTGATGAAGTTCGAGAACGACCACTTCGTTGCGTCCCTTCTTCAACAGCGGTGCCGGAACGTAGAGCGTATTGCCCGGCCCGATCTCCCAGTAACGGCCGATGTTGAAGCCGTTGATCCATACGACGCCTTTTTTCCCGGGGAATTCGAGGAATGTGTCGCATGGCGTGTCGATTTCGAATTCACCCTTGTGGAAGGCGGGGATGTTTTCCGCTTCCGCGAAGGCGCCGTACCGGACACGGTCGATGTTGTCCAGTTCCAGATTCCAGACGGAAAATCCGCTCTGAAGCTGCCAGCAGATGCCGACTCCGCCGGGCAACCCTTTCTGATCGCGTCCGACCAGCGGACCGTAATTGATGCGCCCGGTGTTCTCCACGAGGAGATCGAGCACGCCGCCGCCGTCGGGGACGGTCAGCGGGATTCTGCGTGAATCGTCGTTGCGGTAAACCGTGCCGAGATAACGGCCGTCGAGGAACGCCATCACCCGGTCACGGACTTCCGGGAAATAGAGCGGCTCGCTGAAGGGGCCGTTCAGGTGCGTGCGGTAATGGATGAAGCCGTAACTCTGGCCGCACTCCTCCATGGTCGGTGGTTTCAGGAAATCGCGCCGTTCTGCGAGGCGGTCGAGTTCTCCGAGAAGCGGGGCGCTCCAGCGGAGCGGGACAGCGCCGTAAGCGGCCTTGGGGGAGGGAACGGGTTTCCCGAAGGGGTGGTCGGGATGATATTTGCGGATCACGGACTGAAACGCGAAGAATTTCTCCGTCGGGTCGCCGGCTTCACTCAACGGCCCGTCGTAATCGTAACTGGTGACGGTCGGGGCATAATCTCCCGGACGGTCGCCGTTGCCGTTTGCTCCGGCCATGAAGCCGAAATTCGTTCCGCCACAGAAAACGAAGAAATTGACCGATCCGCCGTTTTTAATGATTGAATCGAGTGTATCGGCCGCGTCGTCGGCGGGGCGGGTATGATGTTCTTCTCCCCAGTGATCGAACCATCCGTTCCAGAATTCCATGCAGAAATCCGGTCCCTCCGGGCGGTATTTGCGGCCGGATGCGAACGCGTTTTCGGCATCGCTGCCGAAGTTCAGCGTCTGGAAAACATCGGGCAATGTTCCGCCCTGAATCATCCAGTCGCTCGGGCCGTCGGAGGTGAAGAGCGGCACGTCGATTTGATTGGCGAGGAAAAGATCGCGCAAATGGTTCAGATATTTTTTGTCATTGCCGAAACTGCCGTATTCATTTTCGATCTGCATGGCGATGACCGGACCGCCGGCGGTGGCGAGGTGTTTGCGCAGCCGGGGCAGAACCTCATTGAGATACCGGTCGCATACTTCCAGGAATGCCGGATTGCTGCAGCGCAGTTGAATGCCCGGAATGGCGGAAATCCATGGCGGAAGGCCGCCGTTTTCCCATTCGGCACAGATGTACGGGCCGGGTCGGACGATGGCGTAAAGTCCGGCGGCGGCGACTTCATCGAGGAAGTGTTCGAAGTCGAGTCCGCCGGCGAAATCGAATTTGCCCGGATGCGGTTCGTGCAAATTGTGGCAGAGATAGGTTTCGATGGTGTTGAGTCCCATCATGCGCGCCTTCTCGATCCGGTCGCGCCACTGTTCGGGGCGGACGCGGAAGTAATGGATGGTACCGGATAAAATCTGCGTGGGTTTTCCATCGATCCGGATGGCGCCGCCTTCAATTTTTACATTGCTCATGACTGTTGCTCCTGTTCTGGGGGGTACGAGAAATACTATAGCACCGTATCGACGGCTTGCAACGACCGGAACTGAAAATGTTCGACTTCGATACAGGGACGCTTGGAAAAGAGGCGCCCGAATCAACCCGTGACGGAACGATTCCGGCGCTGTTCATCACCCGACCTTTCAGCCGCGCTCAGCGTTTGACCATTCGGCGCATTTCAAGGTCGCTCTGACGTTGGCGCAGCGTGTCGCGCCGGTCGGCGTGGGACTTGCCCTGGCAGTAGGCGAGTTCCACCTTGACCAGGCCCTGTTTCAAATAGAACTTCAGCGGGATGAGAGTTCCGCCTTTCGTGCCGAGCCATTGTGCCAGCTTGAGGATTTCGCTGCGGTGGAGCAGCAGCCGGCGCTGCTGCTCTGCCTTGTGGTTGAATCGATTGCCGAAACCGTAGGGAGCGATGTGCACATTCATCAGGAACGCCTGCCCATTTTGAATGCGGGCATAACCGTCCTGCAGATTGATCTGGCGCATCCGGCAGCTTTTCACCTCGGTACCGACCAGTTGGATGCCCGCCTCGAAGCGTTCGATGATATTGTAATCATGAAACGCCTTTTTGTTGTTGGCGAGAACCGCGCCGGTATCGGATTTTTTATCTTTAGGCATCGACTCGAACTTCCTCAGGGCTGATCGTCGCGCAGAAAATTCTTCGCGCGTTCCGCGAATGCGTTATAGCGCGGCCGGTTCCGTGCGGTCAACGTCTGGTTGAATTTATTGAGCAGCTCCTCCTGTTCTTTCGTCAGATGCGTCGGCGTCTCAACGATGACGCGCACCAGGAGATCGCCGCGTCCTGCGCCGCGGAGAGACGGAACGCCTTTTCCCTTCAAACGGAGCGTGGAACCGCTCTGGGTTCCGGCGGGGACGCGCATTTTCGCCTTGCCGGAGATCGTCGGCACTTCGACGACGCCGCCCGCCGCCGCCGTGGCGAAATCGATCGGCACCTCGCACATCAGATCCTCGGCCTCGCGGGCGAACACCGCACTGGGGCGCACGTGGATGACGACGTACAAATCTCCAGGCGGGCCGCCGCGCAATCCGGCTTCGCCCTTTCCCGCGACCCGGAGACGCGATCCGGTGTCCACGCCAGGCTGAATATGGAGTTTGAGCGTCTTCTTCTCCTGAACTCGTCCCTGACCGTGGCATTTGCGGCATGGTTTCTCGATGATTTCTCCGGTGCCGCCGCAGGCCGGGCAGGGCTGGCGAATGCTGAAAAATCCCTGCGAAACAGTTTGCTGACCGGTACCGCCGCAACGTGTGCAGCGTTTTTTTCCGGAACCGGCTTCGCAGCCGCTGCCGTGGCAGTCGGGACAATCGACCAGACGCGGAAGCATAATCGCCTTGTCGGCGCCGTAGACGGCTTCTTCGAAGTCGATTTCAAGATCGTAGCGCAGATCGTTTCCTTCCTGCGGCCCGTTGTAAGTTCTCCGCTGTCCGCCGCCGGAGCCGCCGAACAGATCTTCGAAGGAGAAGCCGGAGCTGCCGCCGAAAAACTGGCTGAAAATATCCTGTGCGTGGCGGAAGTCCGCACCTCCGGCGCCGGCGCCTCCGGCGCTCGTGTAGGCTTCATGACCAAACTGGTCGTACTGAGAGCGCTTCTGCGGATCGCTCAGAACTTCATAGGCGCTCGAAACTTCCTTGAACTTTTCCTCTGCGGCCTTGTCTCCCGGATTTTTGTCCGGATGATATTTAAGTGCAAGTTTGCGATATGCTTTTTTTATTTCATCCGCTGTTGCGTTCCGTCCTACGCCCAGCGTCTCATAATAATCTTTTGCCATGGTAATTTTTACTCCTTGTCTGCGGCGTCCTCTTCTTCCTCCGACACAGTCGCCGGGCCGGCGGAAACCACAACCCGGGCGGGTCGGAGCAAACGTGAACCATATTGATAGCCGCCGCTCCATTCGCGGAGAATCTCTCCTTCCGGAACTGTATCGGAAGGTTCGTTGGCGACCGCCTCATGCAGTTCGGGATTGAATTTACTGCCGACAGTGGTGATTTTCTTTACGCCGTTTTCATCCAACGCCTTGACGTATTCGCCGAGAATCATGTTCAACCCCTGGCGAATGGATTCGATATTGTCGGATTTTTCCGCTGCCGCTTTGGCCATATTCAAAAAATCGTAGACCGTCAGGAAGGGTTCAAGCACGCCGGCGGCTCCGTAGACCCGCGCGTCGGCGATGTCCTTTGCGGTGCGCTTGCGGTAATTCTGATAGTCTGCCTGAAGATAGAGAAACTTGTTGCGCATTTCCTCAAGTTCGCGCTTAAGTTTATCAACTTCACTCTCTTTTTCTTCCGCAACGACCGCATCTTCGGTGTTCGGAGCTTCGCTCTGCGTGCCGTTTTCGGCGTGGGAATCGGCGGGAGCGGCGCCGTTCGGCTGATCATTGCCGTCGTCGCATTCCACCTTGATTTCGGTATCGTTGTCGGGAATGAATTCTTCGTGTTTATGGTGTTTCATATATAAAAATAACTCCTTTATCATAATTTCCGGTATGAGTTTATTAATATATATGAAATGTGAAAAAAATCAATCCTTTTATGCGTGATAAAGCGATTCTCCCGCGGCATCGATCGCCACCACCAGCGGGAAATCCTCCACCGTCAATTTGTAAATCGCTTCCGGGCCGAGTTCCGGAAACGCCACGAGTTCGCAATGCCTGATGCGCTGCGCGATCAGTGCGCCCGCGCCTCCGGTCGCCGCAAAATAGACCGCGCCGTACTGTTTCATCGCCTCGATCACCTGTTCGGAACGGTTTCCTTTGCCGATCATGGCGCGCAGTCCGCATTCGGCGATCAGCCGCGGAGAATACGCATCCATCCGACCGCTGGTGGTCGGTCCCGCACTGCCGATCGGCCGCCCTTCAGGCGCCGGGCAGGGGCCGACAAAATAAATGGCCTGATCGCGCAGTTCGACCGGCAGCGTCTTTCCCGCGTCCAGCAAGGCGACCAGCCGTTTGTGGGCGGCGTCGCGTCCGGTCCAGATCACGCCGTTCAACCGGACGCGGTCGCCGGCGCGCAGCGAACGGATGATTTTTTCGTTCAACGGGGTATTTAAAATTTTCACATCTTTCATCATAAGGTCACCTCCGCATGACGGGCCGCATGGCAGTTGAGGTTGATCGCCACCGGCAAACTGGCGATGTGGCAGGGATGGAATTCAATATGCACGGCAAGCGAGGTGACGTCTCCTCCCAGTCCCTGCGGACCGACGCCGGTGGCGTTGATTTTACCGAGAATTTCGCGTTCAAGTTCAGCGTAGCGCGGGTCTGGACTGGGTTCTCCGACGGGGCGGAGCAGCGCCTTTTTCGCGAGAAGCGCCGCCATTTCCATCGTGCCGCCGATTCCCATTCCGACGATGGTCGGCGGACAGGGATTGCCGCCCGCGGCGCGCAGGGTTTCGACGGCGAAACGGACGACGCCGTCACGCCCGTCGGATGGCTTCAACATGCGAAGCGCGCTCATGTTTTCCGAACCGCCCCCCTTGGGCGCGAGTACGATTCGGAGATGGTCGCCCGGAATCATCTTCAAGTGGACGATTGCGGGCGTATTGTCGGTGGTGTTTCTGCGGTCGAAGAGCGGATCGTCGACGATCGATTTCCGCAGAAAATATTTTTTGTACCCCGCCGCCGTACCTGCATTGATCGCTTCATCGACCGTGCCGCGGTCGAGCCGGAGCTGATCGCCGAATTCAACGAAATAAACCGCGAATCCGGTGTCCTGACAGAGCGGAAGCCGCTCCTCCGCGGCGATGCGGGCGTTTTCGCGGTACTGACGGAAGAATTCGCTTCCGAGTTCACTTTGTTCCCGTGCCGCTCCGTCCTCCAGCGCGCGGAGGACATCCGGCGGCAGGTCGCAGGCGGCCTTGCCGCACAAGAGCGTGACGGCTTCAACGACTTCATCAAAGGAAAGAATACGCATAAATTTGAAATACTCCCGGCAATTAGAGTTCCATGTAATGTTTCTGAATTTCCGGCGTCCGTTCGGCGATGTTGGAGAGGCGGTCGCCGATCTTGGCAAGTTCGCCGAGCATTTCAATGAAGATGATGCCGTTCGCAGGAGAACAGGAACCTTTGCAGAGGCGCTCGATGTGAGCTTGTTCATATTTGTCGGCGAGCTTGTTGATCTTTCGTTCGTCCTTCAGTGCGAACTTCACCTCGGTGGCGCTGGCGCTTCCGAGCGCGGCGATGACGTTGCGCGCCTGATCGTCAAGCAGCTGCCAGACCTTCTTGAGATCTTTGCGACCGGCTTCGGAAATGCGTTTTTCGGATTTCAAGAGCCGGGTGGTCAGTTGAAGAATCTGTTCGGTATGATCGGCGATCCGTTCCGCATCGTTGGTGCAGTGCATGAGCAACGGCACAAGTTCGGACTGCGGCTCGGTCAACTGCTGCCGTGTGATCTGCACGAGATAATCGGTGACGTTTTTCTGCATTTCATCGATCCGGTCTTCGGCGCGTGCGAGTTCCTCGTATTTCGCTTCGTCGGTATTTCCGCCGAGGAAGTGGCGGTTCACTGCGGCGTCGACCATCCGCCACGACTCCTGAACCATGAGCCGGATGGCGCTGACGCTCTGCTTCAAGGCGACAGATGGAGTGGAGAGCAATCCGGGTTCGAGGAGTTTGATTTCGACCTTGGCGTCCTGCGGGATCGGCAGCAGCCGCGAACAGAGCGTGGCGAATTGCCGGATGAAAGGCAGCAGCAGCACGACCACGGTGATGTTGAAGAAGGTGTGCGCCATGGCGATGTGGCGTTCGATGTTCTGCGGAATCGCGGCGAAGACGTCTCCCGGCGTAATCGAATTGATGAAATAGAGGAAGACCGGGATCCGTTCCGGACCGTAGGGCACGTAAAAGAGCACGAGCATGACCAGTGCGCCGAAAACGTTGAAGAGAGTGTGCGCCAGCGCCGCCTGTTTGGCGACGCGGTTGGCGGTGGCGGCGGCGAGCATGGCGGTGATGGTCGTTCCGATGTTGGTTCCGACCAGGAGCGGGACGGCGGTGTAGAAGTTGATCAATCCGCTTCCGGCGAGCGCGAGGACGATTCCCATCGCCGCCGAACTGGATTGAATGATCACCGTGGCGACCACTCCGATGAAAATTGCTCCGATGACCGCCCCGAAGGGCATCCACGCCGACCCGGCCTGAGGTGCGCAGTCGAAGAGTTTGAAGAAGTCGATGAAACTGGGCAGTTCGCCGAGCACCTTGAGTTCATCGCTCATGATGTTCATGCCGAAGAAGAGCAGACCGAAGCCGAGAATGGTTTCGCCCCATCCCTGGGTGATGCGTTTTTTTGAGAGCGTAATTAAGAATCCGATCGTGATCGCGGGCAGTGCAAGGCCGGAGAGATTGAAGGAAATGATCTGAGCCGTGACCGTGGTACCGATGTTGGCGCCGAAAATGATGCCGATCGCCTGAGTCAGAGAAAGGAGGCCCGCGTTGATGAAACCGATCACCATGACCGTCGTTGCGCTGGAAGATTGAATGACTGCGGTGACGAGCGTTCCGGCGAGGACGGCGACGATGCCGTTGCGTGCGAAGAACTGAAGGATTTTGCGCATGTTTTCTCCGGCGACCTTCAGGATGCCGTCCCCCATGAGTTTCATGCCGAAAACGAAGAGCGCCAAGCCGCCGAGGACGGCGATGACCACCGCGGTGAAATTGGTTCCGAAGAGCCGCACCGCCTTGCCGCGGATTATGAATCCCTGTTCCGGATCGGCGATTTCGACGCCGACGCGGTAAGCGCCGGTTTTTTCGCCGAGCCGGATCTGGGTTTGTGCGACGCCGGAACTGTCGGTCGTGGTGACCGGCGAAAGAAGTTCAGCTTTGCTGGAACTGCCTTCCACGGTCGAGAGCATCCGGAAATAAACCGGTACGCCGCCGGCGGGAGAACCGTCATCACGGACGAGTTTGACCGAGAGCGGGGTTTCGGCAAGTTTCCCTGCGCGGTTTTCCGATTCGTCGCCGGAAATTTTCATGCCGACGATGAATCGGACGCGGAATGCTTTTTCCGGCGCACCCTCGGGAATGATCTTCAGGTACTGGTCGCCGGTGCGGTTTCCGGCGCTGACGACGGCGGAAATCACGCCGCCCGCGTCGGAACGGGCCGCCTGCGGTTCGATCCGCAGCCCGGATCCTTCTTCCGGAACGAACCGGACCTCTTCGTCCACAACCGGAGAACGCGAACCTTTTCCGCCGAGAAGGCCGGGTTCGCGCGGCCCGAGCAGTTCGATGCGCAGCGGCACGGCGAACTCTTCCCCGGGGAGCGCGCATTGATCGGCGCCCTGGAGGACGGTGATTTTATCGAGGGGCGGATTCCGGCGTTCGGAGCAGGCCGTCGACAGAAGGAGCAGGCCGCAGAAAAACGCCGCGATGATACCAGTGCGCAATGCGCGTTTTTTTCGCATAAAGTGTACCTGGGTTGTTTCAAATGCAGGGACTCGGGATTAATATATCGCCGCAAAATAAATTTCTCAAGGTATTTTGCGATTCTTTTTCTTGTAAAACGGCTTTTTGGTGGTATCGTTAATATATGGATGTTTTGCAGGAGATATGGTTACAGGGGTGTAACCCCCGGGAGGTTTTTTATGGAACGACGCGATTTTCTGAAGGGAGCGGCGCTCTGTGCGCTGTTCGCCGGTCTGCCCGGCACGCTGCGCGGCGCCGGCGTTTCCGCTGAAAATGAAACGGGAGAGCCTGACCTTGTCGCCGTGCGTGGTGAGGATCCTGCGGCGATGTTCGATCGCGGAATCGCCGAATTCGGCGGAATCGGCGCATTCGTCAAACGCGGTCAGAAGGTGCTGATCAAGCCGAACATCGGCTGGGATCAGCCGCCGGAGATGGCAGCGAACACCAATCCGGATCTGATTCGGCACATGGTTGAACTCTGTCTGAAGGCCGGGGCCGCCGAGGTCGCCGTTTTCGACAACAGCTGCGACAACTGGGTGAACTCCTATCGCCGCAGCGGCATCCGCGATGCGGTTGAGGGCGCCGGCGGCGTGATGGTCAGCGGCAAGCAGGAGAGCGATTACCGGGAGGTGGAGATTCCGGGCGCGGTGAAGATGCGCCGGGCCCGGGTGCACCGGCTGGTGCTGGACAGTGATGTGTTCTTCAATGTTCCGATTCTCAAACATCACGGCGGGGCGCTGCTGACGTGCGCGATGAAGAATTTTATGGGAATCGTCTGGGATCGCGGATTCATGCATAAGAACGATTTACAGCAGTGCATCGCCGATGCGTCGCTGATCCGGCGGCCAGATCTCAACATCGTGGACGCCTACCGGGTAATGCGTACGGGCGGGCCGCGGGGGAATGCCGGTTCGGAAATCAAATTGATGAAGAGTCTGCTGTTGTCGCGCGACATCGTCGCGGTGGACACGGCAGCGGCGCGGTTGATCGGATTCGACCCGGCGGCGGTCGGACACATCGGCAATGCGGAACGGCTCGGGCTGGGGACGACTCAGCTGGATAAGATTCAAATCAGGAAGCTTGTGTAATTGACTCGGCGAAGATTGAACAAATTCCGCATCGTCAAATGGGTGTGCGTTGGAGTAAGTCTGCTGTTGCTTGCCGCGTTTCTGGTGGCGGGCAGTTCGCTCTTTCCGCCTGCGGCGTTTCTTGCGCGGTTTGAATTTGTGGCCGGCTGGTATGGCACGGCACTCATTTCGTCGCTGGTGCTGCTGATGATCTGGGCGGTCACGCTTCTGTGGGGGCGGTTTTATTGTTCATGGTGCTGTCCGCTCGGAGCGTTGCAGGACGTCTTCGCGTGGCTGGGGCGGCGATTGCCGTTCAAGACGTTTCGTTATCGTTATCGGAAGGAGCGGTTTCCGTTGTGGACGCTGGTCATTTCGGTGTTGTTTTTCGCTCTGATCGGCGGCTGGGTCGTGCCGCTCGGCTGGCTGGAACCGTATTCGCTCTTCATGCGCGGGACGGCTTCGGCCGGCCAGCCGGCGTTGATCGCGTTGAGCGATTTCATCTATGAACACACCTCGTGGCATATCGTGCCGCTGGAAATGAAACCCGCCGCGTCGCCGGTGCTGGTGGTCGTGACGCTGTTGCTGCTGGCGGGAATTCTGTTGAGTGCATTCTGGCGCGGGCGGTTGTTCTGCAACACGTTCTGTCCGGTGGGAGGCGTGCTGCGTCTGGCGGCGCGTCTTGCGCGGTATCCGTTGACGATCGATCCGGAAAGGTGCGTCAAATGCGGTCGCTGTGTCCGGGCCTGCAAGGCGGGGTGCATCAATTTGAAGGATCAGTCGATCGACAGCGGCCGTTGTGTGGAGTGTTTCAATTGCGCCGCCGTCTGTGAAGCGGACGCGGTTCATTTCCTGCGGCGCGAGCGTCCGTTGCCCACTTCGACGCCGGAGAATGCGGAAAAACCGAAGGTCGACGCCGGACGGCGCGGAGCGATTGCCCTCGGAGTGCTCGGCGGAGTCGGCGCTTTCACATCCGGCGTGGCGGTGCGCCGTTTCAACCACGTTTCCGGAGCTCCGGTCATGCCGCCTGGGGCGCTCGATCGGCAACGGTTCTTTTCGCGTTGCACGGGGTGTCAGCTCTGCGTGGCCAACTGCACGGGAAAGACGCTGGTTCCGGCGCTGGACGAATACGGCCTTGCCGGGGTCGGGATGCCGGTGCTCTCCTTTCACGCGGGGCGTTGCGAATTCAATTGTCACAACTGTTCGAAGGTCTGCCCGACCGGAGCATTGACCAATATCGGCGGGCGGGCGAAACGGCGGCTCCGGATCGGAGTTGTGAGCTACGATCCGTCGCGCTGCGTGGTGCCGCTCAACGGAACCTCCTGCGGCGCCTGTGCCGAACATTGCCCGGTCGGGGCGTTGCAGATGGAGCCGTGGAAGGATGGCTTGACCATTCCGCATGTGATTACCGAGTTGTGTATCGGCTGCGGGAGCTGTGAATATATTTGTCCGGTAGTCGGCGAAAAGGCGGTTCGGGTGTCGGGGGTTGCGGTTCAGGAAGCCGCGGCGGATCCTGCGGAAGTATTGAAAAAGCGCCGGGAATCTTCCGCCGGAGAGGCGGTGGGTGATTTCCCGTTTTAGAGATTCATTGAAGAGGAAGAGTTTGCATGGAAGAGATCGACGACGCATCGCACCGGGAAACGGCTTCGGCCGTACTAATGGAAAATCGGAGATTCATCGTCAAATTGGCTGATACGCCTGCGGAGGTGGAACAAGCTCTCCATCTGCGTTACGAGGTGTTTAAGCTTGAACAGGGGCGGCTGGCGGAACTCGACGGCAGCGCCGGGCAGATCGACCGGGATGAGTTTGATGCGAAATGTCTGCATTTGCTGGTGATCGACCGGGAATCCGGTCGAGTGGCGGGGACGTATCGGATGCAGTCGGGGGCGCGGGCGTGTGCGCCGGATGGCGGAGGGTTTTATTCGGAACGCGAATTCGATATTCCTGCGCTCAAAGGATTTGCCCCGAACGTATTTGAAGTGGGGCGCTCCTGCGTTGCGCCGGAGTTCCGTAATGGCGCAGCCGTAGCGATGCTCTGGTCGGGAATCGGTGCGGTACGGCGCCGGTTCGGATTCCGTTACATGCTCGGCTGTGTGAGTCTGGAGCATACCGATTGCCGGATCGGCTGGCGGATCTATGAAATTTTGAAGGAGCGCCGTCTCTTCTGCCGGGAAATCACGGCGACGCCGCGCCCGGCATACCGGTTGGAACGCCTGCCGCAGCCGCCGTCCGTCGCAACGACCGGAGAGGAGGATGAAGTGTTTCTGCAACGCGAACTGCCGCCGTTGTTCAAGGGATATCTGCGGATCGGAGCGAAGATCTGCGGCGAACCGGCGCTGGATGCCGGATTCGGATCGATCGATTTTCTGATCTGGTTCGATTTTGAACAGCTGCCGGAAAAATACGTGCGGCATTTCAACGTTTAGTGCTGCGGGGAACTTGGAGTCTGGGAGATGAAGCTGCTGCGTCGGATCGTGCGGTTGGTTGGATTGTTCTGCTGGTTCGTGGTTGCCGGTGTCTACACGATGATCGTCAATCGCGACCGCGGCTGGAAAGGGCGGGCGCGAGCGGCGCAGATCACCCGGTCCTGGGCGGCAATTTCATCGCGGATCGTCGGGTTGTCGATCCGGGTGCATGGGAATCCCGGGGCGTTTCCGGGCGGTCTGGTGGTGAGCAATCATCAGGGGTATCTGGATATCCCGGTGCACGCCTCGGTTTTCGCATTGCGGTTTGCGCCGAAAGCGGAGATGCGCCGGTGGCCGTTTTTGGGATGGCTGGTCGGCTTGAACCGTCCAATCTGGATCGACCGGAGTTCCCGGCAGAAGTCGCGGCTGGTTGCCGATGAGATTGCGGCTACGTTGAGCAATCACATTTCGATGGTGGTCTATCCGGAGGGAACCAGTACGGACGGGAAACATGGATTGCTGCCTTTCAAATCGACGCCGTTCGAGGCGGCGGTCGCCTCCGGAGCGCCGATTCAGCCTGTGCTGACGTTTCTGAGAAGCGAACCGGAAACGGATAAGCCGCTTGCCTGGTTCGGGAGTGCCCGGCTGATGCCGCATTTATGGCGGGTGCTCGGGTTGCGGAAACTGGTCGCCGACGTCTATCTTCTCAAGGTGGTGACGCCGGAACGGGACGAAGCGCGCAAGGAGCTGGCGGAACGGGTCTGGCAGAGCATGAACGAAGAGTATTGGAGGATACGAGATGGCGGCGATTGAGAAGTTGTATCGCGGGATGCTTGCGGCGTGGGAGATGTTGATCGATGCGCCGCCGCCGGAGGTGTTGCGCGGCGTGGCGGAACGATCAAAGGGTGGAGTTTCCGCGGCATTTCGTCTGGCGGGCTTTCCCTTGCTCGGGTTGATGTTCGGGGTGCTGCTGGGTCTGGCTGGAAGTTTTCTGGTACGGGTGTTTCATCCGGCCGGCGGTGCGCTGGCGTTCGCAGTGGTGGCGCTGCTGCTGCTGGAGTGGAAGGATGGTGGCCGTTCGCTTGGGTTGACCACCTCGGTGTTGACGTTGCGGCGGCGCGGCCTGGCGTGGGACGAGGCGCTGGAACGGATGAATCCGGATCTGAACGCACTCACGTCGCCATTGAGCGCGGCAGTGTTGACGTTGCTGGAGATTGTGAAAGCGGCGATGTTGTTTCTGGTTTGCTTCGGACATGCAAACGCATGGCTGGTGATTGTTCTGGCGGGGGGATTTGCCGTTCAGGGGGCGCTGGCCGGATTGCCGGAAGAGGAGAGCGGGCGTCCGTTTCTGGAAATATCGGAGGGAATCCGCAACCGGGTGCTCGGCTGGGTGGTGGGCGTAATTTGCGTGGTCTGGATGTGTTTCTTTCCGTTCGGGGCGTTGATGGCGGGGCTGGCGATCTGGGGAATGATCGTCGGGTTCTCCCGGTATTTCGACCGGAATTTCGGCGGGGTGTCCGCAGAAATGATCACGCTGGCCGGAAGCGCGGCGGAATTTCTGCTGCTGCTGATCGGGATTTTGTTTGCGATCAGAATTTGAGGTTGTCGAGCGCGTCCCAGCATCCCGGATTGGCCGGTTGCGCGGAGCAGCTGCACTCGGTGGTGTTGCGGTTGGCGCCGCAGACGGGACAGAGTCCGCGGCAATTGTCTGAACAGAGCAGATTCATCGGCATTTCGAGCAGCAGTTCGGCGCGGACGTCGTCGCTGATATCGATTTCCTCTTCATGACTTTCGATTTCACGGAAGATGCAGAGTTCTCCGGTTTTGAGTTCACGCCGCACGGGAGCAAGGCATCGTCCGCAGAGTCCCTTGAGGACGGTTGAAACGGTGCCGTTGATGAGTGCGCCGCCGGAAACTTCCTTTGCGAGCAGATGATATTCGACCGGAGCGTCGACCGCGAGGAGTTCGGAAGGTTCGATGTCGAGAAACTCCGCCGGTTCGAAGCCGTCAAGTTCGATGGGTTCTTTTGCGAGACGTGCGGCGGAAAATTTAATCATGATGCGGTTCCTCCGTGTTCTGTGATTGTTTCCGGCTCCGGGCACGCAGTTTTTCTTCGATGGCGCGGGCGACCGGTTCCGGAACGTAGGGTCGGAACTCTCCATTGAGCTGTGCAACTTCCTTGACGAGGCGCGAGGCGACGAAGGAATTTTTAAGGGTCGGCATCATGAAGATGGTTTCGCACTGACGGCGGAGGCTGCGGTTCATGAGAGCCATCTGCAGTTCGTATTCGAAATCGGAAAAGGCGCGCAGTCCCCGGAGCACCGCCTGTGCGTCGAATCGGACGATCGCATCGACGAGCAGTCCCTGAAAGGTGACGACCTGAACATGGGGCAGGTGGCGGCAGCTCTCCTCGATGAGCTGTTTGCGTTCTTCGAGCGAAAACATGGGCGTTTTCTCCGAGTTGATCGCCACTGCGACGATAACGCGGTCGAAGAGCAGCCCGGCCCGGACCACCAGATCGAGATGACCGTTGGTGAAGGGATCGAATGAACCGGGATAGAGAACGGTTTTCATTGCATTTTCCTGTTGACGAGAAGTTGAAATCAGTGTATCTTATAGAAACGCATCATTAATATACCCCTGAAACCGGGGCAATGCAATAGAGCGGGAATTTTTTTAAGTGGAGAATATTCTGGAATTCGCCAACGGAGCGATGCCGTTGATCCGGGGGCGTTTCGTATTGGGCATCGGCGTATTTGACGGGGTCCATTCCGGGCATCGTCGCATCATGGAAGCTGCGGTGCGGCTGGCAGAGGAAAACGATGCGGTTCCGGCGGCATTGACCTTTGATCCGCATCCGCGTGCCGTGTTGCGCCCGGATGAACCGCCGCTGCTGCTGCAATCGCTGGATGAACGGATCCGGATGCTGCGCGCCGTCGGTGCGGAACAGGTCTGGGTGGTGCGTTTTTCCCGGGAATTGTCGTTGTTGCCGCCGGAGGAATTTTTCGATTTAATCACCTCGATCTCCGGTGTGGAGGTCGTTGGAATCGCCGTTGGGCGGCAGTGGCGTTTCGGGCGCGGCGGCAGTGGCGATACCGCGCTTCTGGAGCGCTGCTGCGCCGAACGCGGATTGAAGCTTGCCGCGGTGCCGGAAGTGCGTATGAATGGCCGAGTGGTCAGTTCGAGCGCGATCCGGCAGGCGATATCCGCCGGACGCCTGGAAGAGGCGGCGCAGTTGCTGGGTCGTCCCTACCGTCTGGTCGGCGTGGTGGAGGGCGGATATCAGGCGGCGAGTACGAAACTGGCGTGTCCGACGGCGAATCTGGCGTTTCATGCCGGGGTGCTGCCGCCCGACGGAGTGTATGCCGCGCGTGCTTTTGTGGCGAAAGAACCGCATCCGGCGGTGGTGAACATTGGTTTTGCGCCGACTTTCGGCTGGGAGAACGCCCGCCGCCGGGTGGAGGTGCATCTGCTTGATTTCAGCGGAAATTTGTACGGAACGCAACTTGGCGTCGAATTTTTGCGTCATCTGCGAGAGGAGCGTACCTTTGCGGATCCGTCGGAATTGAAACGGCAGATCAGCTGCGATTTGCGGCAGGTGAGGGAATATTACAGGGAGCAGGTGTAATGGAAACGAAGTCCTATCTGGCCAGCGATCTGGCCAATGAACTTGGTGTGGCGCGCAGTACGGTCAATGACTGGCTCAGCCGTTACGGGGATTATCTGGAGACGGAAAATCGCGGGAAGCGCCGGGCGTATTCGGAGAAATCATTGCGGATATTGCGGGAAATCAGTGAATTCCGCAACAACGGGTTGAGTTCATTTGAAATCGAACAGCAGCTTGCCGCGCGTTACGGTCTGCGTCCGGAAGTTGCGGTTCCGCCAGTGCCTCCGCCGCCTCCGGCAGGTTCATCGGCTTCCGGCGGGAATGTTTCCGTTGATCCGAACGGTGCCGTGGCGGAAGGCACCGAAGGAGCCGCGCAGGTTGCTTCCGGAGCCGGAGAGGGAGCCGCCACGTCCGGGGGAGGGGCGGCGGAAAACGCCGGGGATGCGGCATTGCCGATGGTGCGACCGGCGTTCGAGGCGGTGACAATGCAGATCAACCGTGAATTTGAGAAACTTGCCTCACAGCTGGAGGTGTGGGAAACGGAGCGCCGTCGTCTTTTGCGGCGTCTCCGGCTGCTTTCCGCGGTTATTGCGGGGGGGGCGGTGCTGTTGATGGCGGCGATTGCGTTGACGGCTCGATTGCTGTATGTGGAGCTTGTCGACCAGCGGGCAGCGGATTCGGCGAAGGTTGAGGCGCTCGGGACGACGATGTCCGGCGAGGTGGATGCTCTCCGGGATGAACAGCGTCGCGCGGTTGATGCAAGCGAAAAAAAGCTTGCGGAAGTGACCGTGCTGCTCGACCGTTCGCGTGCGGATTTCCAGCGGAGTTTGGCTGAACTTGAAAGTGAACTCGCGTTGCAGCGGCAGGGGTTCGAAGAGACGCTGAAGAAACTTGAGAGCGCGGCGGCGACCCGACATGAGGCGGAAGTGATCCGCCTCAAGGAGGAATTCGCCCGCCGGCAGCAGGAGATTCTGACAGAGGCGGCCGCTTCGTATGAGGCGAAGGTCGCTGAATTGGAGAAGAGTGCGACGGATGCGGAAAGCATTCGTGCCGAAGCCGTCGCTGCGCGGAAGAAAGCCGAGGAGGAAGCGGCGGTGTCGCGCCGTGAAATTGAAGAACTTCGCCGCCGGGTGGCGGAATTATTGAAGGCGCGGAATCCATCGGTTCCGGCGCCGGGGGAAACAGCGGAGCAAAAGGCGTCCGGCGAGGTGAGACCTTGATTGCGGGAATCGGTACGGATATCGTCGAAGTGGAGCGTGTCGAACGGGCCTTGAAGCGTTTCGGAGAGATATTTCTGGATCGGATTTTTTCTTCGCGCGAACAGGGAAATTTCGCATCGCACTCCGCGCCGGGGCCGCATTGCGCGGGTCGTTGGGCGGCGAAGGAGGCGGTCGCCAAGGCGCTGGGGTGCGGGATCGGAGCGTCGTGCGCGTTCAAGGAGGTGGAAATCCTCAACGATGTTGCGACCGGGGAGCCTCGGGTGGAACTTCACGGATCGGCTGCGGCGCATTTTGCGCGGGGAGGGGGCGGAAGAATCCTGATCTCGATCAGCCATGAGCGAAGTTACGCGACGGCCACCGCGGTCTGGGAGCGCTGATTTCGGAAAAATATCCGTATCTGAAGCGGCACCAGAGAAAAAAGTGCGGAAAAATCGGCAAAAAGTTTACGCAATGGTTGACAAAGTAGATTTCATGGGCCATAGTTATAACGGAATCCTTCCGCGTCGAGGTTGCAGTGTGCCGCTCCGTGGCGCGGGCGAATCTGCATAATATCCAAATTCGCATGAGATGCGATTTCAACGATCGGGGAGATTGGTCATGGCGAACGTAACATTGCCCAGGAAGATCAATGGTGTGTGGATTTGGAAGCAGTCCCTTCTGAATCATCCGGACAGTTTTCTTCTGATGCGAAAGGAGTTTGTCTGCTCGAGCGTCGGGCTGGAGACCAATCTCTGGATCAGCGCGAACTGTGCGTATCAACTTTTCATCAACGGTCGTTTCGTCGGATTCGGTCCGCGAGCGCACCAGAGCTGCGGGATCAGCTACATCGACCAGCATGAGGTGACCTATTATCTGGAATCCGGGATCAATGTGATCGCGGTATTGCTTTATTACAACGTGTTTCCCGGGGGCGACGACCGTCGCACGCCGGGACTGTGGTGTCAGATGGAGACCGAACACCAGCAGGTGATCTGTTCGGATGAATCGTGGTTCATTTATGATGGGAGTTGTTTCGGCGGGCACCGGGCTCGGATTTCGCCGGAACAGGGCATGACGCAGCTCTTCCGGGCGAAGGACTGCCCGCCGAAATGGTCGAATCCGATGTTTCTTCCGGATGCGAACTGGCAGCGGCCGGACTACACGGTTCCGGTCGGCGAACTCGGCGCAAAACTGGAACTGCATCCGCTGACGCCGCCGGTGATCAATGAGGAACAACCGCCGATTTTCCTGACGGAGCGCGGTTTTGTGACGACGCAGCCCAACTGGACGCAGGTTGTGTTCGACAACAGCTGTGACACATTGGGTTTCACCTACGCGGCGGACACCTATATTTTCTGCGAGGAAGAGTGCGAGATTGCGGTTCGTCCATACACCGACGATCCGTTCAAGTTCTTCTGCAACAACCGTCTGGTTGCTACGGGGGAATACAGCAGCGGCGAGGAGGTCGTGCTGCCGTTGCGCGCCGGCTGGAACCGTTTGCTGCTGATTCAAAATCCGGGATGTCACTCGATGGGATTCTTCCTGGTGCTGCCGGACGAGGCGTTCGGTCGTCCGTTCCAGGTGTATCAGGATATGATGGACGACGCCGCATCGGGCTGGAACACGGTCGGTCCGTTGAAATTGTCGCTGGCGGAAGCGACGCCGTCGCTGCGGTTTGAACGGTTGCAGGTGAAGCGGTATCTTCCGGATTTGTCGAAGTTGACGGATCCGTTCAGTTATTTGAAACATTGCGTTTTCTCACCTGCCGGGAAAACTCCGGCGGAAATCGGCGTGCCGGAGCCGTTGGCGGAGCGGGAATATCTGATCTATCGTCTGGATAAATTGCGCAGCGGTTTCGTCCGGGTTCAACTTACGGCGAACGAGGGAGACGTCGTGGACATCATCACCGGCTTGCGCCGTTCGGAGCGCGGGCTGGTGGTTCCCGCGGGCGGAGTGCGCAGCGCCTGTACGATTGTCTGCCGGAAGGATCAGAACATGTTTCTGAGTTTCACGCCGTCGGATTGTTTTTATGTGATGATTGCCGTGAGGAGTTCGTCCGGCCCGGTTCGGGTGACGGGCGTGTGGCTGGAGGAGTTGTATCGTCCGGTTCGGCACGAGGCGTCGTTTCGCTGCTCGGACGAACTGCTGAACCGGTTCTGGGAGATCGGTCGCCAGACGTTGCGCCGTTCGGCGGCATTCGTTCCATTGGCGGAATCCCGGAGCGATTTTGATTGTTACATGCTCGACGCCTACATCGACGCTGTGAACATGGCCGCGGTGTTCGGGGATTTCGATTACGCGACGGCACGGCTGCGTCAGTTCATCGATGCGCAGCTGGAGAACGGGGACATTCCGGCGCTGACCTTCGGGCGGCGGCATGCGTCGCAGATACACCATTTGTTTTTCTTCCCGGTATGGATTTATTACAACTACCGGTTCTGCGCGAACCCGGTGGAACTGGAGCGGACGGTTCCGAGCCTCGATCTGACCCGGGAATATTTTGAGGCGATGCTGGACGAGGAGACCGGTTTGCTGGTCGATGTGGAGACGCGTTTCGGCCTGCACAGCCGTTTGAGTCACGGGGAATTCGGGGAGGATGAGGTGCCGACCTATCTGAATGCGCTTTTCTGCCGGTTCCTGCTCTCTGCGGCGGAAATTTATCGGCAAGTCAATCAGCCCGGCAGCGTGGCGCGCTGCGTGTCGCTGGCGCAGCGTGTGGCCGGCCAGTTGATGCGGCTGAATTTCGACGAGGAGGCACAGCTTTTCGGGCGGTGGGGGTTCCAGGCGAAGCGGAAACCGGACCACAATTTGTTTGCCAACTTCTGCGCGATGTTCGGCGGGGTGTTTCCGCTGGAATCGTTCGAGCGGTTCTTCTATGCATTCTTCAATTACGATCCGCCGTTCGACAAGAGCGAGGAGTCGGAGCATCCGTATTTCCATTTTCTCTTCATAGAGATGATGTTTGCGATCGGGCAGCGGGATTGGGCGTTCCGGTATTTCCGGGATTACTGGGCCCGGCGGATCTGCGATGATTGCGATGCGTGGCGGATTTCGCCGGATCATCCGGAACCGGCGCCAACCAAATTCTCCGATGGCAGTTGTGTTTCGCCGAACATTTTCCTGTTGCGCGAAGTTGTCGGCGTGCGGATTGCCGAGGCGGGACATTCGGTGATCTATTTCAACCCGGCCTTTAATTTGATCGACTGGGCGGAGGCGACGCTGCCGATGGCGCGCGGGCGGCTGAAGGTGCAGTGGAAGAAATTGCCGGACGGCGGGCTGGAGGTGATGCTCGATTCGAATGTGCCGGTGAAGATTCTGCCGGAAATGACCCGGGCGCAGCTCGGCAACACTGAATTCCGCCTCGGCGAAAAGGTTACGTTGTTGAAGCCGCCGGATGATCTTGAGGAGGACGACGCGGACGGTGGCAATGCATGAGGAAAGCGTTCCGGTTCAGGAATCGGAACGCGGGAGAGATGACGCAGAGTGCGAAAAAGGCATGGCCGCAGAAGAGGGTGCATGCCTTTTTTGTTTGCGTGAAACATAGCATTCGCGCTCTTCGTAAGAGAAGATGAAACACGATAAGTAAGATGGATATCGATGTATTGATCGTCGGCGGCGGTCCGGCGGGGCTGATGGCGGCGGTGACTGCGGCGCGGCGCGGATGGCGGACGCTGGTTCTGGAATTTTTGCCGTCGCCGGGGCGGAAATTGCTGGCGTCCGGCGCGGGAAAATGCAATTTGACCAACGTGCTTACGCCGGATGAGATGGCGGCGCGTTTTCCTCATGGAGAGCGGTTCGTCCGGAAGGCGTTTCATTATTTCAGCTCAGAGCGTCTGCGTGACTGGTTCCGGGCGCGGCACGTTCCGACTGTTGCGACGGACAACTTCCATTATTTCCCCGAATCGCAGCGTGCGGGGGACGTGTTGTCGGCGTTGACTTCATCGCTGCGAAGTTCGCATGGCGTCATCATGAGCGGAACTCCGGTGCGGTCGCTGCTGGTGAAAGCGAACCGGGTTGCCGGCGTGTGCACCGCCGACGGGCGGGAATTTCATGCGCGTCATGTCGTGCTCGCGTGTGGCGGCAACGGTTATCCGGCGCTGGGCGGCGGTGGAAGCGGTTATGAACTGGCCCGTCAGGCGGGGCATTCGATCGTGACGCCGCTGCCGGCGCTGGTCGGATTGCGGACGCTCGAAACGTGGCCGGGAACGCTGGCGGGAACGCTTCTGGATGATGTTCTGATCCGGTTCGGGAACGGGAAGCGGGAAACGGGGCGCGGGGCGCTGGTTTTCACGCATACCGGGGTAAATGGTCCGTCGACGCTGGATTATTCCGGCAGAGTGTCGCGGCGTCTGGCGGCGGGAGAACGCGTGACGATTGAAGCGGCGTTATTTGCGGAACGTGACCGGGAGTGGTGGCGGAACGTTTTTGAGAAATGGCGCGGTTCGTGCGGGAAGCGGCAGATCGGCACGCTGCTTGCCGAACAGCATCTGCCGCGGCGCCTGGTCGATGAAATCTGCCGTTTGAGCGGCGGTTGCGCTGCGGTGAGGGGTGCTGAACTCTCCCGCGCGAACCGGGATCTTCTGATCGGCCATTTGAGCGGGATGCGATTGACGATTTCCGGAACTGACGGCTGGGAGAAGGCGATGGCGACCACGGGAGGCGTCGCGCTGGATGAGGTTGACGCCGGGACGATGAAAAGCCGCCGGCTCGGCGGGTTGTCGTTCTGCGGGGAGATGCTTGATGTGGACGGGCCGTGCGGCGGCTTCAATTTACAGTGGGCGTTCAGCTCCGGTGCGTTGTGCGGGGAAAATGTTTTAAAAAACGAATAAAGCGCACAGACGGAGTCACGCCATCCGGCCTGGCCGACCGGGGCGTTTGCCATCTGAGGCAGGAAAATTCGTTACAGGAACGGCGGTGCAAGTTCGGCCTGGACCGCCGCGGCCGGAACTTCGGCGATGTCGCAATCACGTTCGAGCGAGAGCGCCGCGGTGGCGCCGGCCGCTTCGCCGAGCTGATTTAAATTGACCATCACCCGGATCGCACCGAAGGCGCCGGTTTCGGCATCCACCATTCTGCCGGCGGCGATGACCTGCTGCGTCCCTGCAGGAATCAGGCTGCGGAGCGGAATCTGATAGAATGGCGGCGTCGGCAGCGCCGGATCGCGCCAGAAGTCGCATTTCGGCGGCTGATGCGGCGATTGGAATTCCCGCCGTCCGTCCAGATAACGGAATTCGGTGCCGGGCGGATTCTGTTGATGGACGTCGAGCCGGTAGGTTCCCGCCGCGACCGCGTCGGGAAAGGCGCGTCCGGAGAGAAGATCATCGTCGGTTACGCGGTAGAGCGCATGGATGTGACGACTGTCGCGGATGCCGAGCAGCGACGGCAATGCCTCCAGCGTCGGTCGGGGATATCCGGCCTCGGCGATGATGTCCAGGATGGCGCGGAGCTGGCGGCGCCCCTCCGTTTCCGCCCGCGACAACTCTCTTATGCCGGCGACGTTGAGTCCGGCCACCTTGGTTCCGGAGAGGAAGTAAAGCGGACTGTTGTGAAGCGGACAGCCCCAGATGTGTCCTTCAGGCAATCCGTAGCGTGCGGCGTTGCGGTGAATCAGTTCTCCGATCGCCGCGGCGTCGGTTTCAAACGGATAATTCGACAATTTGGCACAGCAGCTCGGCGGTTGCGGAGCGGGATTGCTCCACATCGGAAGATTGAGTGAGTAAATGAGATCGCCGTCACCGCTTGCATCGACGAAACGTTTCGCAAGAATGGCGTATTCGCCGTTTTTTCCGCCGACGCGGATGCCGCGCAGTTCCGGAAGCGGCGCGAGAAACATCGTGTGATAAAAAATTTCAACTCCCGCTTCGCGAAGCATCTCCTCAAGTTCAATGGACAACTCCTCCGTATTGAGCGTGACATAATAGGACGGGTTGTCCGGTTCGTGAATTTTTACCGCGTCGCGCCGGGCGAGGCGGTCGATCACTTCCTGAGTTAATCCGGAAATGATCCGGCGTTTTCCGGAAAGATCGAAGAGCGTGTGCCAGTAACAGACCAGCGAAAGCGTGGCGGTTCCGCCGGGGCGGTTGCCGCGTTCGATCAGAACCGTTTTCGCTCCGCGCCGGGCGGCGCGGAGCGCGGCGAAAACGCCGGTGGTTCCGCCGCCGATGACACAGACGTCCGCTTCGGTCAAAACCGGAATATTCCGGGCCGGGATCATGATTTCCATTTTCAGAAGGTATCCTTTCTTCCCTGTTGAAGAGGGTATGACATCACAGATTTTACATTACAGAAAACAGAATATATCCCGGTTCAATGAAAAATCAAATCAAGGTTCGAAGCGGATATCGGTCAATTCGAAATTTAATTCGCCGCGCGTCTTCCCCGGGACAATTCCATTGTAGAAGAAGAGTTCGCCGCGGAGATTCTCCGGTTTCATGCCGAAAGAGCCAAGTTTGAAATCGCGTTCGAATTCGAGCCGGACGACTTTCCCGTCGCGCATCGATTCATCGATCGGCAGCGAAACGACCGGATTCTTCGTCCAGTCGGTCTCCGGAAGCGCGATGTCGAGCGTGCCCCCCGGGGTGGGGGATTTAATCCGGAAAGAGAGCGCGGCGCATTTTTTGTCGGCGACGGATTTTTTGTCGAACCGGGCGAAGGCGACCGGCACGTTCTCCGGCGTGGGCGCCTGGAAACGGAAATGCATGGCGCGTCCCTCCGGCGTGTCGACCGGTTTGCATTCCGGCGCCGGACCGGATTTCGGCCAGACCGCCTCCCATTTTTCCGGTTCGACCGGGACGGTGAAACGAAGTTCATCCTGATCGGCGCTCCTGCGCAATTCTTCCAGAAGAATGCTCATTGCGGTGGTTTCCCAGTCGGCGACGCCCATGCCGAGGCTCTTCGCGGTCATGCCGCCAAAACGCCATGTGCGGTTGAGGCGTTTTTCCAGCTCCCCGCGATCGACCGGATTGAGGCAGACGTCGCCGGCGATGCGCGAATAAAGGTAGGGCAGATCATTGTCGAAGGCGAACTGCCGGAACGCGTTTTCGTAAACGCCGAGCACTTCACACATCTCAGGACTGCTGCGGTAGAAGTTGACCAGTTCGATGGGAACCCCCTTGCTGGTGCTGTAGAAATCCTTGCCGTCGTAGGCGTGCATGACCAACCCCTTGTTCATCGCCGACGGCCACAGCGACGGCCAGCCTTCGCCGTATCCCTGAGCAAGCTGGAACGGCAGATAATTGTTGCGCGTCATGCTCGTCTGACCGCTGTCCTTCATCTCATGGATCTGCGGAGCGAGCTGCGGCGGGATCGGGAAGTTCAGCGAATTGTAGAAGTCGCCGAAAAAGAGCCGCGCCCCGGCCGAAGCTCCCGCCTTCGCCGCCATGTAGAGTGCGAAATCCGCCTCCGCATCGCGTCCGAGAGTGCGATCGATCCGGTAACGTCCGGTCCAGGCCGGCAGTTCGGCATTGAGCATGTCGATATTGTTGCCCATGCCCCACTCCACTGCGATCGAACTCATCCAGGCCCAGTCGTTGAAGAGTTTTGTGTAACTCATGAAAAGGTCGAAATATTCCCGGTTGGATTCGAGGAAATCGCGATCATGATAGATGTTGTCATAAAGCGCAAGCGTCTGCATGATGATACCGGTGGTCTCGTTCATGTCGTGGAACGTGCGATAGCCGTCATTGAACCGTACCGGCGAGATGAACGCCATCAGATAAGGCTGGTTGCTGAAGGGTTCATTGCGATAGAGCAGGAAGGTTTTATATTGGAAATATTCGATGTCGCGTTTGATGTTGCGGCGGATCTTCGTTTCCAGCCGGGCTTTGACTTCATCGTAACCGGGAACGGCGTCAAGATAGGGTTTGAACATCAAATTTCCGGTGACGCCGCCCCAGCTCAGATGAATGTCGATGTATTTCCAGCTCGGCGCATCAGTGCTGAAGGGCCATTTGACCACGTCGGCAAGATCCCGTTCCGGATAAATTCGTCCCGGCTGCGGTTCAACGATCGCGAAGCGCGCCGGAATGTAGGTGAGACCGGCTTCGTCAAGATGATCGATGATCCGGTTGAAGAGCGTTTTGTTCGCCGGACAATCGAGGCGTGGATCAGTCGGCGTGACCGGCATGGTGTATTCCGGATCGGGGATGGAGAGTGTGTACTCGACCGTGTCGCCGGGCACCCAGGCGAGCGGACCATGCAGCGTGGCGAAAGAAAGATCTTCCAGATTGTCGGGCAACCGGGCAAATCCGGTTTTCGCGTAAATCGGCAGCAATGGCGGCAGATAGGCGCGCGGTTCGGCGGAGATGTTCCATTCGTTTGGGAGCTCCCGGAGCGTGAATTGATTGCGGATCGTAACTGTTTTGTCAGGATTGATGCGATAGCTTTCCATGCAACCGGTCGTGCGGGCCGAAAGGGCGCGGGCCCAGTGTTCGGCGGCGACGGCGATGGTTTCCGGCAGCGTTGGATTCCAGGCGGCAACTTCGTCCGGCGTGAAATGGCGTGCTCCGGCAAGCGGCATGACTGAAATCGCAAGACCCGGTTCGGCGAAGGCGAGTTTGAGTTTCCCGGGCGCGGAATTTTCAACGGAATGAACTTTGCGGTTGAGCGTCACCAGCAGCGGCCAGGCGTCATATTTCGAAGTGGAGTTCCAGACGAGGAACCAGTTCTGTGAAAGTTTCGTCAGATCGGGACGTTCTCTTGCAAGGTCGTTGACGACGATTCCGTTTTCCGTCGGATACGCGATATGGCCGATCATCGGCGATTCGAACCGGAAGGATTCCGCCATCGGGTTTTCAAACAAGATTCCGGGTGTGCCGAGCCCGTAGGAGAAGATGGTCTCCTCACCGAAGCGTCCGCCTTTGCCGCGAAGAGTTTTCTGCAGATAATTCGCCTCGACGCAGGCGATTTCGCCGGGTTCGTCGGAGTCGGTGAAGCTGATTGCGAAGGTATCCTGTTCCAGATCCCAGAGCCGGAAGATGTTTTCCGGACGGATCGAGAGATCGTTGGTCCGGTCGGTGTTGAGGAATCCGAACCGGCCGATGTTGTTGCGGGAAATGCCTTCGGTGAAACCGTCGGCTCCCGCGACCGGCGCGGTCGAGGGAAGGGGGTGTGATTTCAATTGCAGTGCTTTCGCGAGCATGGCGCGATATCCGGCATTGGGCTTGAGTGCGCCGGCGAAGGCGTAACTTCTGCCGGAACCGACCGGTTTGACGGCGGCGAGAATTTTTCCGTCATCGGCGGTCGCCAGAATTTCCGCTTCCGGAGCTGCGGTGGCGTTGACCGGGTAGACGGCGAAATCGGCAAGTTCCGGAAGTTCGGCATTCTGCACCGCCATTGACGGAGTGTAACTGTAGAGATCGTCACGGTTCTGCGCAAGAGGGTTGAGTGAATCAAGCGATGGATGATTCACTCCGAAAAAGAGCAGCGTTCCTCCGTTTTCCACATAGTTCCGGAGTTTCTCGACCGTCGGCGCGTCCACTTCACGATAACTGGAAATGATGACCGCCGCCGGCGCGGAACCGTCTTCCGGAAAATCGCGGAGAGGTTCGATTTCGCCGGGGAATTCCCGGTTGAGCCAGCGGGCGTACCCTTCCGGAGTCGCGTTGTCGAGCAGATAGACGACACGGGAGCGGTACGGCGTGGAATCGAGTTGAAATTTGAGATCGAACATATTGTTCGTTTCGTCTCCCGCAGGCGCGATCGCCAGATTGTACCATGCGCTCGGCAATTCCGCCATCTCCGCCGGCGGCAGCAGCCGGTAGATCGCCAGACCGTCCCGGAGTTCGAATTCCCGGCTTTCGCCGGAACGGACAATTTCGTTGTCGAGATTGCTCAATTCGAATTTGACCCCGCGCCGGAGGGCGTCTTCGTCTCCCGGAGAGAATTTATACGTGAAGAACAGCGATTCACTCCGCGTTTGCAGGTGATCGTTTTTTTCATAATAAAAACCGTCCGGAACCATGGCGGCTCCGGCGGTTACAACCGCAACGGAAAGAACGGCGTAAAAAAGCGTTTTCATCATGATGCGAACCATTTTCTGAAGGGGATCTTATTCGTTTTCCGCCTTGTTGGCGCGCCAGTGGCGATTGAAGAGCGTGGTGTCGCTCGTCGTCCGAAACATGATATTGCCTACGTTGCCGCCAAGGAAAAGGAACGTGCCGAAATCCCCGTGCGTCCATTGTTCGACACTGCTTGACGTCGGAATTGCAAAGCCGTATTGAAATGCCGCGCTGCCGCTGTAACAGGTCATCACCTCATGCGGCTGGCAGACCAGCGAGACAAGCTGGCTGGGCTGATTGCGCACCCGGGTGACGGCGCCGTTGACGCAGCTTGCGTCCGCATTGGTCCAGAGATAGCCGTTGCAGCGGTAACTCTTCGGGGCGTGTTCGGTCGAGGTGCGTTTAATGACGTCGCCGGGACAGAGAACCAGCTTGACTCCCTGACCGCTGTAGGGAATGTAATTCAAATCGAGCAGCCGCTGCTCCCAGGAGTAGGTCGACGATCCGGTTTCCGGAAGGTTATCCTTGAAGTCGTCGGCATACATCTGAATTTGGGTGCCGATCTGCTTGAGGTTCGATTTGCAGGCGACCCCTTTGGCCCGTTCCCGGGCCTGATTGAGCGCCGGAAGCAGCATTGACGCGAGAATCGCGATGATCGCAATAACGACGAGCAATTCGATCAGTGTGAATAAACGCTTCATTTCCCTCTCCTTCCTGTTAACGAATGACGATTGGAATTTCAATTTTCTGTGCTTTGAAACATTTTTTATTGATGATATTTTCGACCAATTCAATCAGTTTTGCGGAAAGTTGCTGTAAATCAACGCTCGAGGTTGTGATTGCCGGGTACCAGTGGCGGAGAAACGAAAAATCACCTTCGCCGGAAAGCTTGATGGCGCGTTTTTTGAGTTCCGGATGCTCCTGCAGCACGGAGGCCGCGCCATAGGCGACGATGTCGTTGTGAGCGATGATGGCATCGACATTCATGAGCTCTTCGATGCGTTCGGAGAGAAGGTCGCGGGCGAGTTTGAATTCGTACCCCATATCGGAATTTTCCGGGCGGGGCGGGGTCAATACGGAGCCGCGGGCGTCGGAGTGCGCCTGAAGCGCCGCTAGAAAACCGGCCATTTTGCATTCTGCGTCATAACCGTAGAAATCCGGGCGGTTCGATTTCACGTTCCAGGACGAAATATAGAGGAAATTCCGGGCGCCCTCCTGATAGAAACGATCGAAGATTCCGGCGATCTGGCGATCATTCCGCCAGAAAATAGTATGAAGTTCCGCCGCCGGGGCCGGATCCGCGTCACCGACAATCCGGAAGCGGTCAAGCGAAAAAATTTCCACCACCGGGATGTTGCGCCGCGAGAGCGTGTCGTACATCAGATTGTTGAACTGTCCGTAATTGAGCACGAAATCGATATCGAGAAACGCGTTGTTCCAGTCGCTGCGCGAATTTTCGTCGGCGACATTGAGCACTTCAAGATCGAACCCGTGCCGCAGAAATGCGTAACTCAATTCCCGGATCAGATCCTGAATCAGTTGAACATGAAAGATTTCCGGCACCGGCAACATGCAGTTCTCCCCGAAAATGAATCCGATGCGCTTCCGCTCCTGACGGCTCCGGCGAATCAGACTGCCGCCCGGATGCGGACGGTAATCAAGTTCCCGCATCACGCTGCTGATCCGGCGGCGCGTTTCCGGACTGATCGGTATTTTCTCCGTCCCGTTGATGTAGTTGGACACCGTCGTCGTCGACACTCGGGCGTGCTTGGCGATGGTGTTGATATTGATGTTCGACATTTTTTTTGCAGATGTATAAATATTACGTTAATTGTATATCGTCGCTTTATATTATGACGCATTTGCTATGGAAAGTCAAGAGCGGCGGAGGAAAAAAGGAATTTTTTTCTGATCGGCATCACGAAAAAAAACGCACCGGAAAAATCCGGTGCGACGGCGATCTGCCAAGAGATTCCAATTGTGCCGAACAAATCGAATCTGCCTGAAGAACTCAGACCCGGGTGAGGACGTTTAAAGCGCCATCAACGCGCCGTTTGCGTCATAGCACTCGCTGACCTGATGGGCAATCGGGAACGGCGAAGCGTCGTTGTGGCGGTTGAGAATATAATATTCCCGCAACTCGGCGGCATTCACCCCCGGGACCGATCCGTCGACCAGCAGCAGATTACCGCGGTTGCCGTGACGCACGGAGATCGCGCCCGCCCAGGTTTGCGCGGCCGGACGCAGTCCGTTGCCGTGATATGCCCCGTCGGCAATCGCCCAATGGGAGTCCGCCGCGATGATCGCCCGGCTGCGCGGCTGCGGCTGATTGTGCGTGTCGTTGAACTTCGTCTGCGAGAGGCGCATCGCATTGCTCACAGAGTAATAACTGTATGCGAATGCGTAGGTGTAGTTCGATCGGTAATAGGCCGGATCCGGTTTGACGGAGGGACAGAAGAAGGGCTGCGGAATCAGATCGTCGTTCTGAAATTCGGCACTGCCGTCAATCTGCGCCCTGGTCGGACCGCCGAGATAACCGGAGAGATGACGGGGCGCATTCTCATAATTGCGTTTTTCGAAACCGCCCCATGCGTTGGAGAAGAAATCATCGTTGTCGGAACGATAGGCGTTGACCGCCATTCCGAGCTGGCGCAGATTGTTCATGCAGCCGGCGGCGTGTGCCCGTTCCCTGGCCTGATTGAGCGCCGGAAGCAGCATTGAAGCAAGAATGGCGATGATCGTAATTACGATCAGGAGTTCGATCAGCGTGAAGTGCAATGGTTTGATTGCGGAAGCGGAAATGGAACGGAAAACGGGCCGGGTGATTGTTTCTGCGTGCGTCATATTCAGTTTCCTTTCGGTTGAATTTCCACAATGATTCTGCCGGATTGGATTGGTTCTGCAAATTCGAATCCCAGCCGGACCGGCGGCTGGTCGTGCTGGATGAAACGCGATTTCAGTGATTGTCGATTGAAACGCAGTTTGCCGCCTTCGGCCCGGATGGAAGCATGAAGAACCGTGTTTCCGCCGGTGGCGAATTCGTATTCCCCTTCTCCGAGTTCACGGATCCCGGCGTAGGTGGTCAGCGCGCCGCCGAAACGCCCCGGCGTTTCCAATTCGAAACAGTCGGTCGTGACGACACGTTCCTGATTTTGCCTGACGTGGAGGAATTCCCGCGTGAGAGTCTTTATGCCGCATTCGGTCGGATAAGCCGGTTTGAGATCGATCAGCGCCCGGGTGGAATCTCCGGTGAATTCGTGTTCGAGAATCGTCCCGTAATAGAGCGGCGCATCCGGTGGCCCGAATTCGCCGCAGGAGCCCTGCAAATATCCATTCACTACCGGAACCGGATGACCGAAGGAGTTGTTCGCATCGGATTCGTAGCGCCGGAGCGTGAAGGAGTCCGCGGTGTATTCCGGATAACCCGGATCGGTCAGAATCGGAGTATTGTCGATGCCGGCGACGAAACTTCCGATGTCGTTGTGGTTGTGGAATTCGGCGTTGGTTCCGGCTTTGAATGCGAGAAACAGGCCGTTTGGTGCGGCGGGGCGGGAGATGACCACTCCGGCATCGGGGAAAAGGTGCTGCCCTGCGCTTTCTTTGGACGAGGCTTCTCCGTCGCTTGAGGCGGTTTTCGGCATGTCCAGAGCCGTTTTGACCAGCAGAAGTTCTCCTGCGTTCCAGGTCGGGATCGTGCCGGCCGGATGACGGGAATACCGGGCGTAAGCGGTCAGCCCGGCGCGGCGTTCCAGAAGCACGGTCAGCGGATATTTCAAATAGATCGTGGTTGGAGAATCCGCAAAGGCCGGATAAAGTTTCTCACTCATATCGCAGCGCAGTCCGAACCGGGAAATCGCGTCGAGTTTCGCTGTCCCGCTGAAAAGATTGACCGTGCCGCCGGTCTGGCAATAAAAAAGCTCCGCCAGCGACAGATAATGCGAAAAGCCGTAGTTCCAGTAGGAGACCCCCTCCGAACAATAACCGTCGTCGCTGAAGGCGTTCAGGTAACGCTGAACACTTTCGAGCGCAAATGCGAGAAGCTCCGCGCGCTGTTCTCTGGATTCGATCAGGATCGCGGCGGCGGCGGCGACGTTGTAGTTGCAGACCGCGTTCCAGTTGTTGCCGCTTTCGATCCACCACATGCCGCTGAGAGGTTTGCCTGCGCGCATGGAGCCGAGATACGGTTCGAAGAGCCAGGCGTTGACGGCACTGCGGATGTTTTTTCTGGTGGATTCCGGCAGGCCGTCGCCGAACAGAAAATCGATTTCAGCCAGCGTGCGCCCCAGATCGGAGGCGAGCAGGTCGCAGAAACGCCCCTTGCCGGAAAAGGCGTAACCATCGCGGTCATGATGAAACGTCACCCAGGTTTTCAGGGAGCACAACTGATCGATCCGCCGGGCGATCTCCGGCAGGAAATTGCCTTTGTTTTCGAGGCATTCCGCCGCGGTCAGGCGCTGGAGCAGTTCGGCGCTTCGGCTGATTTCGCCGCCGTAACGGGCGAAATTCCTGCGATCCAGCCAGCATTCGTCGGAAAAATCCGGTGTGAAGTCGGCCGCCGTCTGTCTGGCGCGTTCATAGATCGGTTCGGGATTCCGGAAATATTTGCCCAGCGTGTCGAACCAGTAATGGCGATCGCCTGCCGGAGCGCCGAGGCCGCGGGGGGTCTCCGGCAGCAGCGGAACGAGGATCTCCGCCGTGATTTCTCCGCGCGCCGCTTCGGCGGCGGTGTATTTTTCCGTCGCGGCAAAGGCGGATGTGCTCAGAAAAAGGAGCAATAGCAATGGTGTGGCGGATATTTTTTTCATGCCGTTCTCCATTGCTTGACAAGTTGGCGTCGTTCTTCGAGGAGGTTCGGAACCTGCGTATTGTAATCAAAACTGCCGCGCAGCAGAATCGGCAGATGAATGACTTCCGGCACCTTCCGCCCGGCAAGCGTCACTTCCAGTTGCAGCAACTCCGTTTCGGCGGAGAATTCCCCCGCTTCCACGGTGAATTCGACCCGGCTTCCACAGCGGCGCATCATGCCGAATGCTCCGGGCGAAATGCGCCAGCCCGCCGGCAGCAGCCACCGGAACGAACACAAATCCATTGTGCTGATCGCCAGCGAAGCGGTGGTAAGTTCAAACGTCAGCGATTCGCCGGGGAGCGCCTCGGCGCCGCTCCGATAACGAACCAGAAGTTCGCCCCACGGCAATTCGAAACGCATGAAATCCGACGGCGGAATGTTGACCGGAGCGTCCGGCACCTTGAGCAGAGTTCCGTCGGGGCGGCGGGCAAGTTTTTCCACCCGGCATGCAAGTTCGTCGAGGGTTGCGGGAATGGCGATGTTGTTGTGCATGGGGTTGATGGTTGCCGTCCGGATTTTGTCTCCGATCGGGCGCGTCCATTTTTCCGGAATGCCGGAACGTCCCAGCAGAATGCCCATGATCGCGCCGGCCGTCGCGGCAGTGCAGTCGGTGTCGTCGCCGCAGTTGGCCGCAGTGCAGATGGTTTTCCCGAACTCTCCGGCGCCCCAGAGCAGACCGATGACGACGAAGGCGACATTGGCAGGCGACTGGAAATCCCCAAGTTCAGTGTTCCGTTCGAGGACGGCTGAACGGGCTTCCGACGGGGTTCCGCCCGCGGCGAAAACGTCGCAGGCGCGGCGGACGCTTTGCGCAAGCAGACTTTCACGGGGGATCATCGCCAGTGCGATTTCCACAAGTTTGCGGGGATCGTTGACGACGAACGCCGCCGATTCAAGAGCGGCAGTGAAGATCTCCGCGTAAATTCCTTCCCCGTAATGGTCGAGACAACTGTCCATCCATGCGCAGCGCGTCGCATTCTGCACATCCCCGGGAAACAGGCAGCTCCAGATTTCAGAACGAATCCAGGCGCCGTTGCTGAACCCCCATCTCCGGTTGCCGCAGAATCCGGAGAGCGGCGGATAAATTCCGTTGCGGAGATTTGCGGTGCATACGCCGTATTCATTCCACCCGGCGAGCACGTAATCGAGCCAGTATTCCGCGAGCAGTCGCGGCGTGATTCGATCGATGCCGTGCGTTTCGGCCGCTTCCAGCCAGATGAGCTGTAGATCGAGGTCGTCGTTCGGTGCGGGTTCGCCGTCAGGAATCTTCGCGTAAAAATCAAGTGCAAGTTCTCCGACGTGCCCTTCGAAGGGCGCTCCGAGGGTGCCGCCGATGGTTTTGCCCGTCCAGCAGCCGAGCACCCGGTCATGGTAATGCGCGAGATGGGTTGTCGTTTCCGCCATTTTGAATTTCCTCTGATTGGAGGTTGCTTTACTTCTTTCAATATAGGAGGAGACAGGGCGGAAAACTGTAATGATTACGGTTTTTTTTGGGATTTTTTCCAGATTTTTTCGGTTTCAATTTGAATGGAACGCCGAAAATCGGTCGGTGTAAGTCCGGTATTTTTCCGGAAGAGCCGGGTGAAATATCCGGAGTCGGCGAACCCGCAGAGCGCGGCAATTTCCGTAACGTTGCACTCGGAACGATTCCGCAGCAGATGACCCGCATGGGCGATGCGCAGGGAGTTGATGTATTTCACCAGCGGAGTGCCGGTTCTGGCGCGGAAGAAATCGCTGAGATAATCCGGGGAAATGCCGGCTTCATGTGCGATTTCCTCTGCTGGAAGCGGCCGGGTGAAGTTGCGGTTCACGAAATCAAGAATTCGTGCGAGATGACGATCGGCCGTGTTTCCCGCATGGGCGTCGTTGTCGGCGGCGCGGCGGGTGGAGGCATGCCGCTGCATCGAACAGATTTCCCGGAGGATCAGAATCAACAGTGCTTTCGCCGTCTGGGTGGAAACCGGACCGGGCGACGCCAGTTCCGCTTCCAGTCTTTCGGTCAGACGTTCAAGCGGTTCGAAATGCTCCGGCGTAAACCGCAGCGGACCGTATTGAACGGGGTTGACGAACAGCGTGCGGTATTCGGGGGATTTCTCCCATTCCGTCCGTTCCATGCGGCTGAAGAGCCCTGCCGGACGGAAGATGATGTTGAAAAGGTTCAAATGCGTGGCGGTGTGAAACGTATGCTCTTCACCCGGCCGGATTACGTAAACGTCACCGGTCATGGCCGGATAACCGATCCGGTTGATCCGGTTGACGCCGCAGCCGCTGCAGATCAGCACGATTTCCACGAAATCGTGCTGATGGGGAATGGCATCCATGTCGCGTTCCCAGCTTTGATGGATGACCCCGATGCGCGAAGCCGTCCCGACCAGTTGCCGGAGATGGTAGGTCAGGTGCGGATTTTTTTCTGTGAACTTATTTCCAGGCACCGCGTTCCCACATGCTCATGCTGTAGAAAATGTTGCCCGCATAAGAGACGTTCTGCACGGGTTTGTCTGTTCCGGCGCTGATGTGCCACGAACAGCGTACGGTCGGAAAAAGCGTCATGATACTGCGGTACGGCACATCCTTGAACGGCCCTTCCACGTCACAGGTGCCGCCGCGCATATCTTTGGCTTTTTTCTCGTTCCAGCTCATGGTCGCCTGTTCCTCCGCGGTGCCGAACTGGCATTGCGCCTCCGCGAATTCATAGAAATAACTGATCTTGTTGACCGCCGTAGTGGGATTGGCCGTCACATCCGTATTCGGATTGTTTCCGCGGATTCCGACGTTGCCCTGCCGGTCGTAACTGGCCGCGTAGGAGTCGTCGTTCAAGCCGCGCGATTTCCAGTCCTCCGGAGCGGTGTCCGGCGGATTCTGATCCTTCGGACAATGGTAGAGTTGTGCGGAGGTTGTGTAGTTCGGATAGAGGGTCGAAAGCCACGGCGGCATCCGGTCGCGATAATCGTTGCGGTACATGTCGAGCGCCAGACCGTGTTGTTTGAGCTGGTTGAGGCAGGTTGTGTCCTGTGCCTTTTCCCTCGCGCGGTTGAGCGCGGGAAGCAGCATGCCCGCAAGAATCGCGATGATCGCGATTACCACCAGAAGCTCGATTAAAGTGAAATGGTTTGTTTGTCGCATGTTATGGTCCCCCCTGTTGCATGCTCGACGTCGGTGTCGGTATTGTTGGTCAAACCGTGTTTGGTTTTTTCCCAGTAGAATGGTCTGGTGAAGATCTGGCAGAAGCCTTTCCAGGCCGCCAGTGAAATCAGCAGCCAGTAAAACGGCATCAGCAGCGCCGCCGGAATCAGATCGAACATGCGTCGCTTGATGCACGCCGCAATGCCGATGCCGATAAAAAGAAAGTTCGCCAGAAAGAGAATCATCGATCCCGCGAAAAACAGCTCCGAAAAGACGGAGAGAAACGGATCTTCCCCCGGGCCGGTGAAAATCAACGGCCATGCACGCAGATGAAACGGTCCGACGGCAATCCCCTGATAGATTCCTCCGTCGAGGTGCGGTCCGTGAATCTGTTCCCAGAAGCCGACTCCGTGGGAGAAGCCGTGAATGAGCAATCCGAAGTAAAGCAGGATCAACCCCCAGAACACAATGTTGGTCAACATCATCAGCGCGCTGCCGCCGACGGCGAGAAAACCGCCGAGCGTGCCGTACCAGCCGAGTTTTTCAACCGTCCGGAAGGGATTGCGGTAATGAACCAGGTGGGTCTGAATGAAACCTTTGACCCAGCGCGAACGTTGCCGCATCCAGTTCCACAGTTCGCAGTTCGCCTCCTCGAAGGTGGTGGAATTAAAGAGCGTCGTGCGATACCCCTTTTCATAAATCCGCAATCCGAGGTCGCAGTCTTCGGTGACGTTGAAGGGATCCCAGGGACCGATCTGACGGAGAAGTTCGGTGCGGAAATGGTTGCTGGTGCCCCCGAGCGGCAGCGGCAGCCGGAAAAGCTGATAACCGCTCAGCGTCAAATCGAAGTAGGTGGAATATTCCACGGTGAAGAGGCGTGTCAGGAGGTTCTGGCGCGCGTTGTAATAATTGAGTTTTGCCTGGGCGCAGAGAATTTTTCGTTCCGGGTCGCGGCGGAAGACTGCGACCGCTTTGCGGAGCTGATCCGGTTCGGGAGCGTCTTCGGCGTCGTAGATCACGCAGAATTCGCCGCGGGCGCGTTCGAGTCCGAAATTGCAGGCGCGCGGCTTGGTTTTGGGCGGCGCATCCGGAATGACGATCACGTCGCAAAAGGACGGCAGGCCGGCGTGTTCCAGAGCCTGGCGCGTCTCCGCGTCGTCGCTTTCGAGCAGGAGCTTGACATCGAGTTTCTCCGGCGGATAATCGAGTCTGCCGATGTTGCGGACGATCTTCGGTGCGATATTCGCTTCGTGATAGAGCGGCAGAAGAATGGTGTAGATCGGAAGTTCAGCGTCATTGCCGGCGGTTTCCTGCGAGGAGATGCGCGTCTCGCCGCAGCCGAAGAACGACAGCACCGCCGCCCCCCCCCGGAAGAGCGCCGCCGCACCGTACCAGAACATGAAATATGCCGCAGTGAGAAAAACAAAATAATCCCAGCGGTATTTCAATAAAAACAGCAACCCGATGCACAGCAGCAGATAATAACAGCGCTGCGCCGGCGTGGTGACGACCGCCGCGCATTCATTTTCATGGCTTTCGAGAAATTTCCGGGTGACCGGATCAAGTTTGCTGCTGTCGATGTTCATCTTCATTCAATTCGGGTTGCAATCGGTGTCCTTTATATTTAAGATAATCGATTCGGCGCAGTTGTCCAGTCCCTTTTGAAAAAAAGATTGCTTTTTTGCAATGTTTCTGATTTTTGAGGTTGTTTTCATTGAAAATGCGGAAGATTTTGTTCTATTATTCCCGGAAATTCGCGGTTGATGCGGAGAGGACGACATCTGCAGGCGCAGGCCGGACGTGGAATTGATGAAAGGAGCGGGAACACCAGATTTGAATACAGATGAATTCTCAATGCGTTATTGATCCGGGCAGGAATAAAACGACCGGTTCGGGGCGGAGGTATGATACTCCAGACCAGTCAGTTCCGAATTGCCGCAAATGAGATTTTTTACTTAGAGCCGTTCGCAAAGTCAGGCGAAGGGAGATCCCGGTCCCGGATGATGGAGTATTCATCCAAAACGAATCGGCGTTTCCCTTCACGGGGAGCACTCAGCCAGACGATGACCTGCTTTTTGCCGTATGGGGTGTAGGTGCAGCGTTTTTTCTGGAGTTCAAAGAACATTTGAGTGTCTCCCCAGCAGCGCAGATGGAGCAGCCCCCATTTATCGGGCAGGACGCGATTATCTATGTCGGGGGCGATTTTTTTACGCTCTGTAACAACTCCTACGGCGTCTCCGTTTTTGAGGGCCGCCGGAATCGTTCTGCGCATTTGCTCCAATTGAAAGAGATTGCCGTCCTGCAGCCGGGCGTTGATGTTGTAAATGGCCACCGTAATCAGCCAGATTCCGCCGAGTGAAACGACGAGAATCCGGCGCCATGCACGCCCTGCGCAACACCATTTTTTCAAGTCGGGAAGCGAAGCGCAGAACAGAAGGAAACCGACACAGAGCACGGCGATCAGATAACGATGGATGACCAGTTCCGGATAACTGATGGGATTAATCTTGAAAATGACATAACAGTGACACAGGTACGCTCCGAGAAAGGCGACGGCAAGAAAACGCCTTCTGATTTCATGGTGATATTTAAGAATAAAAAAAGCTCCGGTCAATCCCATGAGTATGGAAATGTTCTGAGGCAGGAATTGATAATATTTGCCATGCCATGAGAATTGTCTGAGAAAACTGAAGGGATAACTCCAGATTGTGGCGTAATTTCCCTGTTGGGTATCCCCCAGCAGATGGGATCCGAGCAGGAGTTCATAACGCCCCAGAGTACAGTCGTAAATCTGGTTGATTATCAAAGTTTCAATTCCCATTCCGCCGATGCACGTGAGAAAAAAGAGAAGCATTCCCCAGGTGACATGAAATTTTTTCCAGTGCAAACACTCTTTTTCAGCAGGGGAAAATGCCAGAAAAAGAAAAATTCCCGGAGCCCAGAAAAAAGATGTCTCCTTGCAGCCGTACGCGAAAACCAGTGCCGCTCCCGCCGCCACCATCCATAAGGGATTCTTCTGTTTGCCGTCGAGAAAGCGTAAAGTGAAGAGAAGAGTCATCAAAATCCACATTGTGGCCGGCACCAGCGGCAGAAATTGTGTCCCTTCGTGAATGATGACGGGATAAAACGCGTAAAGCAATACCGCAAACGGAGCCGTTTCGCGGCTGAGAATCTGCCGTCCAAGCCAGAAAAACAACAGTCCGCCGGCACAGTAGCAGAAGAGGGGATATAAATAATAACAGTAAATGGAGGCGCCAAGCAATTTGCACACTCCGATGACCGGCCACATGAGTCCCCAGCGCAATAGATGGTGATCCGGTTGAATGGGGAAAAAGGTGCCGTGCTCCAGATAGAGCCGAACCATAAACCACTTGTGAATCGCATCCCCCCCCTTGGCTATGAATTGGAGGTTGCACAAAATGACGAATAATAGAAAAAGCAGAATCCACAGACTTTGTGTTCGAAGTCGCAAACTCCCGAAGCGGTGGGCGAAATTTACAATCTTCAACTCCGTCGCCTTGTAAAAATCATACAGTTTATTCTTCATGCCGCTTTTGAACCTGGATTGAAATTGATACCGCAGAATATAGGCAAATATATCATAATATTTTTTGTTTTTCAACGACAGACTGCCGTAATTTTCGGTCAATAATTTTCATGTTGGAATTTTCATTCCGGCAAACTCCTTTGAACAAGAACGGTTCCAATCTTCGTCACACCTGGAAATTTAAAAAAAAATCGCGGAATGGTCTTGAAAATGATTTGGCTGCCGTTATATTACCGACATTAAAAAGAACGTTTTCTGTATTCATTTTCAGCGGGATTCCGGCAGTTGGGGGACGGCCTGGCAATCAACGCTTCTCTTTTGTCGTTTTGTGTTTCCCCCTGTTTGTTCGATTGTATTTGGTTTGGTTTTGTTTTGTGTATAGAGAGTAAGGTTAAGAAAACAGGGATTTCGACAATGTTTATTCGGCTCCGCTTCATCCGTCCGGCTGTTTCATGGCAGCTTTTTCTGACTGCTTTTCTGCTCCCCGTCCTGCCGGCGGGCGCGGAAGAGGAGAATGCCGCTGAGAAAGACGTTCCGGTGGTCGTTCGCACCGAGGCCGATATCGAACAGGGAAAGCGCAACGTGCGAAATGTCGTCGACGAACTCGCCGCGCTTTTCGAGGAGAATTCTGAACGTCCGATACTGACCACCCCCCCCCCGAAAGGTTGCCCCCGCGTATTCCCGGGTGATTGCCGGAGAAGAGGGACGCTCGGTTTTGGTGTTCCGGCCGCGGTTCACGTCGGCGAAAGAGTTGTATAAGGCGCTCGACAGCATCGTTTTCGGGACGGTTTACGTCGATGTGGTCACCGAACAGAACGTCTTGATGATCAACGCCCCGTCCGCTGAAATCGAACAGTATCGCGCCATTCTCGAAGCCGCCGACGTGCCCTCTTCGCAGGTGCTGATCGAAGCGAAGGTGGTCGAAGTGCTCTTTTCCGACGGGATGCAGCGGAATTTGTCGATGATGTTCTCCAACAACCGCGGCAGCGTCGGCGCTCAGACCGAGGTGCCCGGACAATCCGTCCAGCCGACTCAGGGCGCCAGCGGAAACTGGAATGTGATTCAGGGAAAAGACAATCTCAACATCGCATTTCAGTGGCTGCTGACCGCTCAGGACGCCAAAGTGCTTTCGAGTCCGAACATCCTGCTGTCACGCAATGAGATTTCCAGGATCGTCACCGGTGAGGACATCCCGATTCAGGAGGCCAACACCGTGAGCAGCAACCTCAGCATCACCACCAAATTCAAAAACGTCGGCGTTGAGCTGGAGGTCGAGCCGAAGATCATCAACGATGATAACGTGACGTTGCGTGTTTATCCCCAGGTGTCGAATGTGACGCGTTACGAAACCATCACCACCGGAAGCGGCACCGGCGCATCGAGCTACTCCGTGCCGGTGATCGCGGTGCGCAGCGTCGAAACCCATCTGCGCATGCAGAGCGGTCAGGTCGTGATGATGGGTGGACTTTACAACAGCCGTGATACGCTTCAGCAGCAGCGGGTTCCGATTTTGAGTGATCTGCCGTGGATCGGTGAGCTTTTTACCGGAAAAAATTATTCCAAGGAAGTGACGCAGCTGATCTTCTTTTTGAAGATTCACATCATTCCCCCGGAACAGGTGCCGGATAACGTTTATTTCAGCCCGGATGACAATGCGTTCCTCAGCGAGGGAATCGGTGACGCTCTGCAGAACATGGACTCCTTCCCGATACGGGAAACATCCGTCGAGGATTTCGTCGATGAACTCAAGAGTGCTTCGCCGGAGAGTCGGCGCGCCCGACACGAGGAATATCGTCGCCGTCAGGAACTGCTCCATGAGTCGTTTGAACTGCCCAATCCGGTTCCTCCCGGTATGCCGGAAAATTCCGATGACGGGTCTACGCCGGTGCCCGCCGCAGGCGCACCGGAGGAGGGTGAGGTTGTAAAATGAAATTGACACGCAGGAAAATCATTCTGATCGTGCTGCTGCTGCTCGTCTGCGGCGGATCGGGATATTATTTCGGCGTCGTCCGCCCGGCGCGGAAAGCCGGCGCCCAGGAGGCCGCACGCAAGCTTTCCGCCGGAGACGGCGACATGGACCGGACATTCCGGGTGCGCCGTGACGATCTGCCGATCGGGTTGCTGCTTGGCGGTTATGTGAATGCCAGCAAGAAATACAAGCTTGCGCTTCAGGCCAATTATGGAACCAAGCTTTTGTGGGTGGTCGACGAAAACAGCAAGGTGAAAGCCGGGGATGTGCTGGCGAAATTCGAGACCGATGCGTTGAAGATTCAGATTGAGAATCAGGAAATCGAACTCGACAATCTCATAAAGGAGCTGGATCTCGCCATCGAATCCGAAAAAATTCAGATCAGTTCCAACGCGGCAGATCTCCAGTCGGCCGAGGAAACTCTCCTTCAAGCCGAGGACGCGCTCCGGAAATATCGTCGGTTTGAGCGCATCAGCCAGCGCGATTCGCTCGATTTGGCCATCACCAATGCCGAGGAAACGCTTGAGACCGCCCGCAATTCTTACGAAACGGTGCGTGATTCCGACCCCTCCACCACAAATGACGAGGACCCGGCCGAAAAGAAACGCCAGGAGCTGAAAACCGCCCAGGCGGCGATCGACAAGGCGGAAAAGGAGCTCTCGAAGGCCGAAGACAACCGCAAGGTCTTCCGCCGCTTCGATCATCCGAGCAAAATGACGCGCCTGACCAACGCATTCGAACAGGCAAAGCTCAATCTGCGCAAGGTTCGCATCTCGACCGGTTCCAAGGAAATCCAGCAGAAGCGTTCGATCGAAAACCTCAAACGCCGCATCCGGCGGACCCGTGAACAGCTGGAACGCTATCAGGAATATATGGAGCAAATGCAGCTGGTCGCTCCGGTTGACGGCGTGGTCATCTACGGCGACGCGGACAACGTCTGGGATAAACTCGAACTCCAGGAAGGCATGGATGTCGGCAAGGGGCGCGTTTTGATCACGATACCGGACATGTCCAATCTGATTGTGGAATTCGACCTGCCGGAACAGTCGCGCACCAAGGTGAATATCGGCGATGTGGTGAATATTTTTCCGGATTCATTGCCGGGGACCAAGTTTACCGGAAAGATCATGCACATCGACACTCTGCCGGTCAACCAGGTGGTATGGGATGGTTCGTCACCGAAGATCTACAAGTCAAAAGTCCGGCTCGATGAACAGTCTCCCCGCCTGGTCAACGGCATGAGCGTCAAACTCAACATCATCACGAAAATCATTCAGCGGGCATTGTTCGTCCCGGTGGAGGCGGTGTTTGAGGACGGAGACCGGTTTTTCGTTTATCGTTCGACTCTGACCGGTCCGGAGGAGGTCGACGTGGTAATCGGCGAATCCAATGACAATTTCGTCCAGATCAAGGACGGACTTGAAGAGGGCGACGTGGTTTATTTGTATCGACCGTATCAAACGGTGAAGGCTGGATCGTGATGACCACGGAAGCGCACGGCGGAGACATTGTCCGTCTGATCGACATACGTAAAACTTATATTACCGGCGATCTGCGCGTTCCGGTTCTCAAAGGGATCAATGCGACGGTCAGCCGGGGAGAATTCGTCGGCTTCATCGGCACCAGCGGCAGCGGAAAATCAACGCTGTTGAACATTCTCGGGATGCTCGATGTGCCGACCGCGGGCGAATATTTTCTCGAAGACGTCGAAGTCGGCCAGCTCAGCGACGTGGAGCAGGCGACGATCCGAAACCGCAAGATCGGGTTCATTTTTCAGAGTTTCAACCTTTTCGCCTATCTTTCCGTCGAGCAGAACATCGAAGTGCCGATGCTTTACGCCCGGATCCCGGGGCGCATCCGGCGGAAACGGGCTCTGGAACTCGCCCGACGGGTCGGATTGGGACACCGGCTGGGACACCGGCCGACTCAGCTTTCCGGTGGAGAGTGTCAGCGTATCGCCATTGCGCGCGCATTGAGCAATCAGCCGGCATTCATTCTCGCCGACGAACCGACCGGAAATCTCGACGAAAAGACCAGCAATGAAATCATGGAGCTTTTTCACGAACTCAATCGCGAACAGGGAGTGACGATCGTCATGGTCACGCATAATCCGGCTCTCGGTCCGCATTATGATAAAATCATTCGACTGCGGGACGGGCGGATCGACGACACGCCGTTCGAATGGGAAGTGCGGGGGACGCCGAAATGATGCTCACACGTGATTTGCTGGGATTGGCGCTGCACAATCTCCTGATGCACAAGGTGCGGTCGATTCTGACCTCGCTCGGGGTGATTTTCGGCGTCGGAAGCGTGATTGCGATGCTGGCGATTTCAGAGGGGGCAGAACGTTTCGCCCCCTCTGAAGCGTGATTGCGATGCTGGCGATTTCAGAGGGGGCGAAACGTTCTGCGCTCGCTCAGATTGAGGCGATGGGAATCGATCGGATCATCGTATTCTCGAAACGTCCGTCGTTGACGGGCAAGAGTGAAAGTTCAAATTCGGCAAGCATGATCGAACGTTACGGGCTCACGCAACGCGATCGCAGTCACATTGAGCGTATGGACAACGTCGATCAGGTGATCGGGCTTTTCGACGTGCGCAAGAAAATCCTCAAGGGCCTGACACGCACGAATCTGAAACTGATCGGATGCGACATCAATTTTCTGAATGAATCCCCCGCGTTTCTGGAAAAGGGGCGCTGGTTCACGCCCGCGGACTTCAAGAACAACGTTCCGGTCTGCGTCATCGGCAAGAACGTCCGCCGAGAAATGTTTGAACTGGGCGACACCAATGTGGTCGGAGAAATGCTTCGGGTGGATGACAAGGTGTACCGCATTATCGGAATCATCAACAATCCCTACGAAAGCCAGTATCCCGAAATCGGCGGACAGAATGATATGATTCTGATTCCGCAGACGACCGGACGGGCGTTTTACAAGGATTATGCTTTTTATCGGGAAGGGCGCAGTTCGAAAATCATCCGGGTGGAGTTCGATCTCTTTCTGGTGAAGGTCAATGATACGGCTTATATCGACAACACCGCCAAACGTCTTTCCGGTTATCTGGAGAAAACTCACGGTGAGATTGCCGACTGGGGGATGGTGGTGCCGTTCGAACTGCTCAAACAGCAGGAGCAGACCCAGAATATCTTTACGATCGTGATGGGATCGATCGCCGGAATCTCCCTGATCGTCGGCGGCATCGGCATCATGAACATCATGCTTGCCAGCGTATTCGAGCGGCGCAAGGAGATCGGAACCCGACGGGCGCTTGGCGCCCAGAAGTCGGATATTCTGCTGCAGTTTCTGATCGAAACGGTATTCCTGACCAGTCTGGGCGGGGTGATCGGGATCGCGGTCGGCGTCGGCATCGCCCGGACGATCACCTATTACAGTGGAATGCCGACGGTGTATTCGTGGTGGAGTATCGGGCTTTCGCTGGTGATTTCCAGTCTGGTCGGCGTGATATTCGGTACATATCCGGCCTATCAGGCGGCGCAACAGAATCCGATTACCGTGCTGCGGTCGGAATAAGAAGCGGTCATGAAGATGCGAAAATGGTATCTGGGAATCGGCGTTGCCGTGATGTGTTGTTTTGCTCCGGTGCGGATTCACGCGATGGATCCGGTGACGATTGCATTGGTGGCACCGGCGGCAATCCGGTTGGCGGAGGCGACGCATCCCTACGTGATGACCGGGTTGGCCGGTGGAGCGCAGGGGTTGGCGAAAATCGGGATATCGGCGTTCAAAATTCTTTATCTGCCGCTGGGCGTGTGTGAAGCGACGCTGGGGTTGCCGTTCGGAATGCTGTCGACTGGAGTGGGGCATATCACCGAGGGGGCGGCTGCGCCGTTTGAGCTGGTGTTTCACACGATTCTTCTTCCGGTGCGTTTTCTCGGCGTTCAATGACGGAATGTCCCGGGAATGTGCCGGGATGGCTCCGGGGGGGCTCCGGTTCCGGGGCTATGAGCGAGGGGACGGCGCAGGGAAAGCCGAATCCGTAACGGCGGGCGCTGCTGCTGCAACCTTTCGGAAGATCTCTTCCTCCTCCGGATAAAGGTAGCTTCCTTCAGCGTGGAAGATGTCGTGGAAGAATCGTTCCGGCATGCCCTTGGATTCACTCCAGTTCCACGGAAAAATGGTCTGGGTTTTTCCGCTCACCAGTCCCCAGTTGATCGCCCAGATGCCGTGGTCGCGCAATATCGGCAGGCAGTCGCGGAACGTACAGCCGGAGGGGCGGGCCATGTATTCGGTGCAGACGATCTCTCTGGAGCCTGCAAGGTGCTCCACTTCAGCGATCCGCGCCTTGAAGAGATCCGGGCGGAGGTAGGCATGGAATGAAATGACATCGCTCGCCTCTGCGATCAGATGATTAAGTTCTTCGAATTCGGGATCATCGAACCACCACAATCCGGTGGTCAACGGCTGTGACGGCGCCGCGTCGCGCGCCCAGTTGAAGACCGCGCGCAGAAGCGGCAATGAACGTGCACTGCGCAATCCGTTCGGATTGTCATATTCGGGGGAACGGCCGTTGCCGGGTTCATTGTAAAGATCCCACATCGCGATCCGGTCATCCTGCGCGAAGTGCGAGATCACGTCTTTCACATATTTTTCCAGCCGTCCCCATTGTGCGGGGTCATTGCCGACCGCATTGCCCGGGGATTGAATCCAGCCGGAATTGTGGGTGAAGGGAATGGGGTCGGGTTGTTTGCCCGGTGCGAACTCCGGTTTCCAGCAGTCGTCGAAAAAGACGAAGATGGTTTTGATCTGATGAGAATCGGCAATTTTCAGGTATTGATCCATACGACGGAACAATCCGGAACGGTCCAGAAGATGAAGCAGATCGTGCAGATAGACCCGCATGACCGACATGCCGATTTTCTCCGCCCAGCCGAGTTCCCGGTCGATGGTGGCGGGATCGAAGGTTTCCGCCTGCCACATTTCGAGCTGATTGATTGCCGTGGAGGGAATGAAATTTGCTCCGTATCGCCAGAGAGTTTTCATTTGCGGTTTCTCCTGTTGTTTATTTGGCGAGACGCTCTTCCGTTGCCGGATGGACGGAATGGAAAGGCGGTGGATTCGGATGAATGGGTTGTTTCCGGCTCCGGCGGCGCGGCGATTTCATGAAGGATTCCGCCGGAAAAAGATGGAAACGAATACTCCGGCGTTTCCAGGTGTAGGAAAGTGCCACGTCACCGTTGCGCAGAACGATGATTGCCGGATAGGAAAATTCGACTCCGGTTCCCGCGCCTTCCGGCGGCAGGGGTTCGGCGTCGAGCACGCGGATCTCTTCCCACGAGTCGCCGTTGTCCTCCGAACGGAAGAGCACCAGCCGGTTTCGCGGTCCCCAGTTTTCGCCGTTCTGATTGGCGGCGAGCAGCAGAATTCCATTCCGCAGACGCACCAGATCGATGCCGCTGTTGTTGTTGGGAAGTGTCGTCGGACGGGCCGTGCTCCAGGAGAGACCACCGTCGTCGGAGTCACTGCGGTAGAGAAAACGGTGATTGCTTCGCAGCAGCATGTGAACCCGGCCCGGAGCAGATTCCCACAGTGTCGGTTGAATGACGCCGAAGCAGTTGCCGCTGTGGATGTCGTTTACCTCCATCTCCGGAACCGGAATGAACCCGGATCGCCGCCAGCTCCGGCCGCCGTCTTCGCTGCGGTCGACGAAAGCGCGCCAAGAATTGCGTTCAACCGATCCGGGCGCGAGGATGGCGCCGCCGGAGAGGAGGATGGGTTTGTTTTTCACCGGGCCGCGCCCGCCGGAAAAGTCGCCGGGGACGAGTTCGACCGGGGAGCTCCAGCGGTCATTTTCCGGGTCGAAACTGCAATGGAAGGTTCTCCATTCGGCGATCGTCGTTCCGATTTTGAAAAAAATCCGGGCCTCGCCCTGCGGCATCGTGAAGAGTACCGGATTCCAGTGCGGTGCATGTTCGACGGGCGGGATCCGGCGCGGAACACTCCAGCAATCGTCATCCGGTCGTCGTCGCGTCCAGTAAATCCGCACGTCTCGGCATCCCTCTTTGCTGCCGGCGAACCACGCCGCCAGCAAAGTTCCGTCCGGAAGTTCAGTCAATGTCGAGGCATGGCATTCTCCGGCGTCCGTCGGGGGGAAGAGAAATTCCCCGGTACTCTTTCCGGCGCGGGGGGCGGCCGATCTTCGAATGGGTT
>CALXNS010000063.1 GCA_944389815.1 uncultured Victivallis sp. | reverse complement strand
CGGAATAACGCCCATCCGGGACGACGGTGGCATTGACGTCATCACGCTTCAGCGCGGATACATGATTGTCAAACATCAACATATTCGCCCGTCCGTCGACGCTGCGATGCCCTCCGGCAACCGGCCCCACTGAACCGTGACAGAAATTCATCCGGTCAGGATTATAGAAATAATACGCCGGCCAGAGGTTGGTGGCGCTGTCGCGGCCGCCGTCGGTAATGAGAATTGTCCGCGAGGCGTTTTTGATCCGGGTGACTTTCACGCCCATCGTAGTCATTCCCAGCCCCTCAGGGAAATAAGTCGAAGCGTGCTGCGTCCGATTGGTCGCATTGATGGCGTAACCGGTCGGCCAATCCCCGGAAAGCTTGCCATATTTCTCATAGGAAGGACATTCAAGCAGCTTCCGGAAATTTTCCGGCGGCGCCCATTTATAGGAGGATTGCTGATTGGCGATTTCCGCAGCCAGAAGCCGGAACCAGGCATCATAATCGTTGTTGGTTTTGGCGCGGAAAAGCGTGTCGTCATAATTGGAGGTATAAAGCGCAATGTAAGTTCCGATCTGCTTGAGATTGGAAGTACAGGTAATTGCCTTGGCCCGCTCGCGGGCCTGGTTCAATGCCGGGAGCAGCATCGAGGCGAGAATCGCGATGATCGCGATCACCACCAGCAATTCTATCAATGTAAAATATTTATGACACTTTCCCCATCTGCTCATTTTCACGTCTCCTGTCTTCCGTTCTGGAATAAAAACATTATTATTGAAGTTGCACACAACTGGTTCCCTTTATCAATTCGGGAGAAAACATCCGGTACACCGGAGATTCCGCCCGATGTTCAATCAGATCGATCAATAAATCCGCACCGCACCGTCCCATCTCCTCCAATCGGTGATCAATGACCGTAAGTTCCGGATCCGTATAATGCAGATATTCAAAATCGTCGATTCCAATCAGGCTCATCTCCTCCGGCACCCGGATCCCGAGTCGTTGCGCTTCGCGCATCATCAGCAATCCAACCAGCGAATTATTGGCAATCACCGCCGTCGGCGGTTCCGCAAGCGAGTGAAAATAACGCATCGCCGCTTCGCCCTCGGCCTGACAATAACGTTCCTCTGCGCTGATCGGCGGAAAACATCTCGTCTCATTGAAGACCAGATCCGGATCCGGATCCAGTCCCAGACTTGCCACACTGTTGATGAATGCCTGCTCTCGTGGCAGAACTTCCATTTTCTCCGTCGTACACCCCCCGGCATAACCAATTCGGCGATGCCCGAGACCAACAAGATATTCCAGCGCCATCCGGATTGCCGCCGGTTCATCGAAAAGCACCCGGCTCACGTTGGTATTTCCTCCGCAACAATCCACCGCAACCACGAAATCGCTGGTGCGGGACAGCTCATTGACCCACTCCGCATTCCAGTCGGCATGAATCAGGACAATTCCATCGATCCGCCCTTCCGCCAGCCGTTCCTCACAAACCGCCGGAAGCACATGCGTGCCCATATTCAAGACCATCACATCGTAATTACGTTCGCGTGCGGCCTGCTCCACACCTTTGAAGATCGGCATCTCATAAGTATTTCCAATACTCCGCCAGCGTTTCGGCTGCACGTACAGCCCCAGTGTCTGCGACCGCCGCGTCTTCAAACTCCGGCTGGCGAAATTCGGCCGGTATCCCATTTCCCCGGCAATCTGCAGAATTCTCTGCCGCATGGCGTCTCCCACCACCGAGTTCCCGCGCGCATTGTTCAACACCGTCGAAACCGAGGAAACCGAACACTTCGCCTGTGCCGCAACTGCCTTCAACGTCACCGGCTTTTTTTTCGCTGCAACCGCCATTTCTTTTCCGCTCAACTTCCGCTAACCAAACGTTTCATTCAAAAGCCAAAAAAAGAGAGCCGACATCCGCCGGGGTTATTTTTTTCTTCGTTAACCAAACGTTTCATTCGCTTATATTATGACGAACTTCTCACTAAAAAGCAAGTTCTTTTTCACAAATTTTATGTTTTTTTCCTCCTTTCCGGAGAATCATCCTTGCTTTTTTCACATTAATGATTCATAATTTTATTATAAGATATTTTAATTTCACAATATGAAATAAATAAAAAAATGATTAAAGTTCTCGACAAGACCTTCTCGATTCTGGAAACGGTCATCATCGCGTCGCCGCGTCCGGTTCGGATCAGCGAACTGGGCGCGGAATTGCAGATCAACAGCGCCACGTGTGCACGCATTCTCAAGGAATTGACTGACGCCGGTTATTTAATCAAGGTGTCGCGGGGTGAAGGTTACAGTGCCGGGCCGCGCGCCCTGGCCCTGGCGCAACAGGTATCCTATCGGGAAAAACTTCTCCGGGCGGCCCGGCCTATTCTCAGAAAGTGCGCCGAACAGCAGCAGGCGTCGATTCTGCTCGCGGAACGGCGCGGCTGCGTCCGTTACATCCTTCTCCACATCAACCGTTGCGAAAAGCTCGACATTCACCTGAAGGAACTTGCGTTTCACGATCTCCTCCTGACCGCGACCGGAATCGTGCTCACGGCATACGCGCCAGCGGCTGAGCAGCAGAAAATTCTTCAGTTCTACCGTGACACCCCTGCCCCGCTCATCCCACCGGACAGAGCCGCGCTCGAAGCCATTCGTTGCAACGGCGGCGCCGTCTTCGACAAACGTTCCGCCGGACAGGGCATCGTCGCGTTTCCGATCTTCGAAAACCACAAGTTTCTCGCCACGATCGGCGGGTCCATCGCCGCCGGAGATTTCACCGCATCGCGGCGGAAGGAGTTCGCCGCCGCGGTTCAATCCGCCGCCCGTGCGATTTCACAGGCCATCTCCAACATTACAACCATAGGATGAATCACTTATGGAAATTCAGCACCAATCCGTTCTCGAAACTCTCCAGGGCAGGATCGCACTGGTCACCGGCTCGTCACAGGGACTCGGCCGGATCATCGCCCGGACACTCGCCGACGCCGGATGTACCGTGCTGGTGAACGCATCCAACCACCCGGAGAATGCGGAGAGAGTCGCCACGGAAATCCGTTCCACCGGCGGCAATGCCGACGTCTGCTGCTGCGATGTCTCCAGTGAAAGCAACGTGAACAACCTCTTCAAACAACTGCTCGAAAAATACGGTGCCGTGGACATTCTCGTCAACAACGCCCGGCTCGATCCGTGGCGCCGAACCGGAGAGATGAGCGAAGGCGAATGGTTCAGTCAGGTCATCGACGTCAATCTCAAAGGCGCGTTTCTGATGTCGCAGGCCTTCTTCGCACAGGCGTGCGAACGCCGCTGGGGACGGATCGTCAACATTTCATCCGTCCGGGCCTTCCGCCCCGCCGAACCGCACATGATCGCCTACGGCGTCTCCAAACTCGGCATGCATGCCCTCACCCGGGCCTACGCTCACAACGGGGCGCCATTCGGCATCACCGCCAACACCGTGGCCCCCGGCGTGGTCATCACCGAAAACATCAAGAAACGCCTCTCCCCGGAAAAATACGCCTCCGAAATCGCCGCAGTACCGATCGGGCGCGCTTCCGCCTGCGAAGAGATCGCCGACGCCGTGCTTTTCGTCATTCGCAACAGTTCCGTCACTGGGGAGACGATCAACATCAATGGCGGCATGTATTATGCTCCCTGATCCCCGATAAACAATTCGCAAATGCTGAAACAATCGGCAAAAATCCGGAGAAAATTTCAACATGAACTCGCTTCGAAAAATCGGTGATGTTCCCGCCGTCCATTCCTCGAGCGTCAAACACTCCAGCTGGGGACTCGGGTTCGAAAAACTTGACCGGGCGGTGTTCGATCCCGCCAAAGCCTATGACAAAGTCGCCGCTCTCGGCGTCAAACACATCCGCATCCAGTCCGGCTGGGCCCGCACCGAACAGCGCGAAGGCGAACTGGATTTCCGCTGGCTCGACGACATCGTCGAAAATCTGCTCCGCCGCGGACTCGAACCGTGGATCTGTCTTTGTTACGGAAACGGCCTCTACGACGATGCCGCCCGTGAGGTGTTCGGGGCGGTCGGCTGTCCGCCGATCCACACGGAACACCAGAAATTTGCCTGGCGCCGTTATGTCACAAGCCTGACCGCCCGTTACCGCAACCGGGTCTCCCGGTTTGAAATCTGGAATGAACCCGACGGCATCTGGTGCTGGAAACACGGCATTTCCGGCACCGAATACGCTCTCTTCGCCCGGGAGACCGCATCTGCCATCCGGGCGGGAAATCCCGAAACGGAAGTCATCGGAGGAACGATCTGCCGATATGATTACTCCTGGCTGGCGGATTTTCTCGCCACCGGAGTTGCGGCCGAATTCGATGCGATAAGCTATCACTGTTACAATCCGAATGAATTGGATTCGACCGCCACCGTCCGCCGCCTCCGGGGAATCTTTCAACACGAGAATCCGAAACTGCGTTTCCTCCAGGGGGAAACCGGAGCCCAGTCGCGCGAAGGCGGCGCCGGCGCACTGTTCGAAGGAGCATGGACACAGGAACGGCAGGCGAAATTCCTCGCGCGCATGCTGCTTTCCCACTTCGCCGAAGGTGTTGAAATCAACTCGTATTTCTCCTGTCTGGATATGATCGAGGCACTCAACGGCAAAGTCGGTGACACGGCAAGTTATCTTGATTACGGTTATTTCGGCGTGCTCGGGCGGAATTCGACGCAGAGGGCCGTTCCACCGGAGAATACCTGCCGAAAATGGCCTATCGGACATTGCAGACGCTTGCGGCGATTTTCCGCGAAGAGATTGTCCGGATGGAATCTCCGGTTCATTTTTTTTCCGGCTTATGGTCTCCCCGACTGCTGCGCAATGACGATACCGTCGTAGATGGCGATGTGTTGAATTTCTGCTTCAGGAAACCGGCAGGAACCGGGTTCGTTTACTGGAAAGCTGCCGAACTGCTCAGTTCAAGTTACATGGGCAGTGTTTCTCTGGAAATGGTTGGAATTCCGGGTGAAGCGGTTCTGGTTGATCTGCTGGATGGTTCGATTTATGAAATTCCTCCCGAAGCAATTGAAACGAAACCCGGCACAACGTATCGACGCTTTCTTCATCTGCCGCTGCGGGATTCGCCGCTGCTGCTGGCATTCGGCAATTTCGTCGGAGGAAACGAATCGGGTCAATGACAACGCAATACAGAAGAAAACATGAGAATTACAAAAGTAAAGACATTCATCTGCAACAGTTTTCGTACCAACTGGGTCTTTGTTAAGATCGAAACCGATTCCGCCGGTCTTCACGGTTGGGGCGAAGCGACGCTCGAATACCGCGAACCGACTGTCGTAGCCGCCATTCACGACCTCGAATCTTATCTGATCGGCAAAGATCCGGCCAATATCGAAGCATTTCGCCACGATTGTTATCGTGACGCCTACTGGCGCGGCGGCCCGGTCTTGATGAGCGCCCTTGCCGGAGTGGAAATGGCGCTCTGGGACATCAAGGGAAAGAGCCTCGGCGTACCGGTATGGCAATTATTCGGCGGCAAAGTGCGCGATTCGGTTCCGGTTTACGTCAACGGCTGGTTCGCTCCGGCCCGGACGCCGGAGGAGTTCGCGGAAAAGGCGCTGGAGGTGTGCGCGCGCCGGTTCAACGGTTGCAAATGGGATCCCTTCGGCAAGGCGTGGCTGCAGATTTCCAAATCGGAACTGGACCGCGCCATGGAGTGCATCCGTCTTGTATCCGAAGCGGTTGGCTCGGATATCCGGCTGCTGATCGAAGGGCACGGGCGTTTCGACATTCCGACCGCGGTGAAAATCGGGCGGAAACTTGAGGAGTTCGACATCTGCTGGTTTGAAGAACCGCTGCCGCCGGACGATCTGAACGGGTTGCGCGATGTGAAGGAACGGGTGCGGGTTTCGCTCGCCGCGGGCGAACGGCTCTACAACCGGTATGAATACCGACGGCTGTTCGATCTTAATTGTGTCGATTACATTCAGCCGGATGTTTCGCACGCGGGAGGGTTGCTGGAAATGCGCTTTCTCGGCGCGGAAGCAGAAGCGCGCCATCTCGGATTCTGTCCCCACAATCCCTCGGGACCGGTGGCAAATGCCGCGACGCTTCAACTTGCCGCCTGCGTACCGAATTTTACGGTTCTGGAAATGATGATGACCGACGTGCCGTTCCGCAGTGAAATCTGCAATGAGGAGTTGACCATCCGCGACGGCGAAATGATGATCCCGGAAAAACCGGGGCTCGGCATCGAATTGTGCGAAGCGGAATTGCTCAAACACCCCTATATTCCAACCTCGTTGCGCCATTATCGGGGGGATTTAACCGACATTCGTCCGCCGGATGCGGTTGCATATTATCAATATGCGACACACGGTTCATCCCGGGAAAAATAAAAAAACGGGTTATGCAATTTGTTATATGAATTGCGTAACCCGTTTTCCGGAAACGAAACATCATTTATTCATCAACTGTATTCCCCGTGATCTGAGGTTCGCTTCCGGTCGCCGAAATGTTATCGGACAACTTCACGGCGACATCGGTTTTCGTCGACTGAATGACCTGAGCGATTCCGGTCAGATTTTTTTGCTCAGGCAGAATCGAAATCGCCCCCTGATTGACCTGGCCAGCGAAAATTTTCCCGTGCGGCGTCGGATCGTCCACCGTCCCTGAACTCACCGAAATATATGCCGCCCAGCCGTCGGACCACGCGATCACTGTCTTGTTGCGCGTCGAGTCCACCACCGCCGAAATCACGCTCTCGCTCGTCTCGGTGATTTTCGTCACGTTCCCCGCCGCGTCGTATTCCGTCACCGTGCTATGCGTGCTCGCGCAGCCGCAGAGCGCCAGCGCTGTCACCGCCAGCGCCAGCAGCGGCGTTGCCGCCGCCGGAATTTTGAACGTTTTGCGGTCATTGAACTCCTCCCGTTTGCCCTTGTTCCAGTTCGCCACCGGACGGAAATATCCGCACACCCGGTATATTGTAAGGAGTGGTTTAGTCGGGAGGAGTGGAATTGTTTACACAGTCGTGTAGGTATTGTACGGACGTTGAGTGTAAACCGAGATGGAAAAATAAAAAAATATTGTTTACACAATTACAGAAAAGCAAATAGCCGGTGCATCGCATCCGGCTATCATTTTATTGTCCAGGGGCGTTTCCCGAGGAAAAAACGGCGGGCAGGTCGTCTCCGTTTACGAAATTAATCCGTTTGAAATTTTGCAATAATTTGTTCAACGCGGTCACACGCAGAGCTATCCGTTGCGGAATCGGAGCGCCGGAGCGGTATTTATCAACGCTGTAACGCCGGGCCTGCGGCGCATCAGGTGAGACTGTTCTCGCGTCTAATCCACTAGGGTAGGATGGAGACACGCGCCACGCTATTAATTATAGCAGTTGTCACAGCAAATGTCAATGCTGCGACAAAAATTTCACTTCACCTTAAACGTTCTGCGTTCCTTGAATTCTTCCTTTTTCCCTTTGTTCCAGTTGGAGACCGGACGGAAATATCCGCAGACACGGCTGTAGACCTCTGTTTTCGCCCCGCATTTACTCATTTGCGTTCCCTCCCTTTTCACTGAAATCGATCTCGCTGCCCGTCGCCGCCACGCCGTCGGTCAAACTTGCAGAAATATCCTTTTTCGTCGCCTGAATCACATGAGCAATTCCGTTCAAATTTTTCTGCTCCGGCAGAATCGAAATCGCCCCCTGATTGACCTGCCCGGCGAATATTTTCCCGTGCGGCGTCGGATCGTCCACCGTCCCCGAAC
>CALXNS010000062.1 GCA_944389815.1 uncultured Victivallis sp. | reverse complement strand
CGCCAAAGCAAACTCTTCGTTCGCAGTTATCGTTTCGACCGATGTTTTACGAGGCCAACGATCATCCTCGGCATGCAATCAACACCCAACCGGGCCGGTCGAATCCGGAACACCCCCATATCGGTATTTATTAATATAACTCTTCCAGGATAAATATCAAGCCCCGTACAACCAATACTTTTCACTCCGTTCCCGAAATTCCGCACTCTCTCGACGCGCACGTTCGCAGATCGAATCCACCCCTTCCCGATTCAAACGCAATTTATCATCCCCAAAGAGATGATCGAAGTGCTCCGCATCCGTCACCTCAAATTCCTCCGTGCATTGCCGAATCTTATCCAGCAGACGCAACCCCGCTTCAAAGCCGTTCACCGCCTTCCGATCCGTGATCTGCAACTGGATCCCGCGGCACAGCTCCCCCGCGTATTTCCCGCTCCACGGCGTGAAATAACAACTCCGCGCCCGCACGCCATGCACCCCTTCGTGGTTGAACTTTGCAGCAATCTCCCGGTGCGGCAGAAACGGCGCTCCAATCATTTCGTAGGGCCGCGTCGTTCCCCTCCCCTCGGAAATATTCGTCCCCTCCAGCAGACAAGTCCCGTTGTACAGCAGCGCACAATCCGCCGACGGCATGTTCGGCGAGGGATTCAACCACGAACACACCCCCTCCCACGCCGTCATCCCGCGACGCCAGCCCGTCATCGGCACAACTTTCAATTCACACCCGATCCCGTAACGGTCATTGACCATCCCGGCATATTCCCCCACCGTCAATCCGTGCCGCACCGGCAATGGATAACGCCCCACGAAGGAGGAATATTCACGCCGGAGCAACGTCCCCTCCACGATTTCGCCCCCCAGAGGATTCGGGCGATCCAGCACCACGAATCTCTTCCCCGCCGCGGCACACGCTTTCATCGCGTCGCTCAGTGTGGAAATATAAGTGTAATAACGCGAACCGATATCCTGTATATCGAACACCAGAATATCGATCCAGGCCAACTCGTCCGTCGATGGTCCGCATTCCCCGCTTCCGCCGTACAGACTGTATTCCGGAATTCCAAGAACTGCATTCACTCCATCGGCCACCGCCGCGCCGGGCGGCCGATCGCCGTTCACGCCGTGTTCCGGTCCGAAGAGCGCCGCAACCCGGTAGCGTTTCGCCAGAAATTCAGCTCCGGATCGATAATCGTACGTCACCGTCGTCGGATTGCAGATCAATCCAAGTCGGCGATTCCCGCCGAAAAGACGATCCAGTTCGTCCTGCCGGTCGATTCCGTTGCAGAAGCACCGCCTCACTCCGCGATTCTCCGCACGACCAGAGCGCTCCGGCTCGGCAGATACACGCGTATCCGGCCCGAAATCGGATAATAGGTCTGCCCCGCGGCACGGCGCGCAAATCCATCGAATTCCGCCGCATCGGAGTCCAGAACCGTTTCGTAATGCGCACCTCCGCGAACTTCGAATGCGTAATCCAGCACCGAATTCGAAGGATGGAAATTGAAGCAGAAATAATAATCGTCGCGTTCGAATATCAAGATTTCATTTTCGTCATCGATCCGCACCGGCTGCGGACGACAACGATAAAATTCCGGCGTCTTCACCACCTGCAGCATCGCCCGGTCGAATCGCCCCAGCGCCCCGAACCGCAGCTGCGGATTCTCCGCCAGCGACCATTGACGGCGCGCATGACTCAAGGACCAGTTGTTCCCCTCTCGCGGAAAATCAATCCATTCCGGATGGCCGAATTCGTTGCCCATGAAGTTCAAATACCCATGCCCCGCCGTCGCCGCCGTCACCAGACGGATCATTTTATGCAGCGCCACCGCGCGATCGACCGTCAGATTGGATGACCCCACATGCATCGCATCGTACATCGCCGCTCCCGCCAGACGGAAAATCGCCGTCTGACCGCCGACGATCGCCTGATCGTGACACTCCACGTAACTGATCGAACGTTCATCCTGTCGACGATTGGTCAATTCGTGGAACAATTCGCCCATCTTCCAGCTTTCGTCCGGCCGGTCGAACAGCTTGAACCAGTAATCCGTCACCCCCATCGCCAGGCGGTAATCGAATCCGACCGCCTCCTTCGCCGCCAGACCGGGCATACCGCTGACGTCCTCCGCCACCGTGACCGCATCGGGACGCACGGTGTGAATGACCCGGTTCGCAAGCGTCAGATACGCGATCGCATCCTCATCGACGTTGCCGCCGAAATAATCATCGTAACTGCTGAAGGCTTTCCCCAGCCCGTGATCCAGATACATCATGCTCGTGACCCCATCGAAACGGAACCCGTCCACATGATATTCATCCAGATAAAACCGGCAATTCGAAAGCAGGAAATGCAGCACCTCCACTTTCCCGTAATCAAAGCAGAGTGAATCCCACGCCAGGTGTTCGCCCCTCGCTCCCGCATGGAAATAGGCCGTCCGCGTCCCGTCGTAACGCCCCAGACCTTCCACTTCATTCTTAACCGCATGCGAATGCACCAGATCGACGATCACCCGAAGTCCGAATCCATGCGCGGCATCCACCAGTTCCTTGAATTCATCCGGCGTTCCGAACCGACCCGCCACCGCGAAGAAATTCGCCACGTGATATCCGAAGGAACCATAATACGGATGGCCCATGATCGCCATCAACTGGATCGTATTATAACCGCTCTGCGCAATCCGCGGCAGGATTTTCTCCCGAAATTCCCGAAACGTCCCGATCCGCGGTTCCTCCTGCGCCATTCCCACGTGCGCTTCGTAAACCAGCGGCGCAGCCGGCCGCTCCGGAATCGGGTTGCGGAAACAATACGGTTCCTCCGGCGCCCAGACCCGGGCGCAGAAAACCCCGCTTTTCGGATCCTGCACCACGCAACGCGCATAGGCGGGAATCCGTTCGCCCACGCCGCCGGATGCAAACTCCATGAATAATTTGTAAAACATCCCGTGACGAACGCGCTCCCCGGGAAGACGCAATTCCCAGACTCCGTTTCCCACGGAATTCATCCGCATATCGTCGAGGCGGCGCCAGCGGGTGAATTCCCCGCAGACGGTGATTCCCTTTGCGCCGGGCGCCCACTCCCGGAAAATCCATTCCCCATTCCGGTAATGAACTCCGAAATATTCATGTCCGGAGGCAAAATCGCTCAGCGACATTTTCCCCCCGGTCAAACGCCGCTCCAACGCATCCGCACGCCGGCGGCGTTCCGCCAGACGCGGCAGATACGGTTTCAGCCACGGATCCGCCGTCAACGGCGACGGTTCATTGCTCAATCGGGCAAAGCAGTTCATCGGCAGCACCCTCCTCCCCACTTTTGCCCGCGTCTCAATGCTGAATCAGCGGACGTTCGAGCATGTTCTCATAAATTTTGATGTACTCCTGCGCGGTGACGTCGTGATTGAAACGCTGCTTCGCCTCCCGCATCACACGCGAAATCGTACACTCCTTGATCTCCGCAGGCAAACGGTAGAAGCGCATCGCCTCGCCGATCGCCCACAAAAATCCGTTGTCATCATAATCCTCGAACCGGAAACCGTTCCCGACATTGTGTTCGACGTCCAACGGATCGACTGTATCGTGCAACCCGCCGGTATCGTGCACCACCGGCAGACTGCCGTAATATTGGCAGGTCATCTGCGGCAGACCGCAAGGTTCGAAAAGCGACGGCATCAGAATGAAGTCGCTCGCCGCGAACGCAAGATGCGAAAGTCCTTCGTCGAAGTCACAGACCGTCACGCGCTCATAAAAATCGTGGAACGCCACGATATCACGGAACACCTTCTGATAACTGCCGTTGGCCACGATCGCAATCTGAAGACCCGCGTCCCAGTACTCATGAATCACCTTATACATGATGTCCCCGAGAAGCGAACAGCCTTTCTGCACCGGATCCAGCCGCGACGGCCAGAAGAAAAGCGGCGCATTCTGATCGACCTTCAAACCGGTTCTCGACTGAAAGGCGATCTTGTTGACCTGTTTTCCCTTTACGTGCGTGTCGGCGTCATACTTCACCTCCAGATAGGAATCGATCTCCGGAGAACTGTCTTCATCTGGCGAATTCAAAATTCCCGTGGCACAGCCGGCATGATATTTCCCGGCCATCTCGCGCCGGATGTTATCCGGCACGAAACTGTGACGGCCATCGACGACTTCTTTCAAAAAGGTCGGGCTGACCGTGTTGATGAAGTGCGCCGCAAATATCCCGCTCGCAAGCTGATCAACCGGATCCGTCGATCTGCACTCTTCATAATTCGACGGCTGCCATTCAAAGTAGAGATTCTGCCAGAACTGCGCCGCGTCGATGCCGCGGTCCTCGATCGCGTCGAGCGTCGCCTTCTGCGTGTGAATGTTGTGAACCGTGAACAGACACGGAATCCCCATCCGTCGCGCCGCCGCCGGGATCAGACCGGTCATCCAGTCGTTGCAATGGATCAGATCGGGTTTCACCGTCGGAATGATGTTGTTGATCACTTCACGCTGAAACGCCATCGCCTGACGGAAGCTGTCATCGGAATAATTACTGTATACCGTGTCCCGGTAATAGAAAATCCGATCCTCCGCCAGGTGAATCCGGCTGTTGTGCAGATGGTTCATATAAACGCGCAACTCATCGCTGATGAGCTTGCCCACGTCGATGTGGAACATCCGCCGATAATGCGGCAGCGCCACATGCACGTCCGCACCCTGACGGAAAAGCGCACCGACCAGCGACGCCGATACGTCGGCCAGCCCCCCCGCCTTGGCCCGGAGGATGTTCCCCATATTTCCCATCCCCTCGGGCAGATAGGTGATTTCAGGCGTCACAACCAGAATCCGCGGTTTCCGCTTCGTTGTTCTCTTATTCATCTTCTGCGAACCTTTTCTCCTCTCTGCCGTACTCCTCTTTTCCCATTTTTCCTGTCAGCGTCGACGAAGTCTCACCTCCGTCAGGCGGGCCAGCACATGAATCCCGGAACGCTGTTGTCCCACTCCGCTCCCGGCGCCTTGATCCGCGCGGTCAAACCGAACCGGCCGGACGAAGCGCAGGTGATTTCACAGCCGTAGCGGTAACTGCCGTTCCCGAGATCTTCCTGGATTTCCATCCGAGTCGAAAAACTCTTGATGATCTGATTGTGTGCATCAACCGTACCGTAATAGGCTTCCACCTCCACTTCCGCAGGTTTCAGTCCGGCAAGATAGACACAGGTCGTCACCTTGAAACGGTCGCCGACATGCATGTCGGAAAGATTTCCCTCCACCGTGGGCGAATCGATGTGCATATGGTCGGAATTGAAGTTTTCCACATAACGTTTCTTCTCTTCCACAAGCCGCTTGGCATATTCCGCCTGATTGGCGGTGAGATGTTCGTAGGCGGCCGCCGCCGGGCTGTAGAACATCTTATCGTATTCCTGCACCATCCGGGTGCTGGAAAAATCGCCAAGTCCCGTCGCGATCGACGCCTTCATGTGCTTAATCCAGCGCAGCGGAAGATCGCCGCCAGCCCGTTCGTAGAAGCAGGGAATGATTTCATTTTCCAGCAGATTGAAAAGTTCCTGCGACTCATAATTGTCGCGGTCCTCGTCTTCCGTATAATAATCGTTCCCTTCGATCGCCCAGCCGTTCTCGCCGTTGTAGGCTTCCGCCCACCAGCCGTCGAGAATGCTGCAGTTGATCACGCCGTTGATGGCGGCCTTCATTCCGGAAGTTCCGCTGGCCTCCTGCGGACGACGCGGCGTATTGAGCCAGACGTCGACGCCCTGCACCAGGCTGCGCGCCATGCCGATGTCGTAGTTCTCCAGAAAGACAAGTTTATTCTGGATGTTCTCGCGCTGCGCGAACTGGATCAGCTCCTGAATGAGTTTTTTGCCCGCATCGTCGGCCGGATGCGCCTTCCCGGCGAAAATGAACTGCACCGGACGGTTCTTGTCCTTGAGCAGCGCAAGCAACCGCGCCGGATTGCGCAACAGCAGCGTACCGCGTTTGTATGTGGCAAAGCGCCGGGCGAAACCGATTGTCAGAATGTCCGGATCGAGCGAACTGTTCTTATTGACCGGCGCATTGCTCTCTTCGTTGGTAAGATAACGGAAATTATTCTGCATCATCCGCCGAACCCGGCGAACCAGTGACTGCCGGCAGAGTTCATGCGCCATCCAGAGTTCCTCATCCGGCAGCGCGGCGAGTCCTTCGCAGAGCTGCGCCTTCGGCGGATTGCAGGACCATTTCGGCGTAAGATAGCGCTCATACAGACTCAACAGCCGGTTCGAAACCCAGGAGGTGATGTGGACTCCGTTGGTGATGTGTTTGATCGGCGTCTCCGCCGCAGCGCGCTGCGGCCAGAGATGTTTCCACATGTTGCGGGCGACTTCGCCGTGAAGTCGGCTCACGCCGTTGCTGTAGTTGGCCAGACGCAATCCGAAGACCGTCATCGACATTTCGCTGGCGTGATCGCGGTCGCTGATCGGGATTCCCCAGCGGATCACCCGTTCAGGATCGAGGTGCGCCTCCTGGGCGAAGACCGACAAGTACGGACGGAGCAGGGAAAGATCGAACACCTCGTTCCCCGCCGGAACCGGCGTGTGCGTGGTGAAGACATTGGAACGCCAGACCACTTCCAGTGCGACATCCGGATCATATCCCTCGTCATTGACCAGATGAGCGATGCGTGCAAGCGACAGGAACCCGGCATGCCCTTCGTTCATGTGGCAGACTTCCGGCTCATACCCCATCGCGATCAGCGCCTTGAAGCCGCCGATCCCGAGCAGCAGTTCCTGATGCAGCCGCATGCGCTTGTCGCCGCCGTAAAGCCGCCACGTAACCTCGCGCAAATCCGGCGGATTCTGCGGAATTTCCGTATCGAGCAGCAGCAGCGGCACATTGCCGACCCACAACACCCAGACGGCGGCATAGAGTTCGCGATCGAGCAGCCGGATGCTGATCGTCACCTCGCGTCCCTTCGGGTCGCAACCGCGAACCAGGGGCAGATTGTGGATTTCCGCCACCGGATAATGTTCGATCTGCCAGCCGTTGCGGTCGAGCACCTGCCGGAAATATCCCTGACGATAAAGCAAACCGACCGCGGCAAGCGGCAGCCGCAGGTCGCTGGCCGCCTTCAGATGGTCGCCGGCGAGCACGCCGAGACCGCCGGAGAAGATCCGAATGCTTTCATGAATGCCGAATTCCAGTGAAAAATACGCCACTTTGCGGGCAGCGGGATCATCCTTCTCGGGGACGCTGCGTTCGAAATCGGTCTGTACCGTACGCAGCAGCCGGAGATATCCTGCATCATGCGCAAGTTCCTCCAGGCGGCTCTGCGGCACCAGCCGCAGAAATTCCCGGGCGCTGCCGGAGAGATCACGCCAGAGATTCGGATTGATCCGCATGAAGAGTTCAATTGCCGCCGGATGCCAGCACCACCAGATATTATTGGAAAGAGTTTCCAGGAATTTCAACTCCGCCGGAATTCGAGGCGATACGTTGTAAAGCTGAAAATTCATACGTTTTACCTTTCTGAGTCAATCAAAAAAAACACCGGCGGAACATTCATTTCCGCCGGATTCAATCACGCCTCGACGTGCAGAACACTGTTGAGTGTTCCGAGATCGTTGGGGGCAAAATTCGGATTGCGTTCATCGAGCCGCCACTCGCCGTCCACGACGAACTTGTATTCATAGGTTCCCGGTTCCAGCAGCATGACCGCGACATAGACGCCGTTGCCGTTCTTGTCGGTCATCAGCTTGGCCGGTTTCCAGTCGTTGAAGGTGCCGGCGACGGCAACGTTGCGTCCGGGGAGATCCTCAAATCTGAACTCCACGCGACGGCGCGCGCTCCGGGTGGTTTTTGCCATATTTTTTCTCGGCATATTTCCCTCCTTTTCTCCGGGCGGTCCGGAAATTGAATTAACTGTCCTGAACGGAACGCAATTTGTTGAATTTAAAGACTTAAATCCCCCAAAAAGCCAATTGCAATTTTCCGCTTTATCTTTAATATAACATCATCACTTTCATTTGTCAAGTTAATATTCCATTATTAAATCGTTTATTCGCAATGAGAAAAAACGTCACGCCGACATATTGCGTGGAATGACGGACAAATATCTGAATATTCAACGTATAAACTATTGAAGATAAACAATATGGATAATGATGAAAAAACAATTGCAGACATACGCCGCAACTCCCGCTCGAAAACGACGGAATCGAACGGAATTCCCGCTCAGAATTTCTCCGGGAAACGTTTGGACTGCATTGATCTTTTCCGGAGTTTTTCCGGAGCCATTCACCCGCGCCAAGCGAAAACGTTCCGCCCGCATTATACTTTAAGGTAAAATACGCGGCAATTCACAACCCGACATTGGAAAGGATTCCGAATCATGCAGACCATCCCCCGCAGAAAACCGCTCACCGCCCGCGCCGCACTCCTCGGCATCGGACTCGACACCTACTGGCATCAATTCGACGGACTGCTTCCCGAACTCATGAAGAAAATGGCGATCCTTCGGAAAAAACTTGAACAAAATGCGCTGGAGGTGTCCGAATTCGGCATGATCGACAACGCTCGAAAAGCTTACGCGACGCTCCCGGAGATCAAGGCCGCCGATCCGGACATCCTCTTCGTGGACATGCTCACCTACGGCACCAGCGCCACCTTCGGCGCGATCGTCCGCGCCATGGAGATCCCGGTCGTTCTCGTCGCGCTCCAGCCGCTTCCGGCAATGGATTACGAACACGCCACGACCTTCATGCAACTCTGCAACGACGACCTCTGTTCGGTGCCGGAATTCACCGGCGTGGCGATCAGAATGGGAAAAAATCCGCCGCCTGTCATCCTCGGAATGTTGGAAAACGATCCGGTCGCCGATGCCGAATTGTCCGAATGGGCCCGCGTCGCCCATGTCCTGCACGACCTTAAAAACGCCCGCATCGGTCATCTCGGACACGTGCTCGAAGCAATGCTCGACATGCAGACCGACCCGACCGCAGTCACCGCCGCATTCGGCTGCCACGTCGTGCAGTGCGAAGCCGATGAAATGCTTCCGATCTACCGGGCGGTCGATCCGGCGGGCGCCGAAGTCGAAGCGATGAAGAAACGCATCCTCGCATTCTTCGACACGCCCGACCCGGTCTCCGACCCGGTCACGACGAAATTGACCGCTTCCGACCTCGAAACCGCCGCCGTCGCGGCGGTCACGCTGGAGCAGTTCGTCGAAAAGAAATCCCTCGACGGACTCGCCTATTATTATGAAGGTGAACCGGATTCCCTCACCAGAAAACTGGTGACCAACTTCATCGTCGGCAATTCGCTCCTGACCGCGGCCGGGTTCCCGATGTGCGGCGAATTCGACATCAAAACCTGCATTGCCATGCTGATCCTCGATCGGCTCGAATGCGGCGGGTCGTTCGCCGAATTCCATCCGATCGATTTCGCCCGTGACACGGTTCTGGTCGGCCACGACGGCCCGCACCACCTCAACATCGCCAACGGTCGCCCGGTGATCCGCAGTCTGAAGAAATATCACGGCAAACCCGGATCCGGCGCCGGAGTCGAATTCAACATCCAGACCGGACCGATCACGATGCTGAGCATCGGCGTCAAAGCCGACGGAAAATTCAAATTCATCATCGCCGAAGGCGAATCGGTTCCCGGACCGATCCCGCCGACCGGCAACACCAACACCCACGGCAAATTCAAGCCGGATGTGCGCACGTTCCTGCGCAACTGGGTCGCCGAAGGACCGACTCATCACTTCGCGCTCGGCGTCGGCCACCACGCCGCCACGCTCAGGAAAGTGGCCGACGCTCTCGGCATCGAAGCGGTCGTCGTCGGCTGAATGGATTGCGGAGAAAATCAGGCAGCGGAGTCTTGCATTCCGCAGAATTCCGTGGTATGATATCCATACCATCAATCGGAACATGGATCAAGGAAAGCATGGAACTGCAAAATCCCCCGGAAACGGGTTTTTTCCGGAAATACGCTTATTTCAACAGTGATTTCCCCTTCTGCATCTGGCGGGAGGTCGATGCGCCGGAACAGTTCGGCGACGCCAGGCGCTTCCGGCGGGATTTCTGGAAAATCATCTACGTCATCGCGGGAAACGGCACCAAAGTCATCAATGAAAAACGTTATCCGATCCAGCCCGGGGCGCTCTTCCTGATCCATCCCGATGATCGGACCACGTTTCTGATCGAATCGGATCGTCTGGAGATCTGCAACATCATTTTCATGCCGGAAATGATCCGCGAGCATCTCCGGGAACTTCAGGATGACTTCGGTTTCTTCTCGATTTTTCACTGGAACTCCCGTTCCGGCCGCGCGGATGGTGCACGCGAACAACTTTACATCGCCGAAGACGATCCGGAGATCCGCCGCCTCATCCGAACCATGGAGCGCGAATTCGATCAATCCCGCCAGAACTATCAGCCGCGACTGAAACTTCTGCTGCTCGAACTTCTGATTCTTTTCGCCCGCAAAAGCCACCGCAACATCAAACATCAACCGTCCCGGTCGGCGGTCGATTACGTCAATCATCTCATATCCGCCCATTATGCGGAACAATTCAAGCTCGATTCCCTCGCCGCCGGAATCGGGATCGACAAAAGCCGTCTCTGCCGGATCTACCGGGCCGAAACCGGCATGACGATCATGGATGCGCTCCGCGCCCGCCGTCTGGAGCGGGCCGCACAGTTGCTGCGCGAAAAAAAACAACGCAACATTTCGGAAATCTGCTTCGGCTGCGGCTTCAACGATCTCTCGTATTTCTATCGTTGTTTCACCGCCCGTTACGGCATGAATCCCGGTACATTCCGCCGGGACGACGCTTCCGCCGAAAGCGCGGAACTCCGGGAGAAATAATCGGAGAAAACAAAAGGAGATGGAGATGTTTATGAAACGCCAATCCGCGGCCGCTGTCACCGCGGCACTCTGTTCGGCCGTATCGGCGGTCGTCGCGGAGGAGGAAATGTTCAGTGTCCAGCCGGACGACCCCCGGATCGCATATTCCGGTTTCATTCATAAAGAGTTCCTGACCGCGCCCTCCCCCCGGATGCGGTTCGACCGGCAAATCCCCCACGCGCGCAATTACGAGAGAGACAATCCGGCGGTTCGCATCCGCTTCCGGACCGACGCCAGAGAAATCACGCTCAAACTGATCTGCAATGAATTGCATATCTCTCCGTCGAGAAACGGCATCGTGGTCTGGCGGATCGACGGTGTCGCCGCGCCGGAATGGTTCTTCGAGCTGCACCGCAACAGCGCGGAACCGGTTGAATTCGCCGTGCCGCTTGAGCCTCCCGCGTCCGCCGACGGCGGAATGCACGATTATGAAATTCTGCTTCCCTA
>CALXNS010000061.1 GCA_944389815.1 uncultured Victivallis sp. | reverse complement strand
CATGCGTCGGCCTGGACGCCGCCCTCGGGCAAAATCGGCGAACTTGAAATCACCTATGCCGATACCGGAGTGGAGACAATTCCCGTTCAGGCCGGCGTCGATTGCGGCAACTGGTGGAATCCCGGCGATCTGGCCAACGCCAAGACCGCGTGGCGTTCGAGCAATCCGAGCGTGCCGGTGGGGTTGTATGTTTCCAGCTTCACGCTGAGCGGCGGCGAACCGCGCCGCATCCGGTTCCGGATCACCGACCCCGCAGCGGCGTGGATGATCGCCGGCGTGACGCTCACTTCGCAACCGGTTCGACTGCCGACGCATGTGCCGAAGCCGTTGATTGTCGAGGCGAATGAATGCTGGATTCCGCTGGATTACCGGCGGGAGATCACGCCGGGCAGTCCGCTGGATTTTTCGTTCATCGGCGCGGACGACGCGCCCGCCGGGAAATTCGGGTTTGCGCGGATTGCCGCCGACGGTTCGTTCGGGTTCGAGAAGGCGCCGGAACGCAGGTTTCGCGCGTGGGGAACCAATTTCTGCGAGATGGCATTGCAACTGGAGAAACCGGAGGTGGATCGTGTTGTCCGGTTCCTGCGCGCCAACGGAATCAATCTGGTGCGGTTGCACCACCATGACAATGGTCTGGTTGATCCGGAGGCCGCCGATTCGGTGACGCTCAACGAAAAAAATCTCGACAAACTGGATTATTTCTTCGCCAAGCTCAAGGAGGCGGGCATTTACGTTACATTCGACTTCTACACCAGCCGCCGGCTCAAGAAGGGAGACAATCTGCCGATTCTGGAGAAATATCCGACGCTTGACCATAAATACGCACTCACGCTCTCGCCGGAGGGCATGCGCAACTGGAAGACCTTCGTGTCGCGCTGGATGAATCACGTCAATCCCTACACCGGCATCCGGTGGGCGGACGATCCGGCGATTCTCTTCGTGAATCTGGTGAACGAGGACACGCTCAGTTACACCTGGAAGTCGAATCCGGCGCTGCCGGAACTTTTCGCGGCGTATTGTGACGCGAACGGGGTTGAAAATCGCCGGATGGGGTTCGGCAATCTCCATTTCGGCCGCTTCCTGCATGAGCTGCAGACCGGGTATCTCACGGAGATGGCGCGTTTCGTCCGCGAGGAGATCGGAGTGAAGTTTCCGCTGACCAGCTGCAATTTCAACGGCAACAGCGCCACGACGCTGGTGCGCGATATGTTCGATGTCGTGGACGATCACGGTTACCATGACCACCCGAGTTTTCCGAAGACGCCGTGGTCGCTGCCGCACTCCTACAGTCAGCGTTCGACGCTGTCGATGGAGGCGCCGCTTCCGGGGCATCTGGTGCCGGGGCGGATTTACGGGAAACCGTTTTTCATCACGGAATTCAATCTTTGCGCGCCGAATCAGTTCCGGGCCGAGGACGGGCCGGTGATGGGCGCGTATTGCGCGCTGCAGGATATTACCGGGGTCTGCCGGTTCAATTTTTCCAGCTCCCGGCGCCGGGTGACGACGCTGGAGGAGGGGATCATCGTATTTGAATCGGTCAATGATCCGGTCATGCAGATGTCCGACCGGATCGGCGCGGCGATGTTCGTGCGCGGCGACGTGAAAACCGCGCCGGAAAAATACGGTTTTACGATCCCCCGTGATTTCTACGGCGAACTGCGCGATTCCGGTTATCCGGCGATTCGGCCGCTGCGGCTGATTACCCGGGTCGGCGCGACCTTCGATGACCGTCCGGTTGCGGATGTGAAACCGTTCGACAATGTGACTGATCCGAAGATCCGGAAACTGGTCGAGGATTTCCGGACGAAACGAATCGCCGTAAGTTCCACCGGTGAAATTCGTCTCGATGAGAAAGCCAATACCTTTTCGGTCGATACGCCGCGTTCCGCCAGTGTGACGCTGCCGGAAGGGGCGCTTTCCGCCGGGGAACGGCTGGCGGTCTCCGGGGCGGACACCTTCCAGACGGTTGCGGCGATCTCCCTTGACGGGAAAGAGCTGGAGAAGAGCGATTCCCTGGTGGTGCTGCAGGTCTCCGACGTGATGGCCGCCGGGACGCGCTTCGCCGATCAGGACCGGGTGATTCTGGAGCAGACCGGAAATCTGCCGCTTCTGCTGCGCCGGGCGCGCGCCGCCGTCGCGATTCGAACCGATGCGCCGCGCCGGGTCAGTGCAATCAATATGCAGGGCGATGTTCTCGGCGAAATCCCCTCGGAATGGCGTGACGGAATGGTCCATTTTCAGGCCGACAACGGGGCGTTCCCCGGCGGGGTGGCGGGGTACCACCTGGTGCGCTGAAATTTCCGTCGGATGAATATCATGAAAAAAAATCTCCCGGATGAATTTTCGTCCGGGAGATTTTTTTCTGTCGCGAAGTCGATTTTGATTACTTCTTCAACTCGCTCAACGTCCACTTGAGGTCGCCCTGCCAGTTTGCGCCGGGTTCGAGCTTCAAACCCTTGACGCTCTCCATTTCCAGATTGTAGCACCCCAGTCCGAACCAGATTCGCGGGGTGCGGAATTTGTCGAGCTGGAACTCCTGACGGAGCTGCACGTTGTTGACGGTGTCTTCGACCACCCACCAGTTCTCGGTGTAATCACCGGTCGGCTTGTCGCCGAGTCCGGTCCAGAACGGCATGGTCAGAACCCGGTCGGCGATCGGAAGCTTGAAAACGTCGGTATCGTGGTCGCCGGTGCCGCCGACGGTGTACTCCGGATGCATGTAGTAACTGCATTCGAGCGCCTTGTCGGTCTTGTTGGTCATGGTCAGATGAAGATCCATCGAACCTGCGCCGTCGATGGTCAGGATTTTTTCCAGCATCATTCTGCCGTCGCCGCCGGCCCACATCCGGACGCCGTTCGGGATGACTTCAATCTGATAGGGTTCGCTTTTGCTGATGCCGCACGGCGACGGGGCGCGCACCATATCGTAAATGCAGTAGTAGAAGTTCACCTGTTCGATGCCGGCAAGCTGATCGTAACTGATGTTCACCTGATTGGCGCGACGCACTTTGTCATACATTTCGAGGATGCGTCCGCCGCGCTTCGGGTCGACGGTCACTTCGAGGAAGTCGTCGCTGAGAACGTAGACGTCCTGATTATAACTGAACATCCGCGCCGTGGTGACGTGAATTTTGCCGTCCGACGGCTGAAGTTTGCGCACGTAGAATTCGCATTCATCGGAAAACGAAGCGTATTTCCCTTCATAACCGATCGTCAATTTGAATTTGTCGAGGATCAGATTTTCCGCAGGTTTCACCGGAAACGAGAGTTTCTCCACCGTCCCCGGCGCGCAGACGACATGTTTTTCCGCAAGCTTGCGGCCGTCGCTGGTTTCGAGCACGGTGGTGACTTCGAAAGACTCTCCTGACGGATTTTTCAAGGTGAATTCCGCCGTGCCTTCGGTTGCGCCGGCGGGGAAGACCACAATCCGGTTTACCGGAGCAAGTTCGATTCGGTCGGCGGCCTTTTCCTCGCCTTCGATCGGGGTCGAATTCAGGAGTTCCACCGGCGCGTCGCTGGTGATGTAAACCGGGGCGGTGCCGTAAATCAATCGGAATGTTCCGTCCGGCCGGGTGTAGATTTCACTCTGCTCGCCCTTCAGTGCGGTGACG
>CALXNS010000060.1 GCA_944389815.1 uncultured Victivallis sp. | reverse complement strand
GCAAATCGCCAAGCCGGGTTATAGTAGGGAACTTTATTTCGGTGTGGGACCGTAGCTCAGTCGGTTAGAGCAGGTGACTCATAATCTCCGGGTCCTCGGTTCAAGTCCGGGCGGTCCCACCAGTTTTTCCCCTCATCCCCCCTATGATGCCCTGATTCCAAAAAATTTGTTACACATCAGTGCCGGAAGTTTTCTCCAGCCGAAAGGAACATGCCAACGAGGGATATAACATAAAAAATTCCCAATGCTAGTATCTTCAAATCCATTTCCCCTGTTTCAAACACCGGAAAAACGGAAGACGATAACAAAAGAACCTTTCGTCGATGGCAAAATCAGAAATTCGCTTCCTCCGCTGCAGGAAACCGGCCGCGGTTCCAGTCGTTCAGAGAAATATCCGCGATCCTGTCCCGGCGGCTGCCGGGGAGAAACAAAACGCGCGGGAGAAAGGCGGGCGGGCATTTTTGAACCCCATCCTCTCATCCCGCGCGGTCTGCGGGCCGCGGAAAAATCATCGCCGCAGGTGCGAAGTTATTTCGCTGCGTTGATCCACTCCGGTTTCAGGTGCACGAACTTCGCCTCATGCGTCACATATTCACCGTTGCAGATCGGAAACCTGCTCACGATCAGACAATTTCCATCGCGGATCGCCCACGGCCTCCCGTTTTCGGAAGCCAGGATTTCCGCCCCCGCCGGCGCCTTCAGCACCTGCGCTTTGCTGCCGTCCGGAAATTCGATCAACTCCTCCGTGAAGTATCGATCCACCTCCGGAATGACACCCAGATCCCGCCGTTCGCCCAGGTAGATGAACTCCCGCCCGGAACGGGCCAGTTCTCCGATCCGCGGTGCATATCGGATCGAATAAGGCGGCAGCGCGCAGTTTACCACCACCCGTTCCCAATCCTCCGGCACGAGTTCCGTATTGGTCGCCCATTCGCCGTTGGGCAAAATGAGCGAGACGACCACTTCGCTGCGTTCCCGGTCGTAGAGGGCAAAGTGACGCGTCGTCCACCACCACCACGAATGACCGCCGGGAAAGAGATAATTGCGCGGCGCACGCTTCTCCGAAAGCGGATAACATTTCCGGTTGATCTCCTTCAACCATTTCATTCCCTCCGGGAAACCGTAGAATCCGTGATTGTCCCAGATGCTGTCCCCGAGATGGGCGCCGAAGTAATAGAAGCCGCTCACGCCAAGTTGAGCCATCTGGCGCGTGAGATCGTTGATCTCCGCCTCGCTCTGAAAGAATTTCACGCCGCCGTTGCCGAGCTGCGCATCGTGTCCGAGTTCGGTGCCGACCTTCCAGACGGTATGGGTGGCGGCCTCCGCCGCGGCCTTCGCTCCTCCGCCGGCGCCTTCCGGCGGACGGGCCTGATTCAAATACACCTCGCTGCCGACGCCGTCGAAACCGCGATACAGCGTGCTTCGCATCACGCGCGATCCCTGCGCCTCGACGCTCTTGTAAACAATCGGGATATCCACCAGACTCTTGATGTACATCGCAAAACGATCCGCTTCCAGAGCGTATTCCTCCCGGATCATCTCGTTGTAATCGAGCCACGCCTGGGATTTGGAAAGATTCGACGCATACATCTTTCCCGTCTCCGGGTCGCACAAATAAAGTTTCTCTCCAAGCCGCAGCGGTATCACCCGTACCGCGTTTTCCCACGACTCCAGTTCCGGGGCCGCCCACGATTGCCGGAGCGCGGAAAAATCATCGGCGTAACGCTTTTTCAGCCATGCTTCAAACCGGGCATTGATCGCCGGTGTGAACTGGCGCAGATTTTCCGTCCCGTTGGTCATGTGGGTTTCGTTGTACCCCGGATCGACGATGAAACGGAAATGCGGCCCCCAATTGAGTTTTCCGATCCACGAAACATGTTCATAAGCCTGCTTCCGGTACGCTTCGTCCAGCAGATTTGGGTGACTCATCCGCGCCGCCAGCAGCGGAATGAGAACCATCGGCGAATTCTCCGGCTCATCCAGTTCGCACCGGATCCGGATCTCCCGCAATTTTCCATGATCCTTGTTCCGGTCGAAATCGAAGACCGCGCTGCGGCTGTCCTGCCCGGCGGAGTCCTCCACGCTCCACGAATACGCCCGACCAGGATCGTTTTCCGGCACGGCAAGGACGCCGATCACCTTGTAATCCGGCGACAGTTCGAAGACGATCTCCTTTTCCCGGTAAACCCCGCGCACGAGACCTTGAAAATTCCTCCTCTCCGGCGCGTCGCGCGTAATGAAATAGGAGGGCACCACCTCCAGTTCGCCGATGGTCAGCTGCCACGCGTAATTGACGTTGCGCTTCTCCATTTCATCGATGAAGAACTGCCGCACGAACAACGGCGCCGCCAGCGCCTGATTGAAGTAGAAATCATCGATTTCACATTCGAGCATCTGATCGAGAAACGCGCAGTCGAAGGCGAAATTCTGCGCGATTTGCTCATCGTTCGAGGTGGAGTTCCGCAGTGTCTGCGTGCACCACATCGCGCCGACCGGGAAATACGGCTTCCCGTCGAAAATGTAACGATATTCGTGATCCATATACCACGGATGCACCAGTTGGAAACGATCCTTGAAGAGGCCGTAATTGATCGGTTTCGGCAATTCGCCCGGCACTCCGGCGAAACGCGCCTCCTGAACGACTTCCCGTCCCATTTCGCCGGGAGCGGCATAAAAAACCGCCTTCCCGGAACGCCCCGCGGCCGCCGCACGCCAGAAATCCGAAAACTCGCCTGTGAGCGTCTGTTCTCCGGCGGAAACGGCGATGTTGTCCACCGCGTAAACTTTCCCGTCGATCTCCAGCATCACGCAGAACATCCCCGGCTGTGCGGCGGGCGCCGTCAGCGAGATCCGGTAATTGCCGTCGGAATCGACCGTCGCCTCTTCGATCGAGAGATGCGGCATCGGCGTCAAATTTTCCCGCGCGGAAATTTTCAGCACCTCCGTCAGCGGCTGCCGGCCGATCACGCCGGAGTAAAAACTTACTTCATACGTGGCGCTCCCGAGATGTTCCGGCACATGCAGCACGACCTGATTCTTTCCTGTTTGCGGGACGACGATCGTCTCGACCACCGGATAATCGGGTGAACTTTCCAGCTTCACCCGGATGGGCTGCATGGTTCCGGAAGCTTCAAATTTCACCACCAGATCCTCACCCGGAACCAGTTCCTCCGGAAGTTCGACTCCGGAAATTTCGATCTTTTTCCCGTTCGCGGCCCGGATTCCTGCAACTCCATCGCAGAGAAAACTCCAGTTGCCGTTGTCCGCTTTCGTATCGAATTCGAATTCCAATTGATGTTTTCCCTTTTCCATATACCGCACTCCCAGATCCGACCAGCCGACCGCATTGGCAAATCCCCAGGACGCCTGGCGATTTCCCGCCGGAACCGCGGCGAACGGTTCATCGTCAAACCGGTAGCGAACCTGCGACGCATAATTCGTTCCCTGATGCACCAGTGCCACACCCCAGTAATATTCGCCGGGCTCGGCAATTTCGAATTCATATTTCGCCCAGTAGCGAGTCTGCGGCTGTTCCGTACCGAAAAAATAGAGCTGGCATGGAGAAAATCCGTCATTGCGATTGGCCGTCGAAATATTGGTGGAGGCGGGCTTTCCGCCTTCCAGCCAGACGTCGCAGAATTCAGCAAGATTCGGCAGTTGATCCGGGCGGACACTCCACGGCGACGGCGCTCCGTACAGAAAAAACGGAATCCCAAGAAACAACAATACGCTCCAGAATGCGGAAAATCCAATCTTCTTCATCACTGCCGATCCCACTTGTTATCCGCGCCGCCGCCATCCACCCCGTTGGACCAGCGGCTGCCGAGAATGCTGTCCCAGAAAAAATCCTCATAAAGTCCCCGCGGCGCCGTCTCGGTCGTGACATGAGCGTCCACCCAGAGGGTATTGGCGCTGCGCTTGTTGTGAATCGGCCACGGCATACTCGCATTGGGATCATTCCAGGATTGCACTTTCCCGAAACCGGTCGGATCGGTCGTGACATTGATGGCTGCTTCGATCATCAGAACCGTATTGGCGGCCTTCTTGACCGTGTTAACCTTCTGCCCTCTCAAGTAGAAGTCATTGAATCCGTAAGTTACCCTGCAATCGGTAAATGCGGTGTCCACGGTGTAACGGTTCAAGTTGGGATCCATCGGGCACCAGTTGATGCTCATCGGAACCGCATTGTCGCTCGAATATTCGCTCCGCAACAATTTGGGCCAGCGGATAATATCCGTACTGCCGTCCTCGAAGAAGCGATCGTCGTTGTTGTCGAGATAGAACATCGTCGCCTGCCCGATCTGCTTCAGATTGTTGATGCAACTGGAATTACGCGCCGCGTCACGCGCCCTGCCCAGTGCCGGAAGCAGCATGGAAACAAGGATGGCGATGATCGCAATCACGACAAGCAACTCGATCAATGTAAATAACTTTTTCATTTTCCTCTCGCTATTTTTTTCTGGTTCTGAAAACAGGAAAACACTTCTCGGGAAATCTCAAATTCCGCGGCATGCTCATACTGTATGTTTTTTCTCCTCCTTCCCGATTGTTTCTTTTCGAACGGAATCCCGCAAAATCAGTTTGGGTTCGACATACGACTGAAACACCGGCCTGGAGTCTCCATTCAGCCGGGCGATCAGAATTTTCTCCGCCTCTTCGGCCCAGCGGGGAATATCCTGATCCATGCTGGAGAGCGACGGCTGGAAATAACCGCACTCCGGAATATTGTCAAAGCCGATGATGCTCAAATCCTCCGGCACCCGGATTCCGAGATTGTGGCACGCCTTCAACACCCCGAGACTGCCGAGATCCGAATCGCAGAACAGCGCAGTGAAATCCAGCCCGTGCTCCTTGATGTAAGCGGTGAATGTCCGGTAGGCGTTCGCCGTTGAATTCTCTCCGCCCTGCGTTTCGCAGTTGATGAAAACCGATTCACCCTGCGACAACTTCAACTGCCGCAGGAAGCTGCGCCGGCGGCTGACCGGGCTGTGTCCTTCCGGCAGCGACTGCAGCATCGCGCAGCGGCGATGGCCATGGCGGAGAAAATAGTTCGCGACCATTGCGCCGCCCATTTCGTTGTCTGCGCAGACCGCATCCAACATGATCGTCTGGGGCATGATGTCGATGAAAACGATCGGAATCGGCCAGCCGGTGAGCTGCAGCAGCAGATCCGGAGAGAGATTCTGATCCAGATTGAAAATGACCGCATCGACGCCGCCGTTCAAGATTGAACGATCCACCCGAATCCGGCGATGGTCGTAGGAGAGCATTCGGAAGCGATAATTGCGTTCCGTAAAATGTTTTTCGAAAACCCGGTTCACCAGACTGTCGAAACTTGAAGGGTAATCCGAATGAAGAAAGACTATGTTCCGACAATCGCGTTCATTGTTTCCGGAGCGGAAACTGCCGTACCCGACCTTCGACTCCACCAGACCGTCTTCCTGCAGTTGTTTGAGCGCCCGGGTCACGGTGATCTGGCTGACCTGATAACGCCGCATCAACTCCCGCACGGACGCAATCGGGGTACCGGGTGCGGAGTGAAGGAGTTCGGATTTGAAGCTCTGATATACTTTTTCAAATTTCCGCGACTTCGGCGGTGCGGCCGCGGTCGCACCGACCGCGTTGACTGTCGTGGTGCCGTCGTCGGCTGATTTCATTTTCATCGATACGCCTCCCAAAAAAAGAACACATACTGTGTCCGTATGTCTAATATTATACGATAAACCCTGCGCTTTGTCAACAGTATTACAGAGAAAATAAGAAAATTTTTCTATTTTTATGCTTGAAAAATTTTCTTGAAAAAGTTTATTTCCCCTCTTTACAAACACACAAACACAGTATATCTTTAAAGTGTATCGATCAACAACCGGAGAAGCTGTCATGAAAACCAGAATTCTGCATATCATCCCCAACGCCCATATCGATCCGGTCTGGCTCTGGACCCGTCAGGAAGGCGCTCAGGAAGCGGTCTCCACCTGCCGTACGATGGTCGAACTCATGCGGCGCAACCCGGATCTGACCTTCATCCGCGGGGAATCCTGGGTTTACGAAATGGTTGAATCGCTCGCACCTGATCTTCTCCCGGAAATTCGTACACTGATTCAGAGCGGCCGCTGGGATCCGGTCGGAGGAAGCTATGTCCAGAGCGACACCAATCTGCCGGACACCGCCACATTCCTGCATCAGTTTCTGGAAGGGAAACATTATTTCCGCGAACGCTTCCAGCGCGAAATCGACACTTACTGGTCGGCGGATTCCTTCGGACAGAGCCGGGGACTGGTGGAACTCTTCACCGCCGCCGGAATCCGCAATTACGCTTTCGGCCGACCCGAGAGCTGGCTCTACACTCTCCGGCAGCCGCTCTTCTTCTGGAAAGGCGAAGGCGGCAGCCGGCTGCTCTGTTATCGAATTCCCGTCGACTGGTACGCGATCGAACGCGACGGCATCCCCGCGCGGCTGGATGATTATCTGAAAGCGTGGCGGAACTGGGATCTGGAGAACGTTGCCTTCTTCTTCGGCCTCGGCGATCACGGCGGCGGACCGACACAGCGCCATATCGACGAACTGCGTCGCTGGAAGGAGGAACACTGCAATGAAATCGAAGTGCGTTTCTCCACGCTCACCGGATATTTTCAATCCGCCAGGGAGGAACTCGCCCGCCGCGGGGAAAAGTTGATCGACACCGTCGAAGGCGAAATCAATTTCGCTCAGCGCGGTTATTTCGCCAATTGCCAGAAGATCAAATCCCCCTACCGCGACGCGGAAGGCGCCGTCAAGCGCGCCGCTCTCTGGCAGACCGCCGCAGGAATCGCCGGTCCGGCGGTGGCGACGGAAACCGCCATCCCGGGGGCCACGCCGCAGAACGCATTGTGGAAAGAACTGCTTTTCAACACATTCCATGACATTCTTCCCGGAACGTGCATCGAAGTGGCCACCCGGCAGCAGATGTGCCACCTTGGCGGAATCATTCACTCAGCAACCGAAACCGAATTCCGCACACTTGCGGCAATCGCCGCACGCATGGACACACGGGTTCCCGCCGTCAGCGGCGACATGCCTGAAGCGGTACCGTTCATCGTCTTCAACCCCCGCCCGTATCCATGGAAAGGTGACGTCGAGTTCGAAACCGCCGTCGACTATCGCCCGGTCTGGGAATTCGAAAACCGCGTCGCGGAACTTCCGCTGGAGTTGCTCGACGATCAGGGAAATCCGGTTTCATTCCAGCGACTGGCGGTCGCGCACAACTCGTTCACGACCCTGCCGTGGCGGGTTCGCGTTCTCTTTCCCGCCGAACTTCCCGCCTGCGGCTGGCGGAAATTCTCTCTCGGATACGTGAAATCCCCACGCATGGCCCGCATGGAGGATGCCGCGCCGGTCGCGGAGGCAGTCGAGGTGAACGAAACAATCCGGAACGAATTCTGTGAAGTACGTCTCAACCGGCACCGGAACCGGATTGAAATTTTCCGGGAGGGGCGCGAAATCTTCGGCGGTGAAGGCATTCACTTCGACCTCACACGTGACATCTGGGGATCCTGGGGCTGTCCGAAGGAAACTCCGGATGCGTTTCTCTGTCGCGACATCGTTGAAACGCTGCATGTCACGCGCGCGAAACTGCTTGAAAGGGGTCCATTCCGCGCCCGGATGTTCATCGAATTTCACGCTTCCTGCTGCCGGGTTTTCGCCACGGTATCCCTCAGCACGCTCCGGCCGTCGGTGGATCTTGAATTGCGTGTTCTCTGGTTCGGCTCGGCCACCCGGCTGCGGCTCGTGACGAAAAGAGCGGAGAAGGTGCTCTACGATGTGACCGGAGGGTCGGTCGAACGCACCTGTTTCGGTGACGTTCCGGGCGGCCGCGCGCTATTGCTGCATTATCCCGAATCCACCATCGGCTGCATCAACGATCACTGCTGCGGTTTCGGCAATTACGAAAACGGTTTCGCCGTGACCTTGATCCGCGGCTGCCGTTACGCGACCGAACAAACCTGCGAGGCGGACGACTCCATCGAACGCCCGGCCACGGACTGGGGCGAACATCTCTTCCGTTTCGGCATCGTACTCGAACCGGAAACCACACGCCGCCTTGCCATGGAGTGGGAACTCGAGAACACCATTCTGCCGTGCGACCGTCACGCGGGGCTCCTGCCGGGCAAGGGCTCTCTGCTGGAACTTCGCCCATCCCACGTCCGGCTGATCGACCTGCGGCGCGATCCGGATTCCGGATGCGCGGTCGCGACGCTCCAGCAACTTGACGAAGCGGAGACAACTGCGGAACTTCGCCTCATTTCCTCCGACCGGAGATATTCGATACATCTTCCACGCGGAGTCATCCGCGAACTGGAGTTGTCGTAAAGAGATGCCACGGAATGAATTGAAATAACGGAGAAAGAAAATGCCGCAGATGAATATCAGTGAAGCAATCAAAGCGGTTCTTGAATTTCGCCCCCCTGACCGCATGCCAAGATTGGAATGGGGCTGCTGGTGGGACAAAACCCTCGATCGCTGGCATGCCGACGGACTCGATCCCCGGTTGCGCAACGTCCGCTGGTACGCGCCGGGCATGCCGGTGATTCCGGCGGAAGGCGAAATCGGCGATGCCCTCGGACTGGATCCTTTCCGAATACTCTGGCCCCGGCCGATCAGTGATGCGGCACCGCCGCCAGCGCCCGACGGAGCGTATGTCAAGGATGCGCAGGAATATCGCCGTTTCAAAAAATATCTTTTCCCGGCGGAAGTCGTTGCGCCGGAATATCTGCAAAAACTTGCCGCACTCAAAGAACAGGGACGGATGGCGCTGTGGATGTGGCTGGACGGCTTCTTCTGGTTTCCGCGCACATTGCTCGGGATCGAAGGGCATTTGTACGCGTTCTACGACCAGCCGGAACTGCTTTGCGAGATGAATCGCGATCTTCTTGAATGGTATCGGACGCTTCTGCCAGCGATGTTTGAAATCATCACGCCCGACATTTTGCTGCTGGGGGAAGATTTGTCCTACAATCACGGACCGATGCTGTCGAAGGAGAAGTTCGACGAAGTGTGTGCGCCGTTCTACCGGGAACTCGTTCCGCTGCTGAAACATTACAATATTCACCCGCTCATGGATTCGGACGGCGACATCACCGAAGTCATCGACTGGTGCCGGGAGATCGGCGTGGAAGGCATCGCGCCGCTCGAACGGATGGCGGGGGTGGATTTGAATGAAATCCGGAAGAATCATCCGGATTTTCTGCTGCTCGGCGGGTTCGACAAAACCATCATGCATCTGGGAGAAGCGGCCATGCGGCGGGAATTCGAACGGATTCTTCCGGTCGTCCGTTCCGGTGGTTACATTCCGATGCCGGATCACCAGACGCCGCCGGCGTGTTCGCTGGAAAATTACAAACTTTTTCGAAAACTCTTCGAGGAATATTTTTAATCCGTTGGAGTACTCCCCTTCCCCCTCCCCCACACCACCACCCCTGAATGTTCCCTCCCCCCCCGACGGCCGACAGCCGCCCTCCGGAGAAGAGTGACGCTCCGCCTGCCGCAAATCGATTCCGGCGGCAACGGAATTTTTCCGAAACTGCAGTGGATCGGTTGCAAATACTTATTCGGTGTGATATAGTGAAATTGCAACCATGAATTCCCTGTAACTTCGGAGCGAAAACGACGGAAGGAGACCGTTTATGGGAATCATCATCATGATTTTATTCCTGAGTTTGCTCATTGGAATCATCCTGCTGCTGGTGAATGTCATCTCCGCCGCGCGCGCCTGTCGCATTGCCGCAACGAAACTGACTGAACAACTTGAACTCCTGGAACGCCGCGGCGGATTATCCGGGGCTCCCGAAGAAACACCGCCGCACGCTCCGCCGAAACCTATCCGCGTACCGGAACCCGTTCCGAAACACGCATTTGAAGCGGATCCTGTCCCCATCCCGATTCCAACGGCACCCTCCAATTCCATTTCGCAGCCGGAAAATTCCACCGTTCCACCGGCAGCGGCGGCGACTGCGACTGCGCCGTCCTCAAAGCGGAAAATCCGTCCGAAGTTGGTTCCTTCGGAATTCGAGCGGCGCGCGGCGGAAGCATGCCGCAAAATCTGGAACTGGATCGTCGTCGGCGAGGAATTCCGGCCGCGCCGGGTCGCGGTGGAGTACGCCGTCGCCACGGTCTGGCTGGTTCGCTGCGCAGTCGTACTGCTCCTGATCGGAATCGGTTTCTTCGTCAAATATTCGCATGACAACAACCTTGTTTCCCCGCAACTGCGGATTGCCGGAGTCATTCTGCTCGGAATCACCATCGTCGGCGCCGGATGCCGGCTTGTGAAATCAATTCGTTACCGGCTGCTCGGGACCGGGCTGTCGGGGATCGGGGTGGTGACGCTCTATTTCGCCATCTTCGCCGCCGCGTCGATCTACAAATTTCTGCCCGCATCCGGCGCATTTGCGCTGATGGTACTCATCACGATCGCCGGGGCGCTGCTGGCGCTGCGGCAGAATTCGCTCTTTGTGGCCCTCGTCGCGGTGATCGGCGGCTACTTCACGCCGATTCTGTTGTCAAGCGGGGCGAAACAATTGCCGGAACTTTTCTGTTATCTGCTGCTCATCGGAGCGGGGTCGCTCTTTTTGTCCTTCTATCGGAACTGGCGGCTTTTGAACTTCGTCGCATTCATTCTCCATTACGCAATTTTCGCCGGAGCCGTACACCGTTATTTCGATCCGCAACTGCGGGCGGATTACTGGCAACTGGCGGGGTTCGGCTGCGTCTTCTTCGTGCTTTTCAGTTTACTGCCGCTCTTCTATTCGCTGCTGCACAAACTCAAGGTGACGCTGCTGGAAATTCTGCTGCTGGCGGCGAACGGCACAATTTTCCTATCGATTCTGATCCCGGCGACACAGGAAACATTTCCGGCGTCGCGTTACGCGGCGGGAATCACACTCTTCGCCGCGCTGGTTTTCTCGCTGGAGTTCCTCGCATGCACGCGGTTGCGGGTGCGTGACCGCAATCTTTATCCCGCACTGCTGGCCTTCTCCTCGGCAGCGGTGGCGCTGACCTTTCCGCTGCTGCTCTCCGGGCACTGGATCACGGCCGCGTGGGCGGTGCAGGCGGCGGCAACGCTCTATCTGGGCACCCATACCGGCAGCGGATTTCTGACGAATATCGCATTGCTCCTCTATTGGATCGCCGGGCTGCGCGCCGTCGTCCTGCTTGAAAATGTCTGTCGGCATACGGAAAATTATTTTGAAGGCTTGATCGATCGCAGCGTATCACTCGGCAGTTTGTCGCTGGCGCTCCTCGCAGGCTTTTTCATTTTGAAACGCGGTACGCGCACCTCCCGGCCGGAGGCGGTGTGTGCCGATGAACCTGCCATGCTCGATGCGCGCCGCACGGTTGCAATCGAAGAAACGTTCCTCTGGGCGGCGGCGATTTTCCTCTTCACTCTCTTCCGGATTGAAATTGCGAAATGCCCGCTCTTCCCCGAAGAGGTGCTTTCAATCCTGCCTTCGGCGATCCTCTATTTCGTAATGCTCGGCTTCATGTTCCAATGCGGCCGCCGTTTCGGCCACGGCGCGGCATTGCGTCCCTGGATGGCCGCGGCGGCGATTGCGGCGACGGTCGATCTGATCCGGCTGGCATTTGCAACCGGAATACATTCAACATATCAGCTTGACTGCGCCTTCCGCCTGGCAGGTTTCCTCATCTACTGCGCCGGGCTGGCGGTGATTGCGAAGGCGCTGAGCATTCACAATGCTCGGAAGGGAGAGGAGTTCCGCAGGAACTCTTACGCCGGATTTTTCGCCATCATGGCCGGAGTGCTCTATTTCTGTTACAGCAGTGCCGAACTTTACCGGGGATTGTCGCTCTATCTGCCGGAGTTCGCTTCCGGCGCGCTGTCGGTATTATGGGCGTTGTATGCATTGATCCTTTTGATCTGCGGAATCCGATTCCGCCTCAAAGCGATGCGGTTCTGCGGGCTCGGCCTTTTCGCGCTGGCGGCGCTCAAGGCGCTGCTGTTCGATTTGTCGAACCTTCCTGCGCTCTACCGGGTACTGGCTTTTTCGGCGATGGGGCTGCTGTTTTTCGTCGGAGCATTCGCCTACATGCGTGTGGAGCAATTATTCCTGCCGCCGTCGGAGCGGGAGGAAAAGCAACAGAAGAAGGATCAGTCATGAAGAATTTCCTGATGGCCATGCTGTTCTGTGCCGGAACATTGTTCGGGGCGTCTCCGGAGGATTACCGTTTTTTCATGAAACTCTCCCCGCCGGAAAAAAGAGTCGATACGCAACTGAATTCGATCCCGTTGAATGACGCCGTCTGGGAAAAGATCGCCTCGCCGGATGATATGCGTCTTTACACGCGGGACGGCCGGGAGATACCGTTCCTGCGTCAGCAGGAGTTCGTCCCCGGGAAAGCGATTCGCAGCATAGCGGTTCATGGCGTGGTGAAATCATTTGAACTGGAAGATAAAAAAGCGATTCTTCACGTTACAGTCGGAGATGAGGGCAGTCTCGGATGCCGCGTCAATTTTCTGACCATCCGCACCGGGGAACGCAACTTCGAAAAAAAGGTTTCGATTTTCGGAAGGAGCGGAGGCGACGGCGAAGCGTGGAAGGTGCTGGTTCAGGATCAACCGTTTTTCGACCGCAATCCGCGTTTTGCGCTGCGCAGCGTTTCGTTTGAACTCCCCGAGGGACATTACCGGGAACTCAGGATCGAAATCGATAATTACGGAGAAGATTACCTTTCACCGCTGCGACGAGTCACAAGTAATGGAAAGACCATTAACCGTACCGAAGAGCGTGAAATACTTTTCCGGGAACTGAAAATCGACGACGTGGAATTAAGTTTCCGGGAGTCGGTAAATGTTTCCAGCCATCCGGAGGAAGTATCCCGAAAACTGGAAATTCTCGACATCACCACGAATCCGGCGGAAAAAACCACAGTGATCCGCTTTGATTGCCGCAACATTCCACTCACGCGCCTGGAACTTGCAAGTGAAACCGCGAACTTCAGCCGCCGGGCCGATTTCGAAACGGAAGACGGTCGGATTCATTACCGGGCGCAACTGGAAAGCGTCTCGATTCCGAAATTTTCCCGCCATTCGGCGAAGGTCGATTTTGCCGGAGAACAACGGTTCGGCGTCTGCCGCCTGACGATTCAAAACAATGACAATCCGCCACTGGAAAAAATCACGCTGCTGGGCTGCGGACCGGTGTACCATCTGGTCACACTCGGTACGACAATTCCGAACCGGCTTTATTACGCCGGAAACGGCGTCGAGCCGGGCGACTACGATCTGGAGCGTACCCTGGCGGGCATCGATCCGGCGGAACTCGCGTTCAATGAATTCCAACCGGGGGTTCCGCAGCAGAATCCGCATTTCAACCCGGCCGGCTCCGGCGGCCTCGGATTCGATCCGGAGTGGGTGTTCTCCGCGGTTGCGGTTCTGCTCGCAGTGGCGTTGATCGCCTTCATCTTCCGGAACATCCGCCGTGTGGAGAACCCTCCGCCCGAAGAATGACCGCCCCCCCGTTCCCGAAAAAAAACGCGCCCCCGCCGGAATTGAGTTGATCCGGCGGAAGCGCGCAGAGTCGTCAAGACTCCGGGTCAGCGTTGGAATTCAACCGGTTTTCCGGTCGCGGCCGATTCGTAAATCGCATCGAGAATGCGCATGACCGTCAATCCCTGCTCTCCGGTCGCCATGAAGGGCTTGCCGTCGCGCACGGCGTCGACGAACATGTGATACGCGCTGCGCACTTCCGGCACCGGCGGATGAAGTTTGCAGTCATACTGCTTGCCGTCGATCTCCTGATAATATTCGACGTCGTAGGTGTAACCCTCGCTGAGATTGTATTGATAAATCCCGCCCTTGTCACCGAGCAGCCGGGTGGACATCTGTTCATTTTCCCGGATGTTTCCGGCCCACGACGCATCGAGTTCGAGCGTTGCGCCGTTGCGGAACTTGATCATCGCACAGGCGAAATCCTCGACCGTATAATTTTTGACCAACCCCGGCGCAATCCGGTTGTAGGTGCTTCCCATCACCCACATCGGTTCCGGATACCCCATCATCCAGAGCGCCAGATCGAGCCGGTGCACGCCGAGATCGATCAACGGTCCGCCGCCGGACTGCGTCTTGTCGTAAAACCACGACCCGGACGCCCCCTCGGTGTTGAAACCGGAACCGGTGCCGCCGGGCACGCCGCGGCGGCGGAGCCAGACGCTGCGGGCGTAATAAATTTCGCCCAGACGCCCCTCCTCCACCAGCGCCTTCATCGCCCGCGACTGCGGCGTGAAACGATAACTGAAGTCGATTCCGAGCTGTTTTCCGCACGCGTTCGCGACTTTGAGCATCTCCTCGGCCTCGGCGGCATTCATCGCCATCGGTTTTTCACAGAGAACATGGGCGCCGGCCTTCAAACCGGCGATGGTGAGATCCTTGTGCTGATTATTCGGAACGGCGACCGAGAGAATGTCGAATTTTTCATTCCGGATCAAGTCGATCCCTTCCTCGTAAATCTTCCCGATCTGAAACTCCTGCTTCGCCCGTTCGCGCCGTTCCGCCATCCGGTCGGCGACGGCGACCACTTCGACGTCGGGGTGGGTCATGTAACCGCGGAGATGATTGTATCCCATTCCAAGTCCGATGACCGCTGCCTTCAACTTCGCCATGATTTCTTCTCCTGATTGATTTTCCTGCGTGACAATCCGAATCTTTTTTACTTATTGCTTCCGTCGGCGTTCTGCATCACCCCGGCCTTGACGGCGGCGGGATCGATCGAACGAATCTCTTCCAGCGCGGGATAACACGGCGCACCCATTTCGCGGAAGAAGACCGGACGCGCCCAGCGAACCGCATTGCCGATGACGCGCAGCACGTTTTCATTGTAGAAGTTCGAATACGATTCGTGCCCGGGCTGGAAATAGAAAATCTTCCCGTAACCGCGTTCGAACGTCACTCCGCTGCGGAAGACGTTGCCGCCTTCGAACCAGCTTATGAAGATGAGCTTGCCGTCCTCGGGAATGTCGAAACGCTCGCCGTACATTTCCTCGTGCTCCAGTTCGAAATACTCTCCGATTCCCTGAGTAATCGGATGGAACGGCGCAATGTTCCAGAGCCGTTCCTTCTCGCCGGCCTCGCGCCACTTGAGCGAACAGCTGCAACCGGTCACCGCCCGGAAGATCTTCGAGAAGTGTCCCGAATGCAGTACGATCAATCCCATTCCTTCAAGCACACGTTTGTGCACTTTCGCCACAATCTCGTCACGCACCTCGCCGTGGGCGCAGTGTCCCCACCAGATCAAGACATCCGTCGTGGCGATCACCTCGTCGCTCAGGCCGTGATCGGGTTCGTCGAGCGACGCGAGGCGGATGTTCAAATCATCGGCGGCGATGCCGCGGGCGATTGCGCCGTGAATGCCTTCCGGATAGATTTTCCGAATGGCCTCATGTTCCTTTTCGTGACGGAATTCATTCCAGATGGTGACGTTGATCTTATTCATCTTTCCCTCCTTATTGTGACTGGGGTTTCTGGATCTATAATTTAGTATAGAAGCATAAACAGGAAAAACAAGCTTCTTTTTTATTGTATTTTGTGATATTGAAAAACCTTTTGTGAGAATTGCTTGAAAATTTCTATTCTGCGTATAAAATAACTTCTGAAAGGAGAGTTTCCAGCATGGATTTCAGCAAGGCTAGAAAGTGGCAGGTTCATTTCGAAATTCACCGGCAATTGCAGACGTTGCCGCAGCCGTGTATTGTCGCCGAGGAAATTCAACACACCCGACATTATCGCCTTGACGGCCGACTGCGCGGCGAACAGGGCGGCCAGCTCTCAATCACCATCGGCGGACGCGGCGCAATCCGAATTGACGGCGTCGACCACGCGTTGGTGCCGGGCAAGGCTTTTCTACACAATCACAACGATCCGGCGGTGTGTTACTATTATCCGCCGGATGGAACCGAGCCATGGAATTTTCTCTGGATCGCCTTCGGAGGCGGAAATCTGCACGAATTGATCGCTGAAATCAACCGTACCTATGGCTATCTCTTCGACGTGCCGCCGGACTCCCCGCTGGTCGAACGGCTGCTCGCATATCGTCAATACCATGGTGAAGTGCTGATGCTCACTCCGCTTGAAGGCGGCGAACTCGTCCATGATCTCCTCCGTCAACTCTGTTCGCCGGTGGAAAATCAATTGCGCGACTCTTCCCACAGCTCGCTGATATCCGACGTGCAGAATTACATCTCCTCGCATCTTGCCGAACCGCTTGACGTTTCCTCCGTTGCACTGCACTTCCGGATCTCGCGCGAACATCTCTCCCGCGTATTCCGCGAACAGACCGGCTCCCCGCTGCATGTCAGCATCACCCGCGCCCGTCTCCGGGCCGCCGTGACGCTCCTCCTCCAGACCCGATTGAATATCAAGGAGATCGCCACCCGATGCGGTTATATGGAGTATTCGGTTTTCTACCGCGCATTCCGTAAATGGATCGGCGTTTCCCCCGATTCCATCCGCCGTACCGGATATCGGCCTGACCTCTGAAATCAATTTTTTCAAAAAAATCAGGAATTGTTCTTGATTCCTTATAAATTAATATTATATTTATTTATAGATGAAAGTTAAATAGAAAAGAGATTTACAATGAGAGACGATCTTCAACTGGAATTTGCGGCGCTCTGCCGGGAGAACGGCTGGAAGTGCACCTCGCAGCGATTGGCGGTCTATGGATTTCTGCGGGGAAATTTGACTCATCCGGATGTGGACGGAGTCTGGGAGGCGGTGCGGTCGGAACTTCCGACGATCACCCGTGAGAGTGTCTATCGGATCCTGAACGAATTTTCCGAAAAGGGAGTAATCCGCCGGCTGGATCAGATTGAAAATGCCCGTTACGATTCGCGGACCGATGCGCACGGACATTTCATCTGCGGGAAATGCGGACATATTTCCGATTTCAACTGGCCGGAAGGGGTGGTTCTCCCGCCGGAGATGCGGCAGGCGAAAATCGCCCAGATGGAACTCCGGCTCGTCGGGGTCTGCGAAAAATGCGCGGCAGCCCCCCCGGTCGTTCCGAAAGGACAAAACTGATGCAGCGTGCGAGAGAAGGCGATCCCCTTCCCTCCATGGAAAACAACCAATAAAAGAAGGAGAAGAAAGATGAGGAGCATCACGAAATTCGATCTGCAGTACGCGCACCGGTTCTACAAATTCCAGGGAGAGGCCCAGTATCTGCACGGCCACACCGGAGTGTTGACGATCGAAGTGGAGGATTCGATCGAACCCGGCGTCAACATGGTCTTCCCCTGCAATGAGATCCAGAAGGTCGCCTGGAATGTTTTGAAGAACTTCGATCACGCCCTGATCCTGCGCGAAGATGATCCGCTTCTGCCGGCGATCCTCGAAGTCTACGAGAAACAGGGCATCAAGAACGGCGCCCCGTCCAACAAGATGAAAGGCGAAGCGTTCCATACCGAACTTGCCACCGCCTATCCCGACGCCCGCCTTGTAGTCACCAAGGAGAGCATGACCGTCGAAGGCATGATCAAAATCGTCTACGAACTCCTGAAGGACAAGCTCAACATCGCCAAAATCACCTTCACGAGCGGAGTCAACGCCGCCACGCAGGAGTATGCTCCTGCCGGAACGGTTGACCGCTGCCCGCTCTGCGGCGTCGCCCTCGTCGACGGCGTCTGCCCGAAGTGCGGTTATAAAAAACATTAAATTAGGCCGCGTGCGAGTTTTGAATCATTAATACCAATGCGGCGGCGGAATCGTCTCAGCCCGGTCTCGGATCGGGCCAGGCTTCCGCCGCCGCATTTCTCGCGAACCGCGGCAGAAAAAAACAGCCCCCTGCCCGCAACGGAACCGCACGCTCCACAGGAAAAAGAACTGTGAGTCGGCGTTTCTCCATGGGAAATCAAACCTCAGTGCGGTCCTGGCGCTGCACTTCCCGCGGAAGAACGGCCTTATTTTACAAGCGAATTGATAAGTCGATATAGCGTTTTCATTTTGAAGTGATAACGCAACGACAAACGCAGATGCCCTCTCTCCACGGAACCGGGACGCTTCTCCCGGCGGGCCTCTCTGGCGAGCTTGTTGTGCAACCTTGACAACCTCCGGTTCGCCACGCCGGAATAACGTGCGGCAATCTCGGGATGGGACGTCAGAAAATCTTCCACCACCTTGAGAACGATTTTCTGTTTTTCATAATTCACCGCGGAGAGGTTGTCCCCATGACGCCGGCGCTTGAAAACCACTCCCGGAACCGGGTGGAAACGGCATACGGTCGATAGCTGCAATGCCAGTTTGTAATCATAAGCGCACAAAAGCGCTTCATCGTAACCGCCCTGCTGCAGAAAAAGTTCGCGCGGCATCAATGTACCGCAATTGCATACAATGATATGCCGGAGCAGCGTTTTCGTAATTTCCCCGTCGGGAAAGTGTTTCACTTTGGCTCGGGTCGGCTGCTCCACCCCGTGTTCGTCAATGGTTACGTACCAGCCGTAAGCACACGAACCGGGATCGGCGGCAACGGCGGCATAAAGCCGTTCAAGCGTATCGGGCAGAAAAAGGTCATCCGAATCGTTGAAGACAAGATATTCGCCGTGCGCCAGACGGGCGGCGTGATTCTTGGCGGCGGCGTCGCCGGCGTTCTTCTGATAACAATAGATGACTTGCGGAAATTCATGGACGACCATCTCGGCGGTGCCGTCGGTCGAGCCGTCATCCACCACAATAATTTCAAAATTTTTCCAGCTCTGCGCCAGAAGCGAATTCAAACATTCCTGTAAATATGCTTTACGATTATAGGTCGAAACACCTATTGAAATTAATGGATATTTCTCTCCGTCACTCATGATCTCTTCTCCGGATTCCCGTCATCTCTCAATCCTCCGCCCTGCAACCGCGCACTTCAACCGCACCCGCGCATATATTGAAATTTCATCCGTTATTTGATTTTCAGCAATCCCCGCGCCAGACTCTCCGAACGGCGAACCGCAGCGTCAAACCTGAGATCCCTGTCGACGAACCATTCAAAACGAAACTCCATAAGTCCGTTACTGTCCGGTGGAAAATTCGTGTCCCAGGTGTTATCGAAAAGTATCGGCCACAGGTCATGGGTGTTCTCCGGAACTCTTTTCACCTTTTCACAGAAATACGGTTTCCCCAGACTCAAAAGGGCGTTGTCCTTCTGGTGGAACACCAGATTGTCCCTCCCGTTCCGATAAAGTACCGTTCCGTCAACTGCATAATAATCCATGCAGGAGCCGGGAATCTGGTCGATGCCCGGACGAAATATTTCCCCGCCACAGGAGAGTTCCGGCACGATTCCGGCCATGCCGCCCAATGCAAAATGAAGAGAAAACACCTCCGGTTCGAAATCCGGTTTTCGATCGATCGTCAGCGTGAAACGAATCCGCGGCTCCTCCCGGAAAAATTCCATTTTCCGGCATCCGGCGTAAAGCCCGGGATGGGAAAAGTATTGCCGGATCTCAAACATGCCGTCATGTTCCAGACGTTCGGCCTTCCGGTAACGGGAGCGCAGGATCGTGACCGCCTCCCGGATCATCGCCCGGCGCACGGCCGTCTTCTCCTCGGCAAAAATCCGCCGATAACAGTCGCGCGGGAAATTTCCGGTCACACGCTTGGAAATGAAATCCCCGCTTCCCCGCGTGAAGAGCGGAAATCCGATTCCGGCAAATCCGGCCCGTTCCGGCCATCCTTTCGCATCGCATTCCAATTGCCAGGACTCCTCCGGGGCTTGCAGCTTCACTTCCTGTTCAAGCAATTCAAACACCCGCGCCTCGCCGGGAACAAGTTCGCCGCTCCAGAAGCCGCACCCTCTCCCCGGCACCCGGTCGCCGTGAATCCGCGAACGATTCCAGATGCTGCATTCAGAAAGATTTTCCGGAGTTCGAAAATCCTCCCAGCCGGGGAAGAATTCCAGCGGCACAAGGCGGCCGCTCTTCCGGTCACGCACGCTGCGCCACTCTCCGCGAAGCACGTGCGCAGGAAACGTAACAAATTCCGCAACCCGTTCCGATGATGGATTATAGAGAATCAATTCTCCGCTTTCGCACCGAATTTTCCCGCGAACCGCATCCGCCAGACACAAATCCAGTTCGGCGGCCGGCGCGAACGCCCGGTCGCTCTTGACGGCAACGGTTCCCTGTGACATCTCGCTCCACGGCCGGGAGACGCTGTCGTAACTGTCAAAACTGTGCTCATTGAAAAAACTGAGCGATTCGAGCGCACGGCGGCGCACTTCCTCCGGCAACTCTCCCACCCCGCCTTCTCGGAAGAGCGACAATGTGCGTTTGGCCCGCCGGGATGCGGCCATCTCGCGCGGCAGCGATGCGCTCCCCCGCACCCACCAGTCCGGCCACTGCCCGGAATAAACCGGGATCTCAAATCCGCAACTTCTTTCCACGCGCGCGATCGCTTCCGACGGCAGAACCAGTTCCAGGCGCGGTTCCAGTCCGAGACGGTTCCACTCCCGGATGAATTCACTCATTTTCTCCGGCGGCGGATCATTGTCGTAACGGTATTGATTCGTGCAGGAAACCGGCAATTCGGGGAAATACCCGAACGCCTTGTCCCGTTCCGCCAGATTCCGCATCAACCGTGCGTGGCAGCGCAGAATATTTTCCGTGGACGGGTCGAAAATCTCATTCCCCCCGGGCGCGTGATAGAGCAGATCCGCGGCCGCAGGCACCGGGCCGCGCCGCCAGTCGCCGTAACCGATCAGGCCGTGAAAATTTCCGTATCCCTCGTTCACCCAGACCGTCACAAGCACACCGGCTCCCACATCCCAGCGGAAGAGCCACGGCAACGGAAACGGCGTGCAGCCAAGATAACCATTCGGCCCCATCCAGAAGCGCCGCACCCCGCGCCTCACCGCCATCCGCACCGCCGCGAGCGGCAATCCGTTCACGTCGGTCTGCATCCCGACCGATAACGGAAAACGGCACGCAATTTCCTCCGGCAACCATTCGTCAAGTGCATATTCCCACTGTGCACGATCCATGCACGGCGTTGCGCTGAACGGAAACGCGCAGACCTCATATTGTCCATTTTCCGCGCACCGAACCAGTGCCGCGCGTTTTTCCACGGAAGAGCGTTCCCACCAATCCCGCAGCCCCCAGGTCACCTCCTGCGTCCATTTGAAACGCGCGCCATCGGGAAAATCCCGCGTCTTAAGCATCAACTCGAGTGCCCGGTCGATGCCCCGACATTGCACTTTTTCCGTCACCGCGGGGTGATCGGTATAACCGACATCGTAATGTGTGTGAGCAACAATGTTGATTCGTTTGACCGGCATGATGAAAATTTCCGTCTCTTCTCTCGCTTTAAATCCTTTCGTTCTCCCGTCTCGAAATCTCCGCCGCCGAAATAAACATAGCCGTCTCTTTCGGAAGAGTTCGATGAAGCATACATCGGAAACCTCCGTTCGTCAAATGCCGGATAGCATTTTTATATGATATTTAAAAAAAAACTCCGCTTCTCACAAAAAAAGCATGGGAGAAACGAATATTCGCTCCCCCCATGCTTCGTGAACTTACCCTCCTCCCGCCGCCGGTGAAACCGGAAAACGACGATCTTGTCGGAGCGGTTTTCTTCAGGCGAACGTCAGCCGCAGCGTAACAATCCGCTTGGCCGGAACCGGAACATCCGTTTCTGCGCCGTTACACATCACCTGTTCGATAACGGTTCCATCCAGACGTACCATCCGGCAGGAAACCGGCGCCTGCGGCCAGACCAGGTGCGCCGTCGTCGGCCGGAAGGTGGGATTGAACATGCGAAGTTCCACCTCTGTTCCGACCCGCCGCAAAGCGGTTACCGCCACCGCGCCGGAAATTTCCAATCCGGGGACAATTCCGGTCAGCGTCTCTGCTTCTTCCCGGAAAAGCTTCTCCCGCGGCGTGAGTTCCTCTACAAAAACTCCCGCACCAAATGCGCCGCTCTGCCGGGTCAGGTCGGCGGCGTCCACCTCTCCATCCTTGAGCACGCATACCGCATAATGAAATTCCAACGGAATGTCGGTCAATTCGCCATCCGGCTCTCCACGCGTCTCCACCGTCCGGCAGGTGCTGCGGAAGAGCGTCAGCGCCAGCGTCCGCGTTTCATCATCCACAACCGCGCACTCCGGCAATCCCGGAGCGATCACCGCCGCGCCGCGACCATCCGCAGCGACACCGAACCATCCTGCCTGCGGCGTGGTTTCCACGGGAAGTTCGCGCCACGCATGACCGTCCGGCAGCGCAATCGGCCGCACCACCGTATCGAACGCCGACGCCGCAAAATACTCCTTCGCCGACGCCGCACCGCTCGGGAAGAGCACCCGCAACCGGTGATCGCGGACATGGTTCTCGATCCGGCTGACAATCTCCAGCACGGCGCTGTCGCGTTTCATCGTCACATCGCTCACGATCTCCAGCTCCGCAATGCGACCGGAACGCTCCATGTCGCGGAAATCGAAATACTCCGGAAGCGACATCTTCGTCCGCACCCGGTAGCGCGCCAGAAGCGGCGTATCCGCCAGCAATTCGAACTGCGCCGCATTCGAATAAATCCGCCGGTTGTTGGCCGCAATTCCGTGGAACCAGCCGTCGCCGATATCGGCATCGTCTTCGAAACGAAGCCATTTCTCATAACGTTTTCCTGCAGCCAGTTCGGTCACGCTCATCGTGCCGTCCGCTTCAAATTCAACCCGGATCACGCCGTTGTCGAGCACCTGCGGTGAACGAACCATTGAATACGGTTTTGCATGACGGGTCGCTCCCTCGCCCGGCTTTACGTACAAAACAGCATATCCGCCCGCCGGAAGCGGCGTTTCCAATACGACGCGCACGCCGATCACTTCGCTTCCTTCGATGCCGTACTGCCCGTGGGTGAACTTCCGCCGCTTCCGCAACGTCTTGGAGATCCGCCAATACGGAACTTCCTCTCCCGCGGCCGTGAAGATCCGGAACGACGGCAGCGGTTCAAAACCGAAGAATTCGTTGAAGCTCGGCCAGTCGGTCGGGAAATCAAGTTCAACCTCAATCGGCGCATTCCACGTTTCGAACGTCGGATTGAACAAGCCGATCCGCAGCACGTCGCCGCCTGCCTCCGGCGGGAGGACGGTCGACGCGATCAGGCTCTTTGCCGCCTCGCAGCTCACCCGGTTGGCGATCGTCGCACTCTGCGCGAAGCGGTATTTCATATCGCGGTGAACCGCGTCGATCGAACAACCGCAGATCGAATCATGCGGATGATTTTCCAGCAGCCAGCGCCATGCGACCTTCAAAAACCCGGCCGGATATTCGCGATTGAGCACCATCCCGGCCAGAACGCTGAGCGGTTCCGCCCGTCGCGTCAGCGCGGTTTCGCACGCGGCATTCTCCTGCTTGATCCAGATCCGCGAAGAGAGCACCCCGGGAATCAGCCATTGAACGTCCTTCTGTTCCGGAAATTCGCCGGCGGTACGCAGTTCGCCGGTAATCGTCAGCGGGAAGTGCGCATTGCGCACCAGCGCAGTGTAATCATCGAGCGATCCGAACGTCAAACCAGGCTGATTTTCCAGCGCCGCATTGACCGTCGCATGAAATTCCAGATGGTCGCCGCCGTCAAAAACCAGCATCGCCGGGGCGCCGGCATTCCGGGCGCGGTTGCTTTCATGCTCCAGAAACGCCTTGACCGCTTCCGCCGGAGTCATGCCGGAATCCGGAGCACCGGGTTTGAATTTCTGACGCACCTTCGCCAGAAAATCACAATATCCCACCGTTCCAAACCGATAGGCCGGAATCGAAGTGCCATCCGCCGCCACCCAGTTGAAATTCGCCGTATCCGGCAGATTGAGCCCGCGCCAGACGAACGCGCAGCCGATCCCGAAACCGGAGAAGATCTGCGGCAGCTGCGAATTATGACCGAAAATGTCGCAGACGAACCCCGAATCCGACGGCGTTCCTCCGAGCGAACGAACCAGTTCGCGACCGTATTCGAGATTGCGCACGAGCGATTCGCCGCTCACGAGCGCTTCGTCCGGCATCACGTACCAGGGTCCGGCCTTGATCCGGCCTTCCGCGAGCAGCGAACGAACCGTAACGCTCTGCTCGGGGCGGATTTCCAGATAATCGGTCAGGATAATCGACTGCCCGTCGCAATAGAACGGGCCGCGCAATTCACCGCTTCCAAGCGCGGTGATCGTCCGATCCATCAGATGCACCAGACGATAGCGGAAATCCTGAAAGTGCGAATACCACTCCCGATCCCAGTGGGTGGAGAGTACGTAAATTGCGGGCAATGTTTCCATATTCAACCCCTGTTCTTGAACCATATATTCAGTCATGCGGATTCCATCCGCATATTCTCAAAAGATAGTATAGCGCCTCCTGTATGATTTTGCCATTCATTTCTTACGGCAAAATGATATTTTATTAATCAAAAAGTTGCACAAGTTCATTTTTGTGGTACATTGAATGCAAAATCACAGCAATGCATTCATTCATCACCATGGAGGAGAACACAATGCTTCCGCACACCACTCCGGAGTCGGTCGGAATTTCCTCTGACGCCGTCAATGAATTCGCACGCCGCCTCGCGGAGCTCGAACATCCCCACAGTTTCCAGTTGATCCGGCACGGCAAGATCGCAGCGGAAGGGTATTTCAAACCGTACCGGCCGGATACGGCCCACATGCTGTTTTCCCTGAGCAAAAGTTTCACTTCGATTGCGATCGGATTCGCAGCGGCGGAAGGCCGCCTTTCGCTCGATGAACCGATCGCGGAATTTTTCCCGGAAGCGCTTCCGGAGGAGGTCGATCCGCGTTACCGGAAAATTTCCATCCGCCATTTGCTGACCATGTCCGACGGCCATGACCGCTGCGCGCTCGAATATATGCTGCCCGCGTCGGACGGCGACTGGGTAAAGGCCTATTTCCGTTCGCCGCTTGTTTACGAACCAGGTTCGCGTTTCGTCTACAATTCCGGCGGCAGTTACATGCTTTCCGCGGCGTTGCAGCAGCGTATCGGTGTGGATCTGCTCACCTATCTGCGTCCCCGCCTCCTCGACGCGCTCGACATCGGCGACCGGAAGTGGGAACGCTGTCCGCGCGGCGTCTGCACCGGCGGATGGGGGTTTGAATTGACCACCGCGGAAATCGCCCGTTTCGGACAACTCCTCCTCGACGGCGGCAAATGGAATGGCGTTCAGATCATTCCGCCGGATTACCTTCGGGAAGCCACTGCATTTCAGATCGACAATTCGATGAATGACCAGCCCGACTGGAAACAGGGGTACGGCTTCCAATTCTGGCGCTGCCGCCACAACGCCTTCCGCGGAGACGGCGCCTTCGGTCAGTACGCCGTGGTCATGCCGGAACAGGATGCCGTTTTCGCCGCGACCTCCGGATTGCGCAACATGCAGAACATCCTCGACATTCTCTGGGATGTGCTCCTGCCGGCGATGGCTCCCGCACCGCTGCCGCCGGCTGCCGCCGCCCACGCCGCGCTCTCCGCCCGCCTGGAACAACTGGCACTTCCCCTGCCCGCGGACACCGGATTGCGACGCACGCTTCACGCGGAATGGCTCCTCGAAGAAAACTCCATCGGCGCGCACCGCCTCCTGATCGACAGTGATGAAACGCTCTGTCGCTTCACTCTTTCCGGCGACCGGCCGCCGCTGACGATCGAAGCCGATTTCGAAAAATGGCGCGATACGCCCGACTCGACCTTCGCCGCCGCAGCGGTCTGGAAGAGTGCCGATGAACTGCATATTCAAACGGCGAATTACGCGACGCCCTTCCTCTACACGTTTATTTTCCGCTTCGATGGAGCAGAAATCCAACTCGAACGCCGAACCAATCTCTACTTCATGACCACGGAGTGGCCGATTCTGCGATCGCATTGAAGAAAAATCCCGCAGACAGAAAGCGGGGAACGCATTCCGCGTTCCCCGCCCCCCGAGGCTTGGGAGAAACATCCCCCCATCCCGGTTCAGCTAAAACAACATCACTCTATGGACTTTGAAAGTTCCAGCACGCTGCGGTAATAATCCTCATAAGCCTTCGCCGACTCGAACTCCGGCGTTCCCCTGAGCAATTCGACCGCCTCGGATGCGACCTCCAGCGCCTTGTCGGGACGACCGCAGTAATAGAGCGCCCGGGCGAATTCAGCCGCCATCACGCCTTTTTCGCGGTCGCTGCCGAATTCCGGTGCGGAATACGCCGCGCGACAAAGTTTGTAGGCGTTTGCCGGGTGCAGTTTCTCGACCGGCTGGTTCATCTCCAGCCGCCCGAACTTCAACAGCAGCGCCGGCCGGTTGGCGAAGGCGGCTATGAGCCGGTCATACCAGCGGGAAAGCTCATCCCAGCGGGCGTTCTCCTTGCAGACATTGACCGCAAGTTCATAAAGCGCCGCATCGTCCGCGTGGCGCGTCAGTACATCCTCCACAGCCGACAGCGCGTCGTCCGGACGGTTGAGAACCGAACTGAGCAGGCGGACCTTCAAAGAAATCAATTCCATATTGTCCGGATTTTTCTTCAGTTCTTCATCGAGCAGTTCGAGAACCCGGGAATAATCGCGTTCCTTCATCGCGGCCATCACCGTGTCGGAAAACTTCTCCCGCTCGATGCTTCCGGCCAGGTCGAATTTCCCCGCCTCGAGTTCCTCCAGAACCGCTCCGGCGTGTTCCACCTTTCCGCGCCACACCAGAACACCGTCAGCATTGATAATCGCCACCATCGGAATCCGGTCGCGCTCACGCAGATAAAGCCGCATGGTCGCCACTTCGCTGTCGGACGCCACCGGAAACGGCAGCTCCTTGAGTCGATAGAACTTCTCGATCGAATCCGGCGAATCGATCCCGATGCCGATGAACTGCGCCTCCGGATGATTCCGGCACAATTCAGCAATCTGCGGGAACACCGCCGTTCCGTTCCGGCTGATCGTCCAGAAAAACAGAACAACCGGCTTCTTCCCCTTCAATTCGCTCAGTAGAACCCGCGGCCCCTGCGGCCAGTTGCGTGTAGTCAGCTCCGGCACCTCCTCACCGGTCGCCAGAATCCGGTCGGGAATCGCCTCCCCCGCAGCCGGAAGCATCGTCAGAATCACCACGGCGGTCAGTGCCGCACCCAATTTCCCGAAGATCTTCATTTTTTCTCCAATTGCATCAACCAATGAAACACCGGTCCGGCGCATACCAGCAGGACGCCGTTCAAAATGAAGGGCAGTCCCGACGGCCAGTTGCGCACTCCCGCAACCAGAAGCGAGAGCGCTCCCAGAAGCAATGCCAGACAAAACATCCAGCGACATACCCGAACCAGAGTCCGGTTCAACGCCGCGCCATTTCCGCCGCACCCCGCCCCCGTGACGTCTCCATCCGGCACGCCGGAGGAAGAGGTCGCGGAATCCCGTCCGTCCGGTTCCTGTACCGGGCGGCGCAACGCCGCGTAAACCTGATCGCTGACCATCTTTTCAAAACTCATTCCCGCAACGCGGGCGGATTTGGGCACGAGACTGGTCGCCGTGCAGCCGGGCAATGCGTTGCCCTCAAGCATGTACGGCGTACCGTCGGAACTGACGATGAAGTCCACCCGCAGAATGTCGCGGCAACGCGCGGCAAGATAGAATTGAAACGCATAACGCGCCGCACGCTCCACCACTTCGGTCGACAAGGAACGGATCGGACAGAAGTATTCGGTATGGCCGTCCTTGTAAACATATTTCGCGTCATAATCGTAAAATCCGTGCGGACTTCGGATCTCCACGCCGGGCAGGATCGCTCCGTTGACCACCGGGATGGTGATCTCCACGCCTTCGATGAACTCTTCCGCCAGGATCTCCGGAGCAAGTTTCAACTCCTCATTCAGGGCAGAATCAAATTCCCCGGCCTTTTTCACGACCGCAATTCCGATCGTCGAACCTTCCCGCGGCGCCTTGAGCACGACCGGATACGTGAACTCCTCCGGGAGCGTCCGCGCCTCCGCGGTCAACACACACCAGCGGGCGGTCGGAATGCCGATGCGATCGAGCAGACGCTTGGTTGCGATCTTATCCATCACCAATTCGCAGGCGGCGCTGCCGGAACCGGTGAACCGGCACTTCGCCGCTTCCATCACCTTCTGCAGCTCTCCCCCTTCGCCGAATCCGCCGTGCAGCACCGGATAAACCACATCGGCACGGAGCATCGAATCGGTAAGTCGGCACTCCTTGAGGTCAGTCAATTCCACCGGAAACCCGGCGTTGCGCAGCGCGGCGGCAACCGCATCGCCGCTGCGCAGTGAAATTTCGCGTTCGCTGCTCACGCCGCCGTAGAGGACATTCACGCGCGGCGCAACCGGATCATTCAGCAGCGCCTCGCGTGCGCCGGTTGAAATGAAACAGACTTCGGGTTGAAGATAAAAGCCGAATTTTTCCGCCACATTACGCCGGATCTCATGCATCAATTCGAGAAACTGCGCCTCCGTCGCGGCGCCGCGGTTGATAATGTAATTGGCGTGTTCGGAGCTCACTTCGGCATCGCCGACGCGGTAATTCTTCAATCCGCACGCATCGATCAGCTTTCCGGCCGGTTCCAGTTCGGAGACGTTGCGGAAGGTACAGCCGGCGTTCCGGCCGCCCGGTTCGCGGGAACGGCGCGCCTCCTGTTCCGCGGCAATCGCCCCGGCTTCGGCCCGCGGATCTCCGGCCGGCAGCTCCAGTACGGCTTCGGTAATCACCACGTTGTCCGGAATCGAACTGTGGTGGTATTCCCAGAGAATCGCATCGCCGGTCGCGCTCCACGGCGAACCGTCCAGGAAAAATCCGGAAAGATTCCGGACAAACGTTCCAATCGCACACCCGTGCGCACCGGCGTTCATCCGCAGTGCGCCGCCAAGCGAACCGGGGATGCCGCTCAATGGAGCAAGACCGCCCAATTTCAATTCCGCGGCACGCGCGGCGAGAGCCGGGAGCGAGACGCGCGCGCCGGCATGAATTCGATTCTCCGCATCGACGGTGAGCGCGCAGAATCCGCGTGCGGCAAGCCGGACGGCCAGCGCATCCGGCGGTTCGTCGGAACCGACCAGATTGGAACCGTTCCCCAGAATCAGCACGCGGAAACGGCGCGATGCGGCGAACTTCAGCAATTCACTCAACTCCGCCTCCGACACCACTTCCGCGAGAACCGGCAGCCTGCTGCCGACGCCGAGTGTGGTCACATCGCGAAACGGAACGTCACGGCGCAATTCCAATTGCGGGAAACGTTCCCGAACTTCCTGAAACAATGTCGTATTCATTTGTGATAAACTTTCCCGGGATCAAAGACCGGCCGGTCGGTTTCCACCAGGCCGCCGTCCTGCACTTTGCGATAAAAACAACTCCGGTGACCGGTATGACAGGCCGCACCGCCGATTTGTTCGACCTTGAAGAGGATCGTATCGCCGTCGCAATCGATCCGGATCTCGCGGATCAACTGCCGGTTTCCGCTCTCCTCGCCCTTGCGCCAGAGACGGTTTCGGCTGCGGGAAAAATAGGTTGCGCAACCGGTGCGCAACGTTTCCTGCCATGCTTCGCTGTTGACGTAGGCCATCATCAGCACCTCGCCGGTTTCAAAATCCTGGACGATCGCCGGAATCAGGCCGCCGCATTTTTCAAAATCAAGTTCCTTCATGATCCTTCACAACTGAAAAATTCCCACCGGTTCGCACCGGAAAATCGTATTTCATTTAATGTGCCAGCGCTTCGGATGTTTTGCAAGCGACAATGCATGATTTCTTCGCGCAACCGGTCAATATATTATCCGATTCGATGCGGCCCGGCTCTTCGCGCATCTGAGAAAAATAAATAAGAATTATCGAAAAAGAAACAAAAATTCAGTAAAAAGAGCTTGTCAAGTATATGAAATTGCTTTTTTTTTACAAAAATTTTTTATTTTTTTTATTTTTTCACTAGGATTTTCCAGAAAAACATCGTTTATTAATCAAAAGGAGTTTTTTTAAATGCCGGAATTGCCGGAAGCAGAAAGCATCAGACGGGCGCTGGATCGCGTGCTCCCGAAACGAAGCATTACAAAAGTGGAAATCTTCTCGCCGGCCATGCGGGAACCGCTTACCCCGCTTCTTGCCGCCGGACTCGAAGGCCGTGTCCTCGGGTCCGTTCGACGTCGGGGTCGTTATCTGGCCGTGGCGCTCGACGACAGCCGGGCACTCCTGATGCATTTCGGGATGTCGGGAATCGTGCGTGTGGAACCGCCGGGGACACCGAAACGAAAACATGAACACGCATTTCTGCATTTGTCGGGCAATCTCATATTCAAATTCGAATGTGCGCGCAGATTCAGCATTCTGAAGGTGTGCACTCCGGGGCCGGACGGATGGCCGCCGGAACTGGCCGGATTGGGCGTGGAGCCGTTGACGGAGGGTTTCAACGCGGAATTTCTTTTCCAGGCCTCGCGCGGACGGAAAACGTGTGTGAAGAATTTTATCATGGACAACAGAATCGTGACCGGAATCGGTAACATTTACGCCACGGAGACGCTGTTCGCGGCCGGCGTATCGCCGCTCCGCGAGGCGGATTCGCTGACGCGGAGTGAATGCCGGAACATCGTTGACCGGTCGAAAGAGATTTTGTTGCGTGCAATAGAATTGGGTGGAAGTTCCATTTCGGATTTTCTCAACGTGGACGGGACGGAGGGAAAATTCGCACAGGAACTTTCGGTTTACGGCAAAAGTGGACATCCCTGTCCCCGCTGCGGCACCGTTCTGGAAACGGTCCGGCTCGGCGGGCGAAGCAGTTGCTATTGTTCCGGTTGCCAGAAGTAAAATAAGCAAACAAGGAGGCGGTTACCATGTTGAAAAACCACCTATCGCGCATGACGCTCCTCTTCGTCGTCTGCATGACGGCGCTGGCAGGATGTGTGACGAAACCGCCGGCCGACGCGCCCTCCCTACGTCGGCCGGAAAACCTATCCGGTCAGAATATGGCCGGGGCTGAAAAATTGGCGGACGATTACATGGCAGGTTTCATTGCCGGCGTGAAAGCAAAAGATTTCGCGCTTTTTGAACAGGCCATGCCCGATGAGGCGAAGGGAAAGGTCACAGCCGAGATGTTTGACACCATGTGCAGCGAACTGCGGGAAAATCTCGGCACCCTGACCGCGGCGGAATACCTGGGAGAACTCGATCAGACTCTCGTTCGCGACTATCTATGGAAGTTGACGTTTGAAAAAACGCTCGAAAATCCCGAAAAACAACCTGATGTGCTTCGCAGGGAAGTGGTATACATGGTTCGGATCGGCAAAATCGACGGAACGTTTCATATCGCCGGATCCGGGTTCCGGTTCTGACCCCGGAATTTGAGAAATGTGCAGGAAAGGATTATTTCATGAAGAATTTAACGGATAAGCAGAAAAATATTCTCGAGTTCATCGAAGAGTTTCTCGACCGCGAGGGCATGGCTCCGACCGTCTACGAAATCGCCGACAACTTCAACATCAAAACTTCAACCGTATTCGCTCATCTGCGCGCCCTCCAGCGCAAGAAACAGTTGTCCCGCAGCTCCAAGGCCCGCAGCATAAGTCTCACGCACCGCACCCGGGGCGCGCATTCACTGCCGCACGGCGCATTGCTCATTCCGCTGCTCGGGCGGGTCAACGCCGGACTCCCGGCGGAGAGTCTGCAGTACAAGGAAGATGATATATGCATCCCCGTTTCATTGCTTGACGACTGCCCGCCGGAACAGGTGTTCGCGCTCCGTATCCAGGGAGAGAGCATGCGCGATCTCGGCATCTATGACGGCGACGTCGTCATCGTCGCCCAGAGCAATTCCAAACCACGTTCTGGCGATATCGTCGTCGCTCTGCTCCAGGGCGGAGAAGTCACCGTGAAGAGTTATTTCTCCAAACCGGGCAACCGGATCGAACTGCGTCCGGCCAACCCCGAATACCGGGTCCAGAATTATCCGGCAGGCGAAGTGACCATTCAGGGGCGCGTCATCGGCCTGTTGCGCCGCTACTGATCTTTACTGCCGGTATTGCACAATATCGGTTCCGGTTCCCGCAGACCGACCGCAACCGATCCCGAACGCCCGCAGGCCGCAACCGAACGGCCGCGGCGGGAGTCCGGCGGAACCGCTCCGGCGGTTTCGCCGTTTCTTCTTTGTGCCGCCCTTGACAAAACGCCGCGGCGAAGCTACCGTAAGAAAGACAACGTTCAATCATCAACCGGGAGTCGTTACGAT
>CALXNS010000059.1 GCA_944389815.1 uncultured Victivallis sp. | reverse complement strand
TTCAGGTTGCGAGCATTCCGACCTTTGTTTCCAGTAACCGGGTGGGTAGCACCCACGGGCGGGTAGCACCCGCGGGCAAGTTACGGCACGTTCGTCGCTACGCTCCTTCTTGTGTCGTCTCCCCCCGCCCCGGCGTGGATGGGAAGTTTTTTGATTACCGGATTTGTTTGATGCTGGAATTTTTTTCGATAATGGTGTATATTATCGGAAGTTCCCGTACTTTGTGGTAATTCAAACTTCCAAGGAGAACAACATGAGTTGTCCGTATCAGTGCTCGCATGAAGTCGAGCGGATGTGCCGCGTCGCCAAAGGCGTCGCGCATGGCCCGGCACCGATTCCGGAAGAGGGCAAGTGGGTAAAATCCAAGCAGATCACCGATAGTTCCGGCCTGACCCACGGCGTCGGCTGGTGCGCCCCCCAGCAGGGCGCCTGCAAATTGACGCTCAACGTCAAGGACGGCGTCATTCAGGAAGCGCTGGTCGAAACTCTCGGCTGCTCCGGCATGACCCACTCCGCGGCCATGGCCTCCGAAATCCTGCCCGGCAAAACCATTCTCGAAGCGTTGAACTCCGACCTCGTCTGCGACGCGATCAACGTCGCCATGCGCGAACTCTTCAAGCAGATCGTCTACGGCCGTTCCCAGACCGCGTTCAGTGAAGGCGGGCTCCCGATCGGCGCCGGTCTCGAAGACCTCGGCAAAGGATTGCGTTCCCAGGTCGGAACCATGTTCTCGACCCTCGAAAAAGGTCCCCGTTACCTCGAAATGGCCGAAGGATACGTCCTCGAAATCGGGCTCGACGCCAACGACGAGATCATCGGTTACAAATTCGTCCACCTCGGCAAAATGATGGAAGCCATCCGCAACGGCGTCGAACCGAAAGAGGCGTACGAGAAGAACGTCAAATGTTACGGCCGTTTCGACGAGGCCGTCAAGAAAATCGACCCGCGCAAGGAATAAGGAGTTCACTCAAATGAGCGTGAAATTTGAAAGTTACGAGCGCCGGATCGCCCAAATCGACAAGGCGCTGAAAGAGTACGGTATCGAAAGTCTCGAAGCCGCCCGCGACCTCTGCCTCGCCAAAGGCGTCGATGTCGAAAGCATCGTCCGCGGCGTTCAGCCGATCGCGTTTGAAAATGCCGTCTGGGCCTACACCCTCGGCGCGGCCATCGCGTTGAAAAAGGGTTCCAAAGACGCCGCCGAAGCCGCCGAAAACATCGGTATCGGGTTGCAGGCCTTCTGCATCCCCGGTTCGGTTGCCGACTCCCGCAAGGTCGGTCTCGGCCACGGCAATCTCGCCGCGATGCTGCTGCGCGATGAAACCAAATGCTTCTGCTTCCTCGCCGGCCACGAATCCTTCGCCGCCGCCGAAGGCGCCATCGGCATCGCCAAGACCGCCAACAAGGTCCGCAAGGAACCGCTCCGCGTCATCCTCAATGGTCTCGGCAAGGACGCCGCTTACATCATCAGCCGCATCAATGGTTTCACCTACGTCGAAACCGAATATGACTATTACACCGGCGAACTCAAGGTCGTCGAAGAGAAAGCCTTCTCCTCCGGCCCGAAGGCCGCGGTGAAATGCTACGGCGCCGACGATGTTTCCGAAGGCGTCGCGATCATGATCAAGGAAGGTGTCGATGTCTCCATCACCGGAAACTCCACCAACCCGACCCGCTTCCAGCACCCGGTCGCCGGTACCTACAAAAAGTGGGCGATCGAGCATGGACGCAAATATTTCAGCGTCGCCTCCGGCGGCGGCACCGGCCGTACCCTCCATCCCGATAACATGGCCGCAGGCCCGGCCAGTTACGGCATGACCGATACGATGGGACGTATGCATGGCGACGCCCAGTTCGCCGGTTCGTCGAGCGTTCCCGCGCACGTCGAAATGATGGGCTTGATCGGTATGGGCAACAACCCGATGGTCGGCGCTTCCGTCGCCGTCGCCGTCGCGGTGGCTCAGGCGAAATAAGCTCTCCGCAGCCCATAACGGGATATTTTCCGCATCAGGTGGAAAATATCCCGTTTTTTTATTGCATTTTTACTAATATTGAAAAAAATATCAATAAAATTAAAATGAATCTTGATTTTATTGAGAAAAAATTGTATTTTCCTAGCAGGAGGGTCGAAACAATGGAAAATGAATTTTTTACCGACCGCTGCCGGAATTGCGGCGGCGCGTTGAAAATTCAGCGGATGAGTTGTCCGTCCTGCGGAGTGACGATGGAGGGATCGATGGAGTTGCCGCGCCTGGCGCGGTTGTCGCCGGAAGACCGGAAGTTCGTTGAAATTTTCGTTTTGAGCGGCGGTTCGCTCAAGGAGGTGGGGCGGCATTTGAATCTCTCCTATCCGACGGTGCGGGCGCGCCTCGACCGGGTGATCGCCGAACTGCACAAATTGGAGGAAGTGCACAAAGAAGAACGTCTCATCGTGTTGAAACGCCTGGAACGCAGTGAAATTTCCGTCGCGCAGGCGGCCGCACTGCTTGATGAACTGCCGGGGAGGATTTAAAAAATGCCGTTTATCATGCCGCTGTGGCTGGGAAAACTCATCGTTGCAATCCGCTTGCTCTCGCAAATTTATCTGCCGTTTCTTCTGCTGGCGGTCGTGGCTGTGGTGATCTTTCTGCTTGTCGGGCGTGACCGTTACCGGAGGCGGCTGACATTGTCGCCCGGCGCGGAAACTCTCGCGTTGCGCACGCTGCGGGAAAACGGGAAAATCTCCGCCACGGAAGCGGAACTTCTCCAGTCGAAACTGAATTCCCTGCCGGAAAGTTCCGAATCTTCCCCCCTCCCGGATCTGTCGCTGCGTCTGGCGGCGACTTTTTCCCTCACGTTCGGCTGGTATTCGATTCTGGTGGCGCTGCTGGTCTTTGCCGCATTCGCCGCGATTGCGATATGGAGCGGCCTCCAGCCAGGAGCATTCCAATTTCAGCAACCCGATATCGATGCGGTTCGGGTGATTTTAACCATGCTGACTTTATTCGGTTCCGTGGGAATGATCCTGTATGCCCGGCGGCTCACCCGGGGCGACCTCCCGGCGCAGAACGGTGTAATCTGCAGTTGGATTCTGGTGTTGCCGGCAGTGGGGTCAACCGTCTGCAATACGCTTAGTTCAATCGTCTTCTCCATCGCGGCCTTCGGCATGGCCGCATGGTGTTTCTGGACGTTGCTGCTGCGTCCCAATGCGTCCCGGGCAATCGCCTTCAACGCTTCTGAAATGCCTCTCGGAACGAAAATCTCGGTGGTCTTCGGGGCGCTGCTCGTGCTGGGATTCGGCATTGCCGCAGGAATTCTCTCGCCGCAAAAGAGTGACATCCCGGTCGTCACGCAGCTCGCCCGCAGCAAAGGAGCTTCGGAAATTCACCCCTATCTCGAACACCTGTTCCTGCTGCCGCATCCCGGCGACGAACTGGCGCGCGAACTGGCGGAACAGCTTGCCGCCTCGTTGCAGGCGGAAAAAATTCCCTGCAGCGTGGCGGACGCGCCGCTCCACTTCGACACTGACCGGGAGATGGTGCTCTGGATCGCCTCCGGACACGTCGCCGAAATGCAGGAAAATTTCATCACCATTCCCGGCATTCCGCAGAAGAAAACGCGCTCCCCGATGGCTGGATGCGTCGGATTCCAGGTGGAAACAATTTATCCGACCAACGAAAGTTTTGGGGATTTTTTCAAAGGACTGGTGCTGCCGTCCATGGCTCAGAGTTTTTCAGGGGATGTTATTCTGCTGCATGAGAGTTCCCCGCGCCAAATGGCCGCGGCCGCAGCGGAGAAACTGCATGCGGAACTGCTGCCGATTCTATCCAATGTCCGCTCGGAAAAAAACATCCGCCTCCCGAAGATTCCATTCGACAATCCGTTCCCGGAACCGCTTCCAGGATGCCGTCTGCTGGCAACTGCACGCGGGGTCGAATTTGAAACGCTCGAATTCTACAGCTTCGACGCCCGGGAGGAGGAAGAACACGACCGCGATTTCGCCGCACAACAACTCGCTCCCCGCGGTTACCGGAGGGACGACAGCCAATTTGATGTGCGGTTTTCTTTGGACGATACAGATCGCCCATTCAAGTACCATGCGCAATTCTGGATTCATTTTCCATGGGGCAACACCCCACTGAAGCTCCCGATGCGGACTTTGCTCATCCCGGTTCGACGGGTAGACCGGGCTGACGATCCGCAATTCATTCGGAACTTTTTCCAGAGTGATCCTGCCGGATTCGCGCTGTGCGCCGGCTGGCGCCATCTCGACGGCGAAGAACGCCTGACGGCGATGCGCGATTTCTTCGCCGCGCCCCATTCCATTGCCGAACGACTCCGGGTTCTGCAAATGACGTATTTCAAAAACTCTCCGGAAGAAGAGCTCTCGATCGTCCGCCAGGAGTACCGCAAGCTGATTGCCGACATCGCGGCGCAACAGAATTCGCCGGAATTCATCTCCCACGTCACGTCCCTGCTTCATTCGTTCCGGAATCCCCTCTGGCGCGAACTCCGTCCGGAACTGGAGGCCGCACTGGGCGAATCCTGGAGGAAAATCGTGATCCCGCGCCCGAAACCGGGAGAGAAATCTGCAGAGGGCGAAGTGAAGCTTCCGGCGGAAAATGTCTGGGAAAAACAGCTTATGTTACAATTCGAATTTGAAGATGAACGCCTTCAGGAACTCTTCTACGGCATCGGTGTTCTGCCGGGTACGCAGAAGGGCACATGGCAGATGCTGTCGAGCAATTTAAAGAACAATTCCTGTTCCGCATCCCAAATCGGGCAGTCGGGATTTGAAGTGTGTTTTCAGCGCGACCTCCCGAGCACTCCGCCGCCCTGTCGGCTCCGGGCGTGCATGTTTTCGCCTTATGAAAATAAATCACTCCCCCGTCCATCGCTCTATGGAGATGATCCGCGAGTCATTCTGCAGGCCTTCTTCGAAGTTGATCCGGAAAACTCCTGCTTCGTCGTCAAATATAAATTAAACGCGGAAAAGTTGGATGAATTCGAGCAGATTTCCGATTGAAATCTTCTCTCGCGGGGAGTATATTGCCCCGGATCGAACCGGTTACTTTCATACCAATGGAATCAGAATCATGAAACTTTACAACGGAATTGAAAAACTCCGCTTCGGCACCCCGGAGGACGGAGTTCCCTCCCGGCAGATGTTCGTCAAGCCGCCGCGCCGCGAAGCGATCGAAGCCATGCCGCAGGCGGCGAATACCCCCGCACCGGAAGCCATCCGCTTCACGGTGACCAGCCGCGGCTGCCGTCTGGAGATTCCGCTCGCGCCCGGAGAGGATATTTACGGGCTCGGGCTGAATTTGAAATCCCTGCGCCACACCGGAAAGAAACGCACCCTCCGCGTCAACAGCGACCCGGCCACCGACACCGGCGACAGCCATGCGCCCGCGCCGCTCTACTTTTCCAGCGCCGGTTACGGCGTGCTGATCGACACCGCCCGTTACGCGACGTTCTACTGCGGCGGCAATGAACTGCTCGATTCCGGCGATGACGTCCCGCCGGACGATCCCAACCGTATTCTGCTCACCGAAGCCGAACTCTACGCCGCGCGCAAAACCAGCGCTCCAATGGTGATCGACATTCCGGCGGCGGGGGGGGTGGACGTCTATTTCTTCAGCGGGCCGACGCTGCTCGATGCGGTACGCCGTTACGTCCTCTTCTGCGGCGGCGGAGCAATGCCGCCGGAATGGGGACTCGGCTGCTGGTACCGTACCTGCGGCACCAGCGACGCTGCCGGCGTCGACGCCATGAGCGCCGAACTGCGGGAAAAACAGATCCCCTGCGACGTGCTCGGACTCGAACCGGGCTGGCAGTCGAAAACCTACTCCTGCAGCTTCCGCTGGAGCCAGGAACGGTTCCCCGAACCGGAAAAACTGATTTCCAAACTTCGCGAACGCGGTTATCACGTCAATTTGTGGGAACATCTCTTCACCCACCCGACCTCCCCGATTTATGAGGATCTCAAACCCTACGCAGGGGATTTCAAGGTCTGGAAGGGGCTGGTACCCGACCTGACGCTGCCGCCCGCGGCGAAGATCTTCGCCGACTACCACGCGAAAAACTTCACCTCGAAGGGAATCAGTTCCTTCAAACTCGACGAATGCGACAACTCCGACTTCATCGCCAGTCCGTGGTCGTTTCCGGAGTGTTCACAGTTTCCCTCCGGTCTGGACGGCGAAACCATGCACTCCATGCTCGGGATGCTCTATATGGAAACGATCACCCGCGCCAGTCGGCAATCTGGCATCCGCGGTTACGGCAGCGTGCGCAACGCCCACGCCTTCGCGCCGCCGCAGCCATATGTTCTGTACAGCGATCTCTACGATCACGCAGAATTCATCCGCGGCGTGACCAGTTGCGGTTTCTCCGGCATGCTCTGGACGCCGGAGCTGCGCCACGCCCGTTCGCCGGAAGATTATCTGCGCCGGCTCGAAGCGATGGTGCTTTCGCCGCAGATGCTGCTCAATATCTGGTCGATGCCGCATCCGCCGTGGCGCCAGCTCCAGCAGGAGAAGAACATCGCAGGCGAATTCTATCCCCCGGAAGAACAAGCCCGCCTCGAAGAGGCCACACGCCGCATTCTCGAACTGCGTATGCAGTTCATCCCGTATCTTTACGAAGCATTCGCCGAATATCATGACTTCGGCACGCCTCCCTTCCGCGCGCTCGCGATGGATTATCCGGACGAACCTGCCATGCGCGGCATCGATTACGCCTGGATGGCCGGGGACCGGCTGCTGGTCGTACCGTTCCGTGCCGGAATGACGGAACTGGATATGCCGCTGCCGCCGGGCGAATGGTTCGATTTCTACACCGGAGAGTGTCATCGCAATCATGTCATGCTCCGCCCGGCTCACGATCAACTGCCGATCCTGGTGCGCGGCGCGGCGGTGGTGCCGCTCGCGGAACCGGTGCTGTTCGTTGCGGATAAAATGAAATTCCACCTGAAACGCAAATGCTTCGGGATCAATCCGAGACCGGCGAAACTCTTCGCCGACGACGGATGTTCCTTCGCATTTGAAAACGATTCGGCACGTTACTACGGTGAGGTTTCCGCCAAGGGCGCGTTGCCTCCGCAGTTGTGCGAACGGTATGAATTGATCGACTGAGACTCATTCGACACACGTTGAATGAACTCGGATGTACGTCCATAAAAAAACCGGGGTCGGTGCGATGACACCTGCCTCGGTTTTTCAATGATGAAAGCCGTCGAATAACGGTTCTACTTCTCCCAGACCACTTCAAAAAACAATGCGATTTCCGGTTGAAGTTCCGCAGTATTGATGGTCAACGTCCAATGGGGCTCCTCCCATTCGATCGGCAGTTCGGTCATGCGTTCGCCGTTGAGCTTCAGCGCGTATGCCCGTGGGACACTCCCGTTGCGGCTCTCGCCGCGCAGTGAAAATTTTCCGCTGCGCACCACCACCGGAAGTTCGCCATGCGACTCCAGTATTTTTTCTTCCGCATCCCGGAAGGTCATTCTGCTGTTACGTGCATCCGTGGCAAACACCACCAGCAGCCGCCGCGATTCAGGAAGTATCCGGTCATCCACCGCCGCTACGGTGAGCGCGGCATTGCCGGAACATTCCCGAACCGTGATGAAATCCCCCAGTTCACGCGTCCCCGCCTCCCGGAAAACCGCGCCGGCAAGCGACGGAGTCACCACTTCCAGTGTGCCCCGTCCGGAATCAAGACGCAACTCTCCGGTTTCGCTGACAAAGCACCCGTCGGTCATCTTCGCGTCGCCGGGCAGCCGGGAAGCGAGTTCCTCCGCGGAGGCGGTTTCAAAACTGCCGATCGCTTCCGCGGACATCGTCCCGGAGGAGATCATCGCAATGCCGCCCGGTTCCGCCTGAAACGGCGTCCGTGCGGGTTGCCCGGCCGGATAGCGCAGCGCAATTCGCGAAATCAACGCCAGCGGCGACCATTCCAACCCGGCAGCCCCCGAGGCGTGCCCATTGAAAATATAGTCGTCCGACACCGGAATTTCGATCAGCGTTGCGGCGGCGGAAGCCATTCTGCGACCGAAAAGCAATGCCGCAACGACCTCCGAGGCCCGGTTGATCGGATCCGCGCCGGCATCGAACGGCTTCAGATAATAATTTGCGCGCGGCATCACCTGCTGCCCGTGAAGCGTCAATGCATCCCAATCCTGCAGCGCGGCGCCCGCCCCGTAAAGCAATCCCTGCTCATGCCGGAAGCGATTCCAGAAACAGCAGCCGTATTCCATGACGAAAAACGGTTTTCCTGCCAGCCGGGCCGCGGCCAGCTGCCGGAAGGCTCCGCCGCTCTCGGCAATCGAACAACTCTGCCGAATCGAACTGCCCGGTCCGTCAAACCCAGCCGGATGATCGAAATAGGCGTGCATTGAAACTGCATCCATCTGCGCCCGCGCCGGAAGATGCAGCAGCGATGGAGTCATATCCCACTGCGTAACGATTCCGCGATAACCGATTTTGCGAATCGTCTCCCGATAGAATTCATTGAGTTCAAGCGTCAGCGATGAGAGAAACCGCGACATCTCGTTTCCCGTCGCACTGCCGGAAGAGTATTCCCGGAAACCGAGTTCCGGCACCGCTTCGCCAGGGTGCCGCAGGGAATACCATTCATGCCAGCGTTCGCGCAGCACCCCGGGAATCGCCCGGTTGAGATCGAGCCGGATGTCCTGTTCATTGCAGAACAGCAACACCGCGAGCACCGGATCCTCCGCCAGCGTCATGCCGGTGTAGGGATTCGGTGCGGTCAGCAGTTTCGTCACACCTGCGCTCCAGTTCGCCCGGTAATCGGGATCGACCAGCAGCCGGATACGCGCATTCTGCGCATTGTAAAAACCGTAGGGCCCCGGGTTGACATTGAAAAAGCCGACCGGCGAGGAGAGCGCGTCCAGATAGAGATAGATTCCCCGCTTCTTCAGCGCCGCAACCAGATAGTGAAATTTATCGAGCCGCTCCGGATCGAACCGGATTTCATCCGGGGTAACAACTTTCGGCAACGGTTCGGCGCTCTTCGCTTCCGGCAGATGGTAGACCCCCATCATCCAGACATCCCAGTAATGGAAGCGCACCATGTTATACCCCTGCCGGGCCACGCTGTCGGCAAAGCGATCCAGTGCGGCATGATCGAAATTCTGCAAACGCAGCACCGGCGCGGCGGGGATCAACGCGGCGCAGAAAAATCGAATCGGCTGATCCGGCGTCATTTCCGGCGCCGGATGGCCGTCGGCATTGATGATGATCCGCCCCCGGTTTCCCGCTTCCCCGATGTCGGAGCGGGATAAATCAAGCGCCGAACCGCTTTGAATGTAAAGATCGCCCAAGTCGATCGGCCGCCACAATTCCTCAGCGTACCCCAACAACGAAAGTGTACAGCACAACGCCAGACACCAGAAATGTCTCATCTCTCCCCCCCCCGAAGAATCCGGTTATTTTATTTCAGATCCCACGGGGAATCCAGTGTCGCCGTCGCCAGAAATTCCGCGGGAAGCGCGCCCCCGGCGGTGTAAAAATCCTGAGCGCCCGCATCTCCGGGCAGCCGGGAACGCGCCGCCGATACGTGACCGTCGACATAAAGCACCGTGCATTCGCGATCCGAACCGTGGCGCGGAAACGCCACCGCCGTATTCGCTTCCTGACTGTACCAGTGCGTCACACGATAATAGCCGAGCTGCCGATTCTTCGCCCCGGAAAGGTACATCGCCGAATCCGTCGCCAGAATCGTCCCCGACGGGCGGCGCACCATTCCGTTCTTCACCATCCTCCCGGAACCGGGATCCGGACCGAGCGTCAGAAAATTATAACCGTACTGAGCGAACTCCCACTCCGCGGCGGCGCCGTCGAAGATCGTCCCGTCCTGCCATGCCTTGTAATAATATTCATGGGCGGCGGGAATGCCCGGACAAATCATCATTCCCTTCGTCACATAATTGTTGCGCACGAAAATATCCGTCCAATAATTACGGTTCCCGCTGGAATTCGCCCGGGCACGAGGGAAATATCCGTCGTATTGATCCTGATAAAAAGCGAATCCCATCCCCAACTGTTTCTGATTGCTCCGGCATTTTGCCGCATTCGCCCGGTCGCGCGCCTGATTCAGCGCAGGAAGCAGCATGCTGGCCAAAATTGCGATGATAGCGATAACTACGAGCAACTCGATCAATGTGAATCGTATCTTTTTCATGATGTTTTCCCATTCCTAAACTGTTGCAAGGCGAACACTATATATTATACTGCACAACGACGGAAAATGGAACGTATTTTAACGCTGAATTATTTGCAAAATATGCTATTCTGTGGCAAATTATGCCAATGAACAAACGCGGAACCAATCGGAAGGGAATTTACACACATGGCCGAAGTATCCGAACTTCTGGAGATTCCGGAACGGGCAATTTCCTGTTTCGAATCCTGGAGCCGCACAGTCGTGACGCTTTACGATTTCTGCGGTGAAATCGGAATGCATCTGAAGCACGACCGTTACCGCCATAATTTCGGCATCTGCGAATCCATCAAAGCGCGATTGCCCAGCAACGCATGTACACAATTCGATTATGGCGAACTCATGCAGCGGTGCCGCCATTTCCGCGGCGGCGCCGTTAAAATCTGTCCGGCTGGCCTGCTCGAATGGGTCATGCCGATCTACTTCGGCGACATCCTCGCCGGCGTCCTCACCGCAGGAATCCGGCGCCCCCCATGCGAACTCCCGCCGGAAATTCCGTGTCTCAACGCCGCGACTTCCCTTGAACTGCGCCAGCCGCTTCCCAATGAGATTCCGATGGCGGACGCCGTCGAAATTGAACTTGTCCGCGAAGGACTTAATCAACTCGTCACACGATTGCGGGACTGGCATGAAAATTTCCGGCCCGGCCACTTCGAACGCTCCGATCTGCCGCGCGGCATCCGGGCCGAAGCGATTATCCGCCGGCGCTGCCGCGAACACTTCACGTTGAAAATGCTCGCCGCGGAACTTCATCTCTCCGAAAGCCGGGCCTCTCACGCCATCCGCGAAGAAACCGGACGCACCTTCAAGGAACTCATGACCGAACACCGGATCAACTTTGCGATTTCGCTGCTCAAATATTCCTCGCTCTCCATTGAGGAAATCAGCAGGAAAAGCGGATTTATCGACCTCTCGCATTTCTATCGAAGTTTCCGGCACGTCACCGGACGAACCCCGCTGGAGTGTCGCAGAGGCCGTCTCCCTCAGGCTCAGACGTAACGGGTCGGATCCGGTACGCCCGCTGCTTCGAATCCGGCACGGCGCAGCGCACAACTTGCGCATTTTCCGCAGGAACGACCCTCTTCGTCCGGATTGTAACAGCTCGTCGTCAACCCGTAATCCACCCCGAGCCGGATCCCGGCCCGGATGATTTCCGCCTTGCTCAATGATTGCAGCGGCGCATGAATCTCATAATGCCACCCCTCGTCGACCGCCCGGGTCCCGAGCCGCGCCGTCTCCTGAAACGAACCGATGAACGCGGGACGGCAATCCGGATACCCCGAATAATCCACACTGTTCACTCCAATGAAAATGTCGCGCGCACCCAGCACTTCCGCCCACGCCGTCGCAAACGAGAGAAAAATCAGATTCCGCGCCGGAACATAGGTAATCGGAATTCCATGCGACTCCTCCGCGTCCGGAACCGCCAGATGATCGTCAGTCAACGCTGAACCGCCCCAGGAACGCAGGTCGATGCCGATCGTCCGATGGCTGCTTGCCCCAAGAGAAGCGGCCACATTCTTTGCGGCAATCAGTTCGCAGCGATGGCGCTGTCCGTAATCGAACGACAATGCGTAACACTCAAAATTTTCCGCCCGCGCCATCGCCAGGGCCGTGGCGGAATCCAATCCGCCGCTCAGCAACACCACCGCCTTCTTTCCCATGAAAAACACCATCCTTCCCGGATTTATCCCGGATTTATCCAATTTTTCCATCTCATCCGCTCCGGAATGCGGAAGGGTGTCAAGTCAAGTCCGATCAAATCAAACCCGAACTTACACGCCGGGCCGGTCGCCCCAGATCAATTTATGCATCTGCAACTGCATCCGCCACGGCAGATCCGAAGCGATCACCCATTCGGCAAGCGTCTCAAATTTCACCCGCCCCCATACCGGGCTGACCAGCAGACGCTCCGTCTTCTCCGGCAGCGCGTAACGCCGAACCACATCCGCGGCGAAATCGAAATCCTCCCGCGAACCGACCACGAACTTCACTTCGTCATGCTTCTGCAGCAGCCGATAATTTTCATAACAATTATATTGCGCCATCCCCGATCCCGGCAGTTTGCAGTCGAGAATCTTGCGCACTTCGCGCGGCACCGCGTCGATCGGAAGCGAACCATTCGTCTCCAGAAGCACCTCCTCGCCCGCCGCCAGCAGCATCCGGCACAACTCCGGCGTCTCCGCGTGCGTCAACGGTTCCCCGCCGGTCACCTCCACGAGCGGACACCCCGAACGGAGCACCACCTCCACCAGCGCTTCCAACTCCCACGGCTCGCCGCAATTTTCCTCCCATGCGTAACGCGTGTCACAGTACGAACAGCGCAGATTGCACCCGGCAAGACGCAGAAAATAACACCGCCGTCCCGCATGGGTGGACTCTCCCTGCAAACTGAGGAAATGTTCGACCAGATTAATCTTCAAAGTAAGTCACCGCCGAATTGTCCGATTCTCCGACCCGCACCCGGTGCACCCGGACCGCACCCCGGTTCAACTTCTCCCCCAGGCGCCGGTAAATCGTCCGCGCCAGCACCTCGCTGGTCGGATTCAGCTCCTGAAATTCCGGCAATTCCGAAAGATTCCGGTGATCGTATTTCGCCAGAAGCGCATCAAGTTCCGCCTTGAGCTGCCGGAAATCCAGCGCAATCCCGATTCCATCCAGCTCCGGGGATCGAACCGTCACAGTCACTTTGTAGTTGTGACCGTGCAGATTCGAACAATCCCCGTTGTAACCGCGCAACTGGTGCGCCGCCGAAAAACTCCGGTTGATTTCAATTTCAAACATGATTCTTACACCTTTCCGCAAAATAAAAGCGACACCGCCGCCGGAAGACGTCACGAAAAATCATCCTTCCGGCATACGGTGTCTCGATCCGAGAAACGCGGACTCACATTCGCGCCGCCGCATTCCCCGCGGTTCTTTCCTCACGCATTCCGGAGCGCGTCGAGCAATTTCGGCTTGCTCTGCACACCGTTGAACTCCTGCACGATATTGCCGTCCTTGTACAAAAAGAGGCGCGGAATGTTCTGCACTTCAAACTGAATTGCAAGATCCTTGTTCTCGTCGATGTTGACCTTGCCGATCACCACGTCGTCGGGCAGTTCTCCCGCGACCTGCTCAAGAATCGTCCCGAGCATCCGGCACGGATTGCACCACGGTGCCCAGAAATCCACCAGCACCACGCCCTTTGCGGTCGCGTCCGCAAAATTCCCACTGTTCAGATCGATAATTTTCGCCATGATTCAGCCTCCTCCCGCTCTCTTTGAAAATAAGTCTGCCGCACCATCCTGCGGTCCGTTCCCTTTTCCAGAATATAGCATTGATTCCTGAAAATAAAAGTTTTCTCTCCGGTTATCTTGCAAAAATCACACATCCGGCTCAAAGCAGCCGCAATTGAATCATGTCGTCGGACTCATCGCTTTTGCGCCGTCTGGATTTCACCGTCCGGCGAGGCAATGCCGCCAGCGCTTCGCGCGGTGCATCGGCAGCCTTTTCAAGCAGTTCGAGCATCACGTTGGCCCGGTCGATCACCGGCGCGGGAATCCCCGCAAGTTTCGCAACGTGAATCCCATAACTGCGGTCGGAACTGCCCGGCACGATCTGGCGCAGGAAGATGATCTGATCGCCGTATTCGCGCACCGCGACGTTGTAATTGTTGATCCCGCGCCGGGTTTGCGCAAGTTCAGTCAATTCATGGTAGTGCGTCGCAAACTGCGTCCGGCAGCGGCACTGCGGATCGTCGTGCAGAAATTCCGCCACCGCCCACGCGATCGACAATCCGTCGAAGGTGCTCGTGCCGCGGCCGATTTCATCGAGGATCACCAGACTTTTCGGCGTGACGTGGTTGAGAATGTTCGCCGTCTCGATCATCTCCACCATGAAGGTGCTCTGCCCGCGCGACAGATCATCCGCAGCTCCGACCCGCGTGAACACCCGGTCCACCAGACCGATCTCCGCCGACTCCGCCGGCACGAACGAACCCATCTGCGCCATCACCACCAGAAGCGCCGTCTGACGGATATAAGTCGATTTCCCGGCCATGTTCGGCCCGGTGATCAGCATCATGCGGTTGAGGTCGCCGTCGAGCAGACAGTCGTTCGGCACGAACGTCTCGCCCTTCATCGCCGCGTCCAGCACCGGATGGCGCCCGGCCTTGATAACGAGACGATCGTCCTCGAAAATCCGCGGCCGGTTGTAACGGCGCACCCGGGCGCATTCGGCAAGAGAGCTGAGCACATCGATGTCCGCCAGCGCGTCGGCAGTCGACTGAATCAAAGTCGTGAACTCCAGCGCATAAAGTCGAAGTTCCTGAAAGAGCTGCAGTTCCAACGCTTTCGCCTTCTCTTCTGCTCCGAGAATCCGGCTTTCGAGTTCCTTCAGTTCCGGCGTGATGAAACGCTCGGCGTTGACCAGCGTCTGTTTGCGGATGTAATCCTCCGGCACCGCGCTCAGATTGGCCTTGCTCACCTCAAT
>CALXNS010000058.1 GCA_944389815.1 uncultured Victivallis sp. | reverse complement strand
AGTGCTCCGCGACGGCTGGGACCGTAACTGGGACGACGGCTGCCATGAGGCGGAATTTTCGGCCGGCGAAAGCGCGTATTATCGCTTTTCCTCCCCCGAGATTGTCCGCGGCTGCCGGCTGGTCTTCGACAGCGACCTTGCCGACAAGAAACAGCAGCGGAACGTCGAAGAAGAGGAACCGCACGACATGCCGCCGATCCTGCCGCGCGCCTTCCGGGTGGAAGGGGTGCGTCCCGACGGCACGGTCGCGCTCCTCCGGGAAGAGAAGGAGAACATCCACCGGCTGGTCCGGGCGGAATGGCAGCCGGAAGCCTTCACGGAAATCCGCCTGACCGGACTCGTGCCGTGGGGCGGCGAAAAGGCACGGGTTTTCTCGTTCGACGTATTCTGATGCGAACCCGGCAAAATGCCGGGAAGCGCCAGACGAATCGGATGGAATTCTCTCCCGGAGCGGGGAGAATTCCGTCAATTCTTCCATGACCAGCTTGACTTTGCGGAAAAACGCGATATATTTTATTCATACGTAAAGGGATTCAATGGATCCTCTCCAAATCTTAACGTAAGGAAATAAAGAAAATGATCAAGGTTGGCATCAATGGTTTCGGCCGTATCGGCCGCATGGTCTTCCGCGCGGCGGTCCAGAATTTCAGCAAGGATATTCAGATTGTCGGGATCAACGACCTGCTCGATCCGGATTACCTCGCCTACATGCTCAAATATGATTCGGTCCACGGCAAGTTCGAAGGCGACATCAAGGTTGAAGGCAACTACATGATCGTCAACGGCAACAAGATCCGTCTGACCGCCGAAAAGGATCCGGCCAATCTGAAGTGGGACGAAGTCGGCGCCGAGATCGTCGTCGAATCGACCGGTTTCTTCCTGACCGAAGAGCTGGCCTCCGCTCACATCAAGGCCGGTGCGAAGAAAGTGATCATGTCCGCTCCGAGCAAGGATGCGACCCCGATGTTCGTCTACGGCGTGAACGACAAGACCTATGCCGGACAGGCGATCATCTCCAACGCCAGCTGCACGACGAACTGCCTGGCGCCGATCTCCAAGGTTCTGAACGACAAGTTCGGCATCAAGCGCGGTCTGATGACCACGATCCACGCGGCGACGGCGACGCAGAAGACCGTCGACGGTCCGTCCAAGAAGGATTGGCGCGGCGGCCGCGGCATCCTCGAGAACATGATTCCGTCCTCGACCGGTGCGGCCAAGGCGGTCGGCAAGGTTCTGCCGGTGCTGAACGGTAAGCTGACCGGTATGTCGGTCCGCGTTCCCACCTCCGATGTTTCGTTCGTCGATTTGACCTGCGAACTGAACACCGAGTGCACCTATGAAGATATCTGCAAGGCGATGAAGGAAGCTTCCGAAGGCGAACTCAAGGGCGTGCTCGGTTACACCGACGAAGCGGTCGTTTCGACCGACTTCCGCGATGACGCCCGCACCTCGATCTTCGATGCGAAGGCCGGTATCCAGCTGGACAAGACCTTCGTCAAGGTCTGCGCCTGGTATGACAACGAGTGGGGCTATTCCAACAAGGTTCTGGAAATGGCTCGCGTCATTGCCAAGTAATCAGTCAATTATCGATTGATTCCCTGAAAGGGCGGGTGGTCGAATGCCGCCCGCCCTTTTTGTCATGCAATTTTTGAGGAATGGAGATTTGAAAATGGATAAGAAAACCCTCCGTGACGTCGATCTCAAAGGCAAGCGCGTAGTCATGCGCGTGGATTTCAACGTGCCGATCAAGGATGGAGTCATCAAGGACGATACGCGTATCAAAGGCGCGCTTCCGTCGATCAAATACGTGCTGGACAACGGCGGAAGCCTGGTGTTGATGAGCCATCTCGGCCGTCCTGCGGAGAAGGGATATGAAGCCGACTTCAGTCTGAAGCCGGTGGCGGAATATCTGGCGAAAATGCTCGGCCGTCCGGTGGTCTTCGCGCCCGATTGCGCCAACGCCGACAAGGAAGTCGCCGCGATGAAGCCGGGTGATGTGGTCATGCTGGAGAACACCCGTTTCTACAAGGAGGAACAGGGCAAGCTCAAGCAGAAGGAAGGACAGTCCGACGAGGAGTTCAAGGCGGCCAAGGCGGCGCTGAAGGAGAAACAGCTCAAGCTGGCGGAGAAACTTGCCTCCTACGGCGATATTTACTGCAATGACGCGTTCGGTTCGGCGCACCGCGCCCACGCTTCGACCGCGGTCATCACCAAATTCATCAAGACCGCGGTGGCCGGTTTCCTGATGGAAAAAGAGATCGCCTACCTCGGCAGCGCGGTGGAAAATCCGGTTCGTCCGTTCGTGGCGATCCTCGGCGGCGCGAAAGTCTCCGACAAGCTCGCGGTCGTCAAGAATCTGCTCTCCAAAGTCGATACGCTGATCATCGGCGGCGGCATGGCCTACACCTTCCTGAAGGCGCAGGGACACGATGTCGGCAATTCGCTCTGCGAACTCGACCAGCTTGATTATGCGAAGGAAATGATCGCCAAGGCCAAGGAACTCGGCGTGAAATTCCTCCTCCCGATCGACAACGTCGCAGCGGACAAATTCGACGCCGAAGCCAACACCCAGATCGTCGGCGACGACATTCCGGCCGGCTGGATGGCGCTCGATATCGGTCCGAAGACCATCGAACTCTACACCGAGGCGATCAAAGGCGCCAAGACCGTCGTCTGGAACGGCCCGATGGGCTGCTTTGAAATGCCCGCCTTCTCGAAGGGCACCTTCGGTGTCTGCGCCGCAGTGGCCGAAGTCAAGGCCAACGGCGGCGTTTCGATCATCGGCGGCGGCGACAGCGTCTCCGCGGTCAACAAGTCCGGTCTGGCCGACAAGATGAGCCACATCTCCACCGGCGGCGGCGCCTCCCTCGAATATCTCGAAGGGAAGGCTCTTCCCGGTGTCGTCGCCCTGAGCGACAAATAAGAAACTTCCTTCGATTTCATTCGAAAGAGAAACAAAAAAAAGTTCCCCTGCAACACGGGGAACTTTTTTTATGCCTGATTTTCTTCCGGAACACCGGAAGGAGAACCAGTTGGCGGAAATCACGCTTCAGAGTTTCACAAACATCTGTTCGTAGAGCCGGGCAACTTCAGAATCCAAACCCAGCGCCATCGCGAGCGCCGCGGCGAAGGCGAAACTTGCGCCCGGCCCTTTTCCGGTCACGATGTTTCCGTCGATTTCGGCGGGATTTCCGGTCGGGATTCTGCCGTCCAGGTAGGGGTCGAATCCGGGATACATCGTGAAGCGCCGATCATTGTCGAGCAATCCGGCTTTGGCCAGAACGATGGGCGCGGCACAGATGGCGGCGACGATCTTCTTTTCGCGGTTCATCTCCTTGATAAACGCTTCGACCGCGGCGGAAGCGCGCAGTTTCATGCTGCCGGGCATGCCGCCGGGGAGCGCAACCGCATCGAACTCGGCCGGAGTGCACTCGGAAAACAACGCATCGGCGGTGATGTTCAAACCGTTTGCAGCATGAACATTGCGCGCTTCAAGACCGGCCAGAACCACTTCGCAGCCGAGACGGCGCAGCACATCGCAGACGGTGACGCATTCGATCTCTTCGAAACCATCGGCAAGAATCATAACAATTTTTTTCATGGATCACTACTCCTTTTCTTGACACCTCCGGCAAAACGGGTTCTATTATATGCCGGAATCAACCTTTTCATTTGAACTATTCTACTATAACCCGGATTGTGATTCACCGCAAATGCTCGAACGCGATTTACAAAGTTTTATCGAATATCTCGTCATCGAACGAGGCCTCGCCCGGAATACCGCCGCCGCCTACGGCAGCGATCTGCGCGACTTCATCGCATTTCTTGAGGAAAACGACATCCACTCCTTCCAGGGCGTCGATCGCGAAATGATTCTGGATTACCTCGACGGCGAATGCGAAAAAGGCCGCGAAAGCACCACGCTGGCACGCCGGCTGGTTTCGATCAAAATGCTGTTCCGCTACCTCGCGTCGGAGGGCAGGATCCCCACGGATATCACTGAAGTGATGGATTCGCCGAAATTGTGGCGGATTCTGCCGGATTTTCTCTCCGAGGATGAGGTGGATCGTTTCCTGAAAGCCTTTTCCAGTTCGGGGCGGGATCCGCTGGAACTGCGGAACCGGACGATGCTCGAATTGCTTTACGCATCCGGACTGCGGGTTTCCGAACTTGCGCAGTTGCCGCTTACCGCTGTGGATATGGACAATGAACTCCTCCGCGTCACCGGCAAAGGCAATAAAACCCGGATCGTCCCGGTGGGAAAAACCGCACTCCGACTGCTGCGACGTTATCTCACGGAAGCGCGCCCCGAACTCCTCGGCGAAAACATGCTCGAACCACACGTCTTCCTGTCGAAAAACGGCAGAGTCCTCAACCGCGAATGGATCTGGAAGATCGTCAAGGAGGCGGCATTGCGCGCCGGGATCCCCAAGAACATTCACCCGCATACCCTGCGCCACTCCTTTGCAAGCCACCTGCTGGCACACGGCGCGGATCTGCGGGTCATTCAGGAAATGCTCGGGCACGCCGACATTTCAACGACGGAAATCTACACGCATATCGACCGCAACCGTCTCCAGGCGTTGCACCATAAATTTCATCCGCGCGGCTGACGGCGCCCGATCAATAATGATGTGACCGTCCGGTTTACCGCGCCCATGGATGCGCCGGCACCCTTTCTCCGGCATTCTGGCTCATCCAGCCGTCCAGTTCATCAGATCTTCTTTGCGGAAGCGCGCCCCCGCCACCCAGTTCATCAGCTCCTCTTTGCGGAAGCGCGCCCCCCCCAAAAAAAAGCATCGCCTTGCGGGGAATGCATCATTTTTCGGAAGCTTCGTGGATGTATTCGGCAAACTCCTGCGGGGAGAGTTCGGCAAGCTGCTTTCCCTTGCGCGCAAGTTTTTCGTTGAACTTGATCGCGGTCTCCGTCATCCGCTCGTGCGTCTCCTCCGAGCCGCCGACCAGATAAAAGTTGTCCCCCCGGGTGATGCGACGATGCTCATCCCGGTTGTCCAATCCGACCCCCAGTAACAGTGCGGAGTTGTTTTTCGTGTTGTCGATCATGCGAAAAAAGCTCCTTTCCTGTCTCTAATATATCGCGTTTTGCCGAAAAATCCAAGCCGTACACTTGAGGATTTCATTTGAAAAGAAGATTTTGCCCCCGGAAACGGCTCCATTCGAACATCACGCCACCGCGTCAACGCTCCGGAACCGTGTAGAGCAGATCCTCCCAGGCGCCGTTGAAGCCGAGCGACTGAATTAGTTCGATCTGCGGCTGGAGAAACCCGAAAAACGCCAGATTGTGAGAATCGGTTCCGAAACTTAATCTCAGCCCCGCCGTCATGCAGCGTCGGGTGAATTCCGGGTCGGCACTGTTCTGGTGGAAATTCACCTCGGCAGCCATGCCGTAGCGCCGCATGATTTCGATCAGGCGGTCGTACAACGGCTCCGCCGGGATCTGAAACACCTTCAAGATCCGCAGCGGATGCGCCAACACCTTCACCCCGGCACGGCCGAGCGATTCCACCAGAAACAGAAACTCCCGCGCCCCCTCCTCCGCCGAATGGTGCTCGGTGAGAAAATGGGTGGCGCCAAGTTTGAATTCCAACTCCGGACGCAACGATTCCGGGATCACCAGCCGCCCGCGGCAGTCGATGTCCATCTCCAGCCCGAACCGGAAACGTTCGGTCGCATTTTCGCGGAAATATTCCCGGAACGCCTGCGACCGGTCGATCCGCCGGTTCGACTCCGCGCCTTCATAAAACCAGCAATGTCCGCCCCAGTACGCGTCGCGGTCGAACAGAAGGTGCGCCGAGTGTTCCGTCACCGTCGCCGATGACAACCCGAAAAGTTCCATCCACTCCGCTTCGCGCCGCAGATCCATATTTTCACAGCAGTAGGCGAATGGCGAATGCGTGTGATTGTCCTGCCAGGAAAATCCATCCGGAAGACGCAATTCCCGCAACCGGGACGATGTTTTCCAACCGCCCTTCCCATCGGCCTCCAACGTAATTTCCGCAAAACAAAACGGCGTTTCCACGAGCGACGGAATGGAAAGACATTCCACACCTCCCGTTTCATTTCGTTCCGGCGCCATCTCCGGCGGCGGCGCCTCGCCGGCCGCTTCGATGGAGAGCACGCAGCCGCAGCGTTCCATCTTCCGGAAAATTTCCGCCGCGGCGGAATTGTGCAGAGCCAGCTCCGGAAGCGGCATTTTCCCACTTCCGGAATGCACCCCGATCAACGCGCCGGAAAACCCGTCCCGCGCCCGGTCGAATCTCGCACGGACCACCCGCGCCGTTTCGGAACTCCACGCGCCTCCTCCAGGCGTTTCGAATGGGACAATCCGCGCACCGCCGATTTCCAGGAAATCCGGCAACTGCGGCACGGCGCCGTAAAACATCGAGGACTCCATATCCCCTTCGCCACGCAGCATCATCACCGGCACCGGCACCGCGGACAAGAGCCCGGTCAACTCCTTCAACCGGCCGAACGCCGCCTGATCCGCCGCGCCCGCCGGCTCCAGACAATTTCCGATCACCAGAAGCGCATCCGGCCAACCGGAAATTTCCATCCAGCGCAACGCACGCTTCACGAAAAGCGCCGCATATTCTCCCCGACGCTCCGGACGCCGGAAACTCCGGCCGGACGCGGCACGCAACCCGGCAATCACCCCCAGCTTCAACACGACCGCGTCACCGCCTCTCCGACACCGCTGCCGCCCTCCGGCGGACAACGCTTCAGCATGGCGATTTCATCACAGCAGTCGCGCTTCGGGCATTTGGAACAGTCACTCCAGATCTTCTCCGGAAACTTCGCCCGATCCACCACTTCGAATCCCAGCGCCTCGAAAAATTCCCGCTGATACGTCAACGCAAAAAGCCGCCACCCCGACTCCCGCCGGCGAATCCGCAGCCCGGCGATAATCGCTTCGACCATCGCCCGCCCGATGCCCTTGCCCTGAAAACCGGGTTCGACCACCAGCGAACGCACTTCCAGAAGATTGTTGCCGAAGTCCCGTACCGCGGCGCAGCCGCGCACCACGCCGTCGATCTCCGCGACGACAAAGTTGCCGAGATAAAAACGAATGTCTTCCTCGCTGCGGCTTAACACCACCGCCCGGGCCGCATAAATTTCAAGCAGCCGGTGAATGGCACTCACATCCGTCTCGGCCGCAGCCCGGACGGTCAGCAGATTTTTCACGCTTCAGCTCCGTCCTTTTCCGCGGGAGTTTCTTCCTGCACCGGGCCTTCATGGAATTTTCCCATCGCCCGGAACTTCGCATAACGCTGTTCGCGCAGTTTCGTTCCGGAAAGCTTCCGCAATTCACACAAATGGCGCGCCAACGCCTCGGACACCAGCTTCGCCGCCGCCTCGTAATCACGCTGCGCCCCGCCTTCGGGTTCGGAAATGATCTCATCGGCGATGCCGAGCTGCTGAAGTTTTTCCGCCGTGAGCTGAAGCGCATCCGCCGCCTGCGGCGCATGTTTGCGGTCTTTCCAGAGAATCGCCGCACACCCCTCCGGCGTGATCACCGAATAATAGGCGTTCTCCATGATCAGAATCCGGTTGCCGACGCCGATGCCGATCGCACCGCCCGAACCGCCTTCTCCTATGATAACCGAAATGATCGGCACGCGCAACGAAAACATGTCACGCAAATTGACCGCGATCGCTTCGGCGATGTGCCGCTCCTCCGACGAAATCCCGGGAAACGCTCCCGGCGTGTCGATGAAGGTGATGATCGGCACTTCCGCCTTGTCGGCGAGGTGCATCAGCCGCATCGCCTTGCGATACCCTTCCGGACTCGGCCAGCCGAAATTCCGGTAGACGTTGGATTTCATGTCGCGCCCCTTCTGAGTGCCGATGACCATCACCGGCCGCCCCTGGAATTTGGCGAAACCGCCGACGATCGCCTTGTCGTCGCGGAAACGACGGTCCCCGGAAAGTTCGAGAAAGTTCGTGAAGATGAGATTGATGTAATCAAGCGTATACGGCCGCTCCGGGTGACGGGCCAGCTGAACGCGCTGCCACGGGGTGAGCGAAGAGTAGATCTCGTGCATCATTTCATTGAGCCGTTCGGTAAGCGCCCGGGTCTGGACGGAAACATCGATCTGATTGTATTCCGAAAGCTGGGCGAGTTCCTCGATCTTCTTTTTCAGTTCGACGATCGGCTTTTCAAATTCCAGATAAATTTCAGGCATTGCGTTGCTGTGCTCCTGCTGTATGTGTAATTATGCTGACGTATTCTTTTCAATCGACGATTTCAACCGGAGTCCCGGTGGGAACAAGTTCAAAAAGCCGCTCCACCTCCCGGTTGCGCATCCGGATGCAGCCGCCGCTCTCCGAACGGGTCACGCTCTCTTCGCGGGTCGTGCCGTGAATGCCGTAACCGAGCAGCGGTTTGTCCGGCGTTCCGACGGCGGCGAGCTTGAGGAAACGTGTTCCGAGCACGTTTCCGGGATCCCCATAGGGATACACCCGCCCGTCCGGCGTGTACCAGGTCGGATTTTTCAAGCGCGTGGAAATGACGAACTTCGCACTCGGCGTGAGATTCTGCCGACCGATGCCGATGTCGAACACGGCAAAGAGATGCGGAAACTGCGGATTCTCATTGTACAATTTCAACAGCCGCGCCCCTTTTTCCACTCGAATTCGCCACGGTCCCGGATAGATCCGCAGCTTCTGCCCGACCCGGATATGGTTGGCGGAACGCAGTTTGTTATACGTCATGATCTCATCGACCGGCACATGGTTTGCCGCAGCAATCCGACTCAGAGCATCCCCCGACTTCACCTGATGCGTGACCGCTCCGCGCCGGGGCAGAACTCCGTTTTCGATCAGACGGAAATGCGCCTCGGTCAGCAATCCGGCCGCCGCGCGCCACGACTTTGAATTCTCCGCAAACTTTCCCGCCGTGAACCATTCGAGCACCCGATCCCGAACCCCTTCAAACTCTCCCGCGTCAAGCTCACCCCGAAGTGCGGAAACCGCCTCATCCATCGCCGCTTCATCCGCGGCCGGAGCTTCAGGGGCATCAATCCCGGCATCGACCGGAAGCGCACCGTCGCGCACCAGCAAATCGCCGATCCACGGACGATCCTTCTCGGGCTCGACGGTATATTCCGGTTCGATAACCGGTTCCGGAATCGACTCAAGGGGAGTTTCCGCCGCCTCTTCCTCGACAAAATCTTCTTCTCCGTCGGACTCTTCGTCCTCTTCCGCTTCCGGAACGGAATCGGACAACTGCGCCTCAGGAGATGCTTCGTTCTCGCCGGAAACAGGCAATACATAACGCTCGGGTCCCTCGGTGCGAGCCTCCGTCGCCGGCGGATTCGGAAGCGGTTCCGCCTCCGGTTCGGAACCGGGATAAAGGTAGTAAATCACACCGCCGGTGATCGCCGCGATCACCAGAAAAATCACCACCAGGCGCCATTTGTGTCCGGCGGACTCCTCCGGTGACGGCGGTACCGGATCGGTATCGAAGTCATAATTGATTTTCGGCATCTTTTCCCGTTCCCATTCATTCGGCCTGCAATAACGCAGAATGCTTCGCTGTTAATATATTACCACAATACGCAATTTTCAATTCCCGGCAGCGACACTTATGGAATTTCTCCACGATTCCCCGGGGCGGCGCCGTTCCGGAGATTTGATTTTTCCCGGCATGGAGGTTATATTATATTTTTTACAGGTTTATCCGCCGCCGGAACAATTCCGACGGCAATTCATACAAGGTAAGGAAACGGAACCATGGACAGCAATTCGACGGAACTTATGAAAGGCAGCGAAATCACGATCCGAAGCCTGGAGCTCCTCGGCGTTGAAGTCGTATTCGCCTATCCGGGCGGCCAGGCGATCGAATTGCATCAGGCGCTGAGCCATTCGCGAATCCGTATCATACTGCCCCGTCACGAGCAGGGCGGAGCTTTCGCCGCCGGCGGTTATGCGCGGGCGTCGGGGAAGGTCGGCGTCTGCATGGCCACCAGCGGCCCGGGCGCCACCAATCTGGTCAGCGGCATCGCCGACGCCTATATGGATTCCATCCCGACGGTTTTCATCACCGGTCAGGTGCCGAGTTCGCTGATCGGGAAAAACGCCTTCCAGGAAACCGACATCATCGGCGTGACCCGCCCGATCGTCAAACACAGTTTTCTGGTTCTCGATGCCAGGGACATTCCCCGGACGCTGAAGGAGGCGTTTCTGCTGGCAAACTCGGGACGTCCGGGACCGGTGGTGGTGGACATTCCCAAAAATGTGCAGCAGCAGAAATGCGTACCGGATTTCAACGAACCGCCGCAGTTGCGCTATTACCACCCGGCGCCCAAACTCGACCCGGCGGCAATTCGCGAGATCCGCGCGATGATCGCCGCGTCGAAGCGTCCGTGCATTTATGCCGGAGGCGGAATCATCTCCGCCGGAGCCGCCGCGGAGCTGGCGAAGTTCGCCGAATCGTACCATATTCCGGTTGTGACCACGCTTATGGGCATCGGCGCATTGCCGGAAGGACATCCGATGTCGTTGCGCTGGCTGGGGATGCACGGCGCAGTCTACGCCAATTACGCCGCCAACGAATGCGATCTGTTGATCGCGCTCGGCGCGCGGTTTTCGGATCGGGTGACCGGCAATCCCAAGACCTTCGCGCGCAATGCGAAAATCATTCACGTTGACATCGACGATTCGGAAATCAACAAGAACATCCGCGCCGATCTCGGCGTTCTCGCCGATGTGAAAGAGGTTCTTCAGGCGCTGAACGCCGACCCCTTCCGCCAGGATTATGCGGAGTGGTTCGCGCAGATCGAGGAGTGGAAGAAACGCTTCCCGATGCGCTATAAAAGCCATCCGGAACATGTTCAGCCGCAATTTGTCGTCGAAACGCTCTCGCGCCTGACCGGAGGCCAGGCCGTGATCGTTCCCGGCGTAGGCCAGCATCAGATGTGGGCGGCGCAATATTATCAATATCATTATCCGCGCCAGCTGCTCACTTCGGGCGGATTCGGCGCGATGGGATTCGGTTTGCCCGCCGCGATGGGCGCCAAGGTGGCATGTCCGGAAAAGACCGTCATCAACATCGACGGCGACGGCAGTTTCCAGATGAACATCCAGGAACTCGGAACGCTCTTCGTCGAAGAGATCGACGTGAAGATGATCATTCTGAACAATCAGCATCTCGGCATGGTTGCGCAGTGGGAGGATCGTTTCTACAACCATAACCGCGGCAACACCGTTTTGGGTCGTTGCAAGGGTTCGTGCGGTACTCCCGGGAAAAACTGCGAAGGCTGTGACGGCGGCCGCTGCACGGGAGTGCCGTATCCGGATTTCGTGACGATCGCCAGGGGATTCGGCATTCCGGGACGCGACGTCTTCACCCGGGAGGAACTCATTCCGGCACTGGAGGAGATGCTCGCCTCGAAGGGGGCGTTCCTGCTCGACGTGCACACCGGATACGAGGATCACGTGCTGCCGATGATCCCGCCGGGCGGCGATTACACGAAGATCATCATGGAATAATTCCCGGCGGAATCAATCCCGCGGAAAAATTCCGCCGAAAAACCCGGAGTCGCGCACAGGCGTCACTCCGGGTTTTCTTCATCCGCTCTCATTGCGGGAGAACGATTCCATGCCGTCAGCCGCGGAAGATGAAAAACACCGCCCCGGCAATACAGAGCGCGGCATAAAGATAATTCCAGGAGAGCTGTTCCTTCATGTAAAAAATGGAGAACGGGACGAACACGCTCAACGCAATCACCTCCTGCAGAATCTTCAACTGCCCGAGCGAGAGCGTCGTGTGCCCGATCCGGTTGGCCGGCACCTGAAGCAGGTATTCGAAAAGCGCGATCCCCCAGCTGGCGATCGCGGCGACATACCACGCGCGGTTGGAGAGATTCTTGAGATGCCCGTACCAGGCGAAAGTCATGAAGATATTGGACAAGATCAACAGTCCGACCGTCTGCAAAGCTGCGGGAACATGCATGATGTCACGCTCCGATCCCGGCATCCGGCTCACCGGCGGTTACGATGTTTGCAGAATTCAACGGCCGGAACCGGCGGCGGCGCCGGACGAACCGACACTGAAGCGCGCCATCAGGCGCAGATGTGATGAAAAGTTGTTGCTTTTCCATGGTGATTTCCCGAAATTCAGTTGACAATTGCCGGAAGATAAACTATTATTAATAGATACGTTCCGATACCGTATTGCAAGCCCGATACGGCAGTTTCATACAGAAAAATCGGGGGAATCCATGACCAACACCGCCGGGATCCGCATCGCCGCGGAAAGCAATCCAGGATTGGTGAGAAAACATAACGAAGACTGTTTCGTCTATCTTCGACTGCCGCACCGGCAAAGCGTACTGGCCGTGGTGGCCGACGGAGTCGGCGGTCATGCCAACGGCGGCATCGCCAGTCTGATCTGCTGTCGGGATCTCGCCCGCGCATACCGCGCGACCCGGGATGCAGAACTCATCCCACCTGGCGGAGCAGAGGAATTTCTCAACCGGACACTCGGTTCCGCCAACCGGCGCATCTTCGAACGAAACCGGCTCGAACATCAGTCCCGCCCCATGGGAAGCACAGTCGTTGCCGCGTTGTTCTTCGCGGATCAGCTGGTCTTCGCCAGCGCCGGAGACAGCAGATTGTACGAACGAGAGGAAACCGGCACGCTCCATCAACTGACGACCGATCACACCTTTGCCGCCGAATTCGCCAGGGAATACGGTTACGAGCTGCACTGTACCGACGACATGAGCAACATCATCGCCCGCGCGGTCGGTCCGCAACGGAATCTCGAACTGGATATTGTCCGACGGCCGCGCCCGGCGCGCAGCCGTTATTTTCTCTGTTCCGACGGGGCCTCGCGCTATCTGCCGAACCCGGAACTGGCGGCAATTCTCGGCGAAAGCCGGACGCCGCGCGACGCAGTGAACGCCGTCATGCGTCGAGTCCTGCTCGCCGGCGGGCGCGACAACATCACCGCCATGGCGGTTTTTCCGCAGCCCCCAGAAGAAGCGACGATGAAAAATCACTGGGAGCATACCTGAAAATATCATGGCGCTGCTGGAAGTTGAAAATTTAAAAGTTCATTACCCGGTGCGGGGCTCCTGGTTCCGGCCGAAGCGGTTCGTCCGCGCCGTGGACGGCGTAAGTTTCACGCTGAACGCCGGAGAAATCGTCGGACTGGTGGGGGAATCCGGCTGCGGGAAAAGCACGCTGGGCCGAGCACTGGTCCGCCTGGAGACCCCCTGCGCCGGCCGGGTACGGCTCAACGGCCGGGATCTCAGCACGCTCAAAGGCCGGGAACTGCGCCGGGAACGACGTCATTTTCAAATGATCTTCCAGGATCCCTACGGCTCACTCAATCCGCGCTTGAACATTGCCGCCGTCCTTGATGAAGTGCTGGCGCTCCATTCGACGCTGGATAAAGCCGGACGGAGAAGACGCGCAGCTGAACTGCTCGAACTGGTGGGGCTTCCGGAATCCTCTCTCGGACGTTATCCGCATCAATTTTCAGGGGGGCAGCGGCAGCGGATCGGCATCGCCCGCGCGCTGGCGGCCGCGCCGGAGTTCATCGTCGCCGACGAACCGGTCTCGGCACTGGATGTGAGCGTGCAGGCTTCGATCATCAATCTTCTGTGCCGGATTCGCCGGGAAACGAACACGGCGTTTCTTTTCATTGCCCACGATCTGGCGGTGGTCGAACATATTTCGCAGCGGATTCTGGTCATGTATCTCGGGAAAGTGGTGGAATCAGCCCCGGCCCGGGAATTGACCGCCAATCCACGTCACCCATACACGCAGGCGCTGCTCTCCGCGGTGCCGACGCTCGATGCGGCGGGCAGGAAGCGAATCGTGCTGCCGGGCGACGTGCCTTCACCGCTGAATCCGCCATCAGGCTGCCCGTTCCATCCGCGCTGCCCGCACTGCCGCGAGCAGTGCCGCCGGGAAGCGCCGCAACTTCTGCCGGCCGGCACGGATGACCACCTGGCCGCCTGCCATTTTCGGAATGAAATCGAAAATATCTGACAATTCCCCGTCGGAAACGAAAATTCCGGAAGAATTCCTGAATTATTCTTAAGAAAAATGAAATTTCGTGTTGCAATCTTTTTCCCTTTGCGTTATATTCCTTGACGGTAAAGAAGTTGATGACCGGAAACAAGAAGCGGCGAATGGCGTTTTGCCTTCTTTTTCATTCAGGTCGTGACGATTATATATAAATTTTTATTTTGGAAACGGGCGACATCATGGCTGATACTCCGAAGTTGACGGTCCTCTTTGAAAAAATGAGAGGAAAGACATTCGAACTCAATAAGGATTCGATGACCGTCGGACGCCGGGACGGAATGGATATCTGCATCAAGGATCCGAGTCTGAGCGGATATCATGCGGATATCATCCGCAGTGAACGCGACGGGAAGACCGTTTATATTCTCCGTGACCACGACAGTACCAACGGAACACGGATCAACAATGTGCCGATTACCGAACAGGAACTCAAAAATTCCGACATCATTCTTTTCGGCGGCGTCGAAGTTCTTTATGACAACAGCGCCGACAGCGACGGCGCCATTTCGCAAACACATACGATCGATCTTTCCAGCATCGACAGCAAAACTTCGACCGTGCCGACGCTCAGCAATCTCGACCCGTTCGCGATGCAGCAGAAAGCCAAGAACGCCAAAAATCAGAAGCTGATGCTTCTCGGAATGGGGTTGCTCGGGCTGCTGGTGGTGGCGATGATGGTCTTCGCGCTGGCTCGGATCGTGTTCCTGAAAGAGGGCAACTGACGACGACGGATCCGGATTTTTCAATCGAACCGGAGGAGGAGACCGGACGCTTCGTCCGCATAAGACGCGGTGCAGCAATTCCGAATGACGAATATTGCATTCCCGGGAAATCATCCGACGCATCCATACCGGGATATGAGAGATTTTGAGGAGTTCAAATCAATATGTCTGAAAACAAAGAAAACCAGAACGAAAAAAAAGACAGCCAATCTCCTGGCGGCCCTTCATCGTCGCCGACGCCGCCACGGCGCCCGGTGCCGACGACGAATACGCCGCGGGCGGCGCTGGTCTGGCTTTTTGTATTCATCGCCATCGGCACGTTGTTCTTCTTCCGTGGCTACGGCCCCTCGAAGACACGCGATCTCACTCAGACACAGTTTGAGGAACTCCTCGCCAGAAAGGACATCCTCAGCGCATCGCTCACCAGCGAAGGCGAACGTGTCCTGGTCATCGAAGGAAAATATCGTACCGTTCCCGGAGCGGACAACGCGGTCTCCACGGTGAAAACCCCCGGGACACAGGAGGATTCGATTACGTCGAAGAGCGGTGAAAACGCCGCGCAAACCGTCGGGCAATACCGGACACGCGTGCTCTATTCCGAAGATCTTGTCCGGGAGCTCCGGAATACGCAAGTGAAGATCGAAACCAACAACGCCGGCTGGTGGAACCTCTTTCTGATGGGAATATTGCCGGTGCTGATCCTGATCGGCGCAATCTATTTCTTCACCTCGCGCCAGATGAAGATGGCCGGCAAGGGCGCGATGGATTTCGGCAAAAGCCGCGCGCGGATGATCCCCGCCGATGAATTGAACGTTCATTTCAGCGACATCGCCGGAGCCGATGAGGCCAAGGAGGAGATCAGCGAAATCGTTGAATACCTCAAGGATCCGTTGCGTTTCCAGCTTGTCGGGGGGCAGATTCCCAAAGGGTGTCTCCTCGTCGGCGATCCGGGAACCGGAAAAACATTGATGGCCAAGGCGGTCGCCTGCGAGGCGGGCGTGCCGTTCTTTTCGATCAGCGGCTCGGATTTCGTGGAGATGTTCGTCGGCGTCGGCGCCAGCCGGGTGCGCGATATGTTCGAACAGGCGCGCAAAAATACCCCGTGTCTGATCTTCATCGATGAAATCGACGCGGTCGGGCGTTCCCGTTTCTCCGGCTGGGGCGGCGGTCACGACGAACGCGAACAGACGCTCAATGCGATGCTTGTGGAAATGGATGGCCTCGAAAGCCGCACCGGAGTGATCGTGCTGGCGGCGACCAACCGCCCCGATGTGCTCGATCCGGCGCTGTTGCGGCCGGGACGGTTCGACCGGCAGGTGGTCATGGATCTGCCGGACATCAACGGGAGGCGGCAGATTCTCGATGTTCATGTCAAGAAGATCAAGGTTGCCCCGGATCTCAATCTCGATGTGATTGCGCGAACCACGCCGGGGTTCAGCGGTGCGGATCTGGCCAATCTCTGCAATGAAGCGGCGTTGCTCGCCGCCCGCAAAAATCAGGAAGCCGTCACCCAGGCGGACATGGAAGAGGCGCGCGACAAGGTCAGTTACGGCCGGGAACGGCGCAGCCGGAAGATCACCGAACGCGAACGCAAACTTACCGCCTACCATGAGGCGGGGCACGCATTGGTCGCGCTGCACAATCCGCACTGCACGCCGGTGCACAAAGTGACGATCATTCCGCGGGGTCAGGCTTATCTCGGCGCGACATTCACGATGCCGAAGGAAGACGTTTACACGCGAAGCAAACTCGAACTCGAAGCGGAAATGGCGATGACCATGGGCGGCCGCGCCGCGGAAGAGCTGATTTTCGGCGACATCACCACCGGAGCCTCCGCGGATATCGACCACCTGACCGCGATCGCCAAGCGGATGGTCTGCATTTTCGGCATGACCGAAAAACTTGGCCCGGTGAAGGTCGGCAGTTTCCCGGCTCATCCGCACGTGCGGATCGACATGCCGCCCGAAGAACCGTGCAGCCAGGAGACCGCGCGGGAGATCGATCTGGAAATTCGCCGCCTGGTCAACGAGGCGCTTGGGACGGCTCGCTCGGTACTGCAGGAGTTCCATGACGAACTCGAGAAACTCGCCCAGGCTCTGCTCGAACGCGAAACGTTGTCGATCGACGAAATCAATCAGCTGCTCGGCCGGGTTCCGGACGATCCGGAAGCGGCAGCGGAACCGGCGGAAACCATCCGCCCGAATACCGATGCCGGAACTGCCGCGGACAGCCTTTAAAACGGCGCCCGGCGGAACGCTGCTCCGGTGCCGGGTGCAGCCTGGCGCCTCGCGCGCCGGAGTGGTCGGGTCCTACGGCAATGACTGCGTGAAAATCGCACTGCAATCGCCGCCGACGGACGGGCGGGCCAATCAGGAACTCTGCCGGATGCTGGCTGAACGGTGTGGAATTCCGCGTGGGCGCGTGACGTTGAAAAGCGGTGCGGCAAGCAGGGATAAATCATTGATTGTAGAAGGGGTTTCTCCGGAGAAACTCCATGAAATCTTATCGGAATCATGTTGAAATGAATCAGAAAGCAGTTATTTTTCTCGCTGACGGCATGGCCGACGAGCCATTGCCGGAATTGAACGGCAAAACTCCGCTGGAAGCTGCCCGGACTCCGGCGATGGATGCGATCGCCCGTGAAGGGCGAAGCGGCACGTTCCTGACGCTGCCGGAGGGGTTGCCGACCTCATCGGATGTCGCGAACATGTCGGTGCTCGGGTTTTACCCGGAACGCAACTATCCCGGACGCGGGCCGATTGAAGCGGTCAGTCAGGAAATCCGCCTGGCGCCGGACGATGTGGCGTTCCGCTGCAATCTGGTTTACGTCTCCAGCGACGGGGTGTTGCGGGATTATTCGGCCGGGCACATCGACAATGCGATTTCCGCGCAGCTCATCGCGGCGCTGCAGAAGAAGTTCGGCAACGACGACGTCACGTTTCATCCGGGCGTAAGTTACCGGAATCTGCTCGTGCTCCACGGAAAAAAATTCTCGGAGAAGGTCAATTACTTCAAACCCGACTCCTCGCAGGACATCCCGGTTGCCGAGCTGCCCCTGACTCCGGCGGACGATTCGCCGGAAGCGCGTTACACGGTGGAATTTCTCGACCGCCTCGGTAAACTTGCTGCGGCGTTTCTCGCGGCGCACCCGTTCAACCGCGACCGGAAGGCCCCGGCCAACTACATCTGGCCGTGGAGTCCCGGAAAGTGCCCGAACCTGACTCCGTTCGAAGAGCAATACCTCGGCTGCCGCGGCGCCATCATCAGCGCGGTCGACGTGGTCAAGGGAATCGGGAAATGTTCCGGCATGACCGTCGTGGAAGTGCCGGGAGCGACCGGATTCATCGACACCAATTACGCCGGGAAAGTCGAGGCGGCGCTCAATGCACTGCGCACTCACGATCTGGTGTATGTTCACGTCGAGGCGATCGACGAATGTTCCCACCTCGGGGATTTGAAGCTTAAAATGCAGGCGATCGAAGATTTCGACGCGAAAATCGTCGCGCCGATCCGCGCGGCGCTCGCCAATGAACCAATTCGCTTCGCAGTGCTGCCGGATCATCCGGTGCCGATTCATCTGCGCAAGCACACCACCACGCCGGTCCCGGTGGCGGTCTGCGGCCCCGGCATCGAACCGGATGCGGTTGATCGTTTCAGCGAACAGCTCGCGCCCTCAGGAAAACTTGGCGCAATGAAGGGCGATCAACTCGTCCGATTGCTGCTTAAACTTTGAACGACGACCGCCGCGGGAATTTGGAAATCCCGCGGCGGTTTCGTTATTGCCTTTTTCAATTCAGCTCAATGTCGCGCGGCGGCATTTGCCGCGGCGGCTTCGAGCAATGCGAGAGCGTTGGTGCGCCCGACCTGAAGGAGTTCGGCTTCGGAGAAGATTTCCAGCGACTCCAGAAACGCCATGCATTGCGCGAGGATGGATGCGGAACCGACAAGACACTGTTTTGCCGGATTGTACAATCGTCCGTTCGGTTCCAGAATCGCATCGTTTCCGAGCACGTGATACCGGCCCGGTTTGAAACCGGCCGCGGGCGATGCGTCGCTGGTGACGATGATCTTTTCCGCACCTTTGCAGCGGCAGATCACCTTGACGACCTCCGCCGGCAGATGATGACCGTCGGTGATGATCATTGCCGTGAGCCGGTCTTCGGCCAAACCGGCCCAGATCGGGTTCCGGTGGCGGTCGATCGAATTGGGAATTCCATTGCCGAGGTGGGTGAGCGTGCGCGCCCCGGCATCGGCGGCGGCGCGGATCTCCGCGGCGTCGGCCAGATGGTGGCCGACGGAAACGGCGATGCCAAGTTCACACGCCTGCCGGATCGCATTTTCAACTCCGGGCGCGTCGGCCCCGAAGGTCATCATGCGAATGAATCCTTCGCCTTGTTGAAAAAGCCGTTCAACCGCCTCCGCCGTCGCAGTTTGAACCCATTGTGGATTGTGCGCGCCGACGGCGCCGGGTTTCGGTGAAATGAAGGGTCCTTCCAGATGAACGCCGGGAATCCGGTCGAGCAATCCATGTTTTTCCGCAGTGCGGCGCATCAGCGCCGGGTTGCGGGAATAGACCTCCGGCGCACTGGTGACGATCGTCGGAAGAAAGAGCGCGGTGCCGGAGCGGAAAATTCCATCGGCCGCACGCAGAAAATCCTCTTCACTCAACGCGGGATCAGAAAAATCTACCCCGTTGTAACCATTGACCTGCAGATCGACCCAGCCGGGATTATTCATATTTCTTCTCCAGCAGAGAAGCCGAATCCCGGTCGAGGAATGTCGTCACATCCGCGTGCGTGCGCAGAATCGACGCCGGACAACGGTTGGTCAATTCCCCTTCGAGTGCATCGCGAACCGCTTCCGCCTTGCGCAGATCAGGAACGGTATTGATGATCGCCCTGCTCTTGAGGATCTGCCGGACGCTCATTGAAATCGCCCGTTCCGGCACGTCTTCCAGTTTCGGGAACCACCCCTCGCCCAACTGCTGCCTGCGGCATTTTTCATCGAGCGCGATTACCAGATACGGCGTTTCCGTTTCGAAATCGGCCGGCGGATCGTTGAAGGCGATGTGCCCGTTCTCTCCGATGCCGATGAATGCGACATCGATCGGATAACGGGAGATCACCGCCCCGAGTTCCGCGCACGCGGCGGCGGGATCGTCGGCGCTTCCGTCCACCGGATAAAACGCCGCCGGCGGTACCGGAAGCTGCGAAACGAACCGCTTCCAGAGGTATTTCCGGAATCCGGCCGGATGATCGATCGGCAGCCCGATGTATTCATCCAGATGGAAGATCCGCACCTTGTTCCAGTTGATTCCGGTCTCCCGCAACAATGCGGAGAGCATTTCAAACTGACTTGCTCCGGTTGCCAGAATGATATTGGCGGTGCCGCGTTCACGCAGTGCGGCGCGAATTTTTTCCGCACCGGCGGCGGCGGCGGCATTGCCGAGAGAAACTTTTTCGTCAAAAATACGTACCTTCATTGTCATCTCCTCCCATTCATAATTCCGCAAGATCGACCGCCGTTCCGCCGGCGGCGAGACTGCGGCTGGCCGCTTCGAGAAATGCGATGATCTCAAGACTTTCGGCGGGATCGATCGCTGATCTGCCGCTCCGGAAAAAGGTCTGCAACGCACATGCAAGCGAAGCAAGATAAGGAATTTCCGGATTCTGCAAACTGACACGGTGCGCTTTGTCGGTCGTCAGCCGCACGCCGAAATTCTGCGCGCCGACCCGGTTCCCGGCGATCGAACCGATCCTGCCGTCGCCCCATACGCCGGTAATCAAATCGAGTTTCTCCGTATGCAGTGTCCGCACCGTCCGACAGCCGCGTCCGAGAAAGGTGTAGACCATCTCCGCAGTGTGAATCCCGTACCAGAAATAATCCCGGTAATCCTCCGGCAGCGCCATCGGGCCGAATGCTTCCACGGAGAAAACGTGTTCACCTTCCGGCAGCGCATCACAGATCCCGGCGGCGAAACGCAGACTCGACGAGGTCATGATCGGAATCTGCTTCTCCGCTGCCAGCTGGAAAATCGCCCGGGCGTCATCATAACTGCACGCGAGCGGTTTGTCGATGTACACCGGTTTGCCGAATTCGACCAGTTGGCGGAATTGTTCCAGATGCTGAGCACCATCGACGCTGGTCAGGAGAAAACCGTCCAGCCCGGCCAGATCCGCAATGGAATCGACGATCCTGACGCCGGAACGACGCACTTTTTCAGTAAACATTTCCACACGTTCCCGGCTCAGGGAGAATCCCGCGCTGCCGCCCGGAAACGCCGCCGCCACCGGCGTTCCGGCAACGTAAAACGGATCAGACGGCTGATTGAAACAGCCGGTGAACGCCACCACGTGCGAGGTGTCCAAACCGACCATGCCGAGTTTCAGTTCTTTCATTTCCATTTTTCCCTTCCCGCATCATCCACATTCAAAATCATTTCCCGTTGCGCGGCAGCGGATTCTGCCGGTGCGCCTCTTCCAGAACATAGATCTGGCGCCGGACCTCTTCGAGTTTGATCTCCCGCTCTGCGCCGTTGACGAGAACGTCGTACAAATTGCCGTAAACTCCGGCGGAAAGATCGACGAAACCATTCGCATTGCAGCTCGCGTCGGAGAAATTCCAGCTCTCCTCCTGCCACGGAAGCTGTTCATTGCAATATTCCCGGTTCCGGCTCCACGGCCGCCACGGCGTCTGTTTCGGCGCCCGCGCGGGATCAAAATATTTCCAATGCAATCCATTCGGCCCGCCGGTCAGGCCGCCGCACGTGCCCTGAATGTTGTAAATTTCGCCCTGCGGATAAGCAAGAAAACTGCTCACTTGAATTTCAATCGTCGGATGTCCTTCGCCGTAAAGCGTCAACGCGCAGAAATTATTCGCGTCTCCGCCGAGATCGAAGTGTTCGCAATCCATCCGACAGAAGACCTTCGGCATCCCCTCGCCGAACAACACAATCCCCTGATCGACCGGATGCGGCCCGGTGTTGTACAAATTCCCGCCGCATTCGCTCTGCAGCGTCTGCCAGTCCCAACGCCGGGCGAAGCCGCTCCAGTTGCTGCGCACGCAGATGATCCGTCCCAATACACCGGAGGCGATGATCTGCCGGATCTTCCGGAAATAGGGGTAATAACGGGAGTTCTGGAACGGAAAGAAATATTTCCCGGCCTTCTCGGCGGCGGCGGTGATCGCATCGAATTGCGCCAGCGTCGTGGCGGAAGGTTTCTCGCTCAGAACATGGAATCCGCTCCGCAGCCCGGCAAGCGACGCTTCCACATGAAATTTGCTCGGCGTCGCATTGACCAGAAGATCGAAATTGCCGTGCGCAAGCATTTCCGGATAATGTTCGAACACCTCGCACTGGAACAATTTGACCGCGTCTTCCCGCCGTTCGGCAATTTCATCGGCCACCGCCACCACCTGGAACCGGGGATCGGTCTTCAGATATTCAGCGTGAATCCCATAACCGCTGCGCCCGAAACCGGCAATCGCCACTCTGACTGGATCTTTCATCGTCTCGCTTCCCTGATTTGATTGAAATTCAACTTTCCCCACAACGGAATTCCGGAGCGACCAGCCGGCCGTCCCCGATCATTTCACCACTTTCCATCTGCCGCGTCAGGAGTTCGGCCGCCTCCGCGATCAATCCCGGCTGATCCTGCAGAAAACTCGTCACCCGAATCCCCCAGACACTTTCATCGTATTCGTCGTCGAAGTCGCTGTAGAACACTTGCTCTCCCCAGCGGAATCCCAATTCCGCACCGAGACGCATCACCGCACCGGTATGCGCCAGCGCGTCGGCGACCCAGATCCACGGCCGCGCCGCCGGGAGTTTCCCGGCATGTTCGCGCAGTCTCGCAAGTTTCCCTGCAAAACCCCGTGGCAGCGGCCAGATTTCATAAAACGTCCCCGCCTCACGGCAGGCGTCGACGAAACCGTCACGCCGATAACCGGTCGGAATCGTCCCCGGGTCCGATGCGAGCAGCACCGGAATCGCATCCGGATGCGCCGCAAGCCGGTCGCGCACGATCCGGTAATACGCCCCGCGATGATCGGTCGAAACATACGCGATTCCCGGATAAACCCGGTTCACCACCACCTGCGGCACCCGGCCCGCCAACGCCTCAATCACTGGAAAAAGCGGCGTTTCCGGACGCAGCCACAAAATCCCGTCAAACTCGAACAATCGCCGCCACTGCGACTTCCTCTCCACTTCTCCGCTGGAAACCAGAGTGATTTTAAACGGCAGCTTCTCATATTCCAATGGAATCGTCGCTCCCACCAGCGCCACGTGCCATTTCGCGGCCCCCCCTCCCGGCGCAACGAAGGTGCCCGAACCATGACGGCTGATCAGCAGTTCCTGATGTACCAGTTCCCGGATCGCGCGATCCAGCGTGGCCCGCGCCACATCGAATTCCCGCATCAATTCCAGCCGTGAAGGCAATGCCGCACCCGGCGCGTATTCGCCGCGACGAATCCGCGCGGACAACTCCCGCGCTATTTGGCGAAACGGCTGCTCACGCATCGGTCTTCTCCCATCTTGACTGATCTTTTCTTATTGAATATAATTTGACTAGTCAACTTTTGCAACCCACCTGGGCGCGAAAAACAGAAAAAAAGAGGAAAAACTCGAAAGTTCCGCTTTTTCTCTTGAAAATCAATTCCTCTGCGATAGTTTAAGAAATAAGGTTCCAATGCGGCGTCTCCGGAACGGCCCCGGCGGCCTCCGGGCATCGGCCGGAATCCATTTACGATTCCTCAACGCAATCACGATAAAGGAAGAGCAAGATGAAAATCACCGGTACATTCCTCGATGAGATCAGCTGGGACATTCCGCACCAGAACTGGGGTGCGCGCGAATGGGACAACGACTTCGGAGCCATGAAGGCGATCGGCATTGATACGGTTATTTTAATCCGCAGCGGACTGCGCCGCTTCTGTGCGTATCCCTCCAAAGTGCTCGCCCGGCGCAAAGGGTGCTACACGCCGCCCGTCGATCTGGTCGCGCTCTTTCTGGAGCTCTCCGAAAAATGGGGCATGACCTTCTATTTCGGCACTTACGAAGGCGAGAACTGGTATGATGAAACGCTCGACGACGAAGTTTCCATCGCCTGTGACGCGGTTCGGGAGGCATATGACCTTTATGGAAGCAGCCCCGCCTTTGGCGGCTGGTACCTCTCCCACGAAATCAGTCGCAAAAACAAATCCGTCGTCACCGGATACGCGGAACTCGGCCGCTGCTGCAAAGCGGTTTCCGGCAATCTGCCCGTCCTGATCTCGCCTTTCATCGGCGGGATCAAGATCGACCCGGACAATCCGGTCTCCTTCCAGGAACACGAACGCGACTGGAACGAAATCCTCTGCGACATTCAGGGCGCGGTGGACATCATCGCCTTTCAGGACGGTCACTGCGAATACGACGAACTTGCCGAATATCTCCGCATCAACAAACGTCTCGCCGACAAGTATGGCATGCAGAGCTGGACGAATTGCGAAACCTTCGACCGCGACATGCCGATCCATTTCCTGCCGATCAAATGGGAGAAGATGCTCCTCAAACTCAACGCCGCACGCGAGGCGGGGATGGACAAGGCGATCACCTTTGAATTCTCCCACTTCATGAGCCCGAACTCCTGTTACCGGAGCGCAGGCAACCTTTACAACCGCTACCGCGAACATTTCGCATTATGAAAACAGACCGCGCATGTTTTTCCCATCGGGCAAAACATGCGCGGTTCACATTCATATCGACCACCCGATCCGGCGACCGGATGGGCTCCCCGAACTTAATTCATGTAAATAAGATTGTAACCATTTCCATTGCCGTCAACACGGTAGTCGTTGTTGCACCGCGCGAAATCCGCCGGTCCGCCGGAACCGCACCGGCCGTCCGGAAACAACACGTTGGTTTTCCCGTTGTGAATCAAAGTTCCCTTCGTCCAGCGAATGAAACCAATTGAATCGTTATCGGTATTACCGTACACGCTGAAACAGCCGTCTGCAACCAGGACCATCCGGTTGGGATCCGGTTTGAGCGCATAGCTCAATTTGAAGATATTGACCAGCTGCTGATAACGGCGCGGTTCCGCGAGCGTCCCACGATTGTATGCGCTGTTGGCGACATACCCGGCCTGTGCCTGGCCGCGTTTGATTGTACTGTTCCACTGATCCTTGCAGTCCGCATCCTTCACTTCGCACGTCGGACGCAGCCGGGTTTCAGTCGGACAATTGAAGACGTTATAGGTTCCGGTATACTTCTCCAGCGCCTGAAACCAGAGCGGCGCGTCGGTCGGCGGGG
>CALXNS010000057.1 GCA_944389815.1 uncultured Victivallis sp. | reverse complement strand
GGATGTCGGCGTTGTATCCGGCGAGGAACCAGCCGGCGTCGAGCCACTCTTCCTTGAGTGCTTCAAGTTCGCTGTTGAAGCATACACTCAAATAGGTCACTCCGATGATCCGGTTGCGGCGGAAGCCAGGATGGACGTCTCCGGTCGTCCAGAAGGTGCCCTTGCCCTGAAACGTGCGCAGACACCCCTCTTCGTCCAGTATGCGGATGGCCTGCTGCACCACGGTGAGCGAACAGCTGTAGTGTTGCGCCAGTTTGCGGAATGACGGCAGGCGGCCCTCCCGGCCCCAGCGTCCCTCTTTGAGTTCTTCGGTGATTTTTGCGATCCGGCTCATGATGTAAAGCAAAGTGTATTTAAACTGTATTTATCTGTTTTCAGAGTATATTATGAAACTGTATTATTTTCGTGTCAATAAGAAATTGTTTGAAAAGCGTAAAAAAACCGGTTTCCTTTATCGGAAACCGGTTTTTGAGGTGAATATTGCAGGGGAACCTTATTCTTTTGCCGCGGAGTCGTCAACGGTTTCGGCTTGCTGCGGAAAGATCAGTTTGTCTACGGGGAAGCCGTGAAGTTTCGCCAGTTCGATCAGGGAATTCAACTGCTGTCGGGGCAGGTGCGGCTTGCGGGAGAGAATCCAGAGATATTTGTCGGTCGACCCGGTGACCATGGCGATGCTGTAATCGTCGGCGAGGTAGAAAATCTTGTAATCCCCCCAGAACGGGCGGAAGAAACTTACCTCCAGCTCGCCGCGGTCGGTCGCCCCTTTGAATTTGGCGATTCCGTGAACGGTGCGGCGTTCTCCGTCGCGGACGCCGGAGTTGACCACGTTGATACGGTTTTCCTCTCCGGGGGTGTAGTCGGCGTAAACTTCGCTCATGCCGTCTTCGAAGGAGTGTGGCAGCCGGGCGATTTCATACCAGCGCCCGAGATAGCGTTCCGGCTGGAAATCCCGAACCGCCGGGATCTTCGATGTCGAATTTCCGGAAACACAGCCGTGAAGAAACAGCGCGCTCAACATCAGCATGAATGATCGTAACGGAAATTTCATGATTTCAACTTCTCCTCCTCTACTGTTGCGATTGACAAACTTCCTCCAGGGCGGTATATTGCCCGTATGAAAAATATAAACGAATTTGTAAATATTTCAAACCCTCCGGAATCCTCGCCCGTTGCCGCGACCATGCCGAAAAGCGATGATGAGCTGCTCGAAATCGGTCGTATTGTCGCTCGAACCGGTGAAATCGAACACCGCCTCACGGAACTGGGCGGTTCCGGAACCGGCTTGCGCGAAAAAAGCGAATCGGTCTCCGAACTGACGCCGGATGTGCGCCGGAAACTTGCGTTCATCGGTTCCGTCCGCAACCGGGCCGCCCACGAGGGTGGGGAAACCATTTCTCCGGAAGAGATCACCCGTTTCCATGCCGTTGCCGACGAGGTACTGACCGCGTTGGCCGCGCCGTCCGTTCCGGCGGAAGCGGTTCCCGCCGGAAATTCCGCTGAAGATGAAAAGTCGGAGGCGCGCCGTTCCCGGAAAAAAACGGCTCGGAATAAGAGAATGCCTGCGGATTCGGGGGAGGAGGGAAAATCGCTTCCCTTCGCGCTGGTTCCCATGGCACATCTTGTTTTCGGATTGCAGCGGCTCTTCGACGGGGTGATTCCCGCGGCGGTGCCGTTGCTGCTGTTGCTTCTGGAGTGCGTTTCGCTGATTCTGATTCCGGTCGGGGTTCATCACGGGTCTCCGGTTGCGGCGTTCTGCGGCGGGGTGCTGCTGGCCGGTTGCGTCGGAGCCGGAGCACTTGACGCATTCCGCCTGCCGGCGGATGCGCGGCCGGCCGGCTGGCTGATCTGGGTGCCGGGAATCAACTGTTTTTATTTTCTCTGCCGGATGTTTCAAACGCTCGGATATCTTTCCCTTTTTGAAGGAATTGTAATACTGGGCGTCTGGTGCGCGGCGCTTCTGCTTGCCGCCCGCGGCGAGTGGATCGCCGCATCGGCGGTCGGAGCTGCAAGTTACGGCGTTTCCGTGTTGGTCTGGTTCCATGCTCAGTACAACGGCGCAGGCGTGGCGTAATCATTGCCCGGTTCGCACAGCGTGTACGGCATCGGCAGCGCCGCGAGCATGTCCGGAATATCTCCCACCGTCAACATCCCGCGCGGCGCAAAAGATTGCGCATGGCGGTAGACTCCACGCCCCACCATTGCGCTCATCGACGGCGGAAGATGGTGCAGTTCGAGGGCGTCGATGAGTTCCGGGGCGGCCAGCGCCGCGCCCAGTGCGAGCATCGCCCCCTGACCGTAACCGCTCAGACGGAGTTTTTCCGCACCGTTGGCACGCAACAGTCTCAACGCGGCGAGCACGTCGCGGCAACGGCCGCCCCAGAGGGAATCGTCGAGGGTGATCCCGGTCGCATCGTAGAAATATTCCGTGGCGTATGGCGCGTAACGGTTGTTGTTGCGGTCGCTGGTCTGCGACATGCTCTTTCCGGAGCCGCGCACGTCAAGAACGAAAACCGATTCGGTTTCATGGCCGGTCCACCGGGAGAACAATTCACTCTCCGCATCGAAATCGGCCACGTGAAGCAGACACTCCGCTTTCGACTGCAACCGATAGGCGTAGGGTTCCGGGACGATCGTGTGGAGAAATCCGAGGATGCCCGGTTCCGTTTTGACGCCGATGACCGAGATCGCCCGCTGCGCCGCGCCGCCGCCGTCGGAGTGGTAGCCGGGACGGATGAGTTTATAATCGGGCGTCGTTTCCGGTGAAGTCACGTGGTGAACACGTCCGAGAAAATTCCGCCACGCCTCCAGACCCGATCCCGTCGGAACCGCGTCGGCCATCTCCGCGAGGAAACGCGGCAGCGGCCGGGCGCCGGGGAGATCGTTCACGTTGCCGGATTTCGTTGCGTACACTTCGTCGCCCGGGTGGAGTTCGTTTTCCGGGACGGAATTCGCTTTTGTCTGCGCGGCAAAGAAGCGATACATCGCCATCCGGCTCTTCTCGTCGTAACCGTGCCCGCCGGGGGCAAAATGGAGTTTGAGCGCGTCCGGCTGGCCGAGGAGGGTGTAGATTTTTTCCGCCTCGG
>CALXNS010000056.1 GCA_944389815.1 uncultured Victivallis sp. | reverse complement strand
CATTCATCAACAAGGTATGCGTCTGGAACTCTGAGGTGACCGCGGCGGAAACGGATTATTTTCATCATCTCGGGCTTCTGGTGGATGTTTACCCTGTAGATACCGAAGAACAACTGGAAAAAGTTCTACCGCTGGAAATTGATTCCATCACCACCAACAACATTGAATTTCTGCTGCCGTTACTGCAGAAACGGAACTTACGTTAAAATCACCTGCCGGCCTCTTCCGCCAGATCCCGGGCGGTTTTCCGGAAGAAGTGCGCGGAAATATCCCGCGCATAGAAGGGATAACGCGCCCGCAACTCTTCCGGACACTCCGGCGGAATGTATTGGAAGCGTTTGTAAAACCAGAGATACTGCTCCGGATAGCGCCGGATGTACTTCTCGCTGATCCGCATCAGATCCTGCAGAACTTCCTTTTCGTCGGCGTATTCCTCGAACGGTTTAGGCAGATACTCCGAATGGGCGGTGATCCGTCCGTCCGCGTGCCGCACGCTCGTACCGTAAATGATCACCGCCGGAATTTTATGCAGCCGGCAGTACGCCATCAAATTGGCCGGCGCCGTGCTGCTCGGCACCGGAAGCCCGAAGAAATCGACGAACACTCCGCCGTCGCGCCCGCGGGTGTTCTGATCGATCAACGTGCCGACCCCGAGCCCGGCGCGGAGCGCCTTCAACGCCGCACGGATGGCGCCGGTGGAGAATATGATCTCCAGCCCCGGCACCTTCTCCCGGCTCCCACGGTTCAGAATCCGGTTGAAGTAGGGATTCTTGACCGGTTTGGCGATCGCGACCATCCGCACACCGGCATAGAAGGGAGCCATCACCCCGGAGGCCTCCCAGCTGCCGAGGTGGGGATTGACGAAAATGATCCGTTCGCCGCGCGCCACATGACCCTTGAGCTGTTCGGTGATCTCTTCCGGCAGATAATAACAACGCCGGATCCGCGCGGGCTTCCCGTCCAGCCAGAAGAATTCGAGCAGATTCCACGCGATGTGATAAAACGACTCCCGGGCGATGCGGTTGACCTCGCTCTCCGGCAGTTCCGGCATCGCCGCATGAATGTTCGCCCGGACGATCCGCCGCGCCGACGGTGCGGCGTGAACCAGACAACCGCCGCACCGCGCGATAAACTTCACCACGCAGTACGGCAGATGGCGGATCAAATGATATGGAATCCACACCGCCATATATTCCAGGCGGTGACGCAATTCAGTGGAGACGCTCATCTCTGGAGAAAATCAATCATCAATCGTTCCAGCTGCAGATGTCGTCATCGGCCTTATCAGGGCTGCCCACATCGACCTGAATGTTTTTCCCGCTGTCGTCCTTGCCGTTCGGCCCGAAGGAGTAGATGACGGCCTTGGTCGAGAGCACTTTGCTCGTATCAGCCGGATTGGGAATCTGATCGCTGAAATCGGTATTGATCAAAATCACGTAACGGTTGCCCCACGGATCACGCCAGAGCTGCTTCCGATTCCGTATTTCATCCGCGTCGGTTGCAGAGGTATATCCTTCGGTGGGATCAAATTTCGCCTTGGGGTCGAGGAATTTCTGCCGGCGTTTGTTGATGTTCAAATTGGAGGCGCTGCTGATCAGCTGGGGCACCGTCAATTCGACGATGAACGCATCATAGGCTTGATTCTGGGGCGCGTCGTCGTCTTCAAAATAATTGGAATCGACACCGCCGCCAAGTTTGATACCGCTTGGAGAAGTTGCAGAACCCACCGAGAAATGCCCCGGCGCATTTCCGTTGAAATTGGCATCGTTCGCCATTTTGTTGTAGGTGTTCTCGACGCCCTTGAGCGCGAGGAGGATGGCGGCCATGTCGGACTTCGCCTGGGTGATGCGGCCGCGCTGCTGAACCATGATGACGGCGGGAAGGATGAGCCCGGCCAGAAGCGCGATGATCGCGATCACGACCAGGAGCTCGATCAGAGTGAATGTGTGACGAGATTTCATTTTTGATATATTCCTGTTGTTCCGGCAAAATTGATCCATGAAAATAGAATCCTATTGCATATAGTATGTTCTTTTCAGCGTTTTTTCAATCCCGGAACAACTTTTTTTTGTAAAAAATAACGCCGAAACGGTGGAACGGCTTGACAAAACGACTCCATCCGAGTAGGTTATCTGTTGAGAATACAGCGAAAGTTGCCCTGTCTCAAAAAAAGAAGGAATGGATATCATGACTCGAACCAGTCACAATTTTACATTGATCGAAATGCTGACCGTCATTGCGATCATTGCGATTCTCGCGGGATTGATCATTCCCGCCGTCGGACGCGCCCGCGTCTCCGCCAAAACCGCCGCCTGCATCAGCAATCAGGGTCAGACCATGAAGATCATCCAGCAGTCGATCAACGACAATGACGGATACTTCATCTCCGGAACCACCGCCGATACCAACTACTGGAGCGTGTGGCTCTACAACAAGAATTATATTCAGGATTTCAACGGCATCCGCTGTCCCGCCATCGTCACTTACACCATCACTTCCGTGGATCCATCTGACACCAACGCGGCAACTCAGATGGAAAGCGCTCTTCAACAGGTTTACGGCGCGGCTTACACTTCCATCGCGGACGGCTTCGATTTCCGTGGAACCAAATACCTTACCGCCGGCGACGTACCGGTCGCGCCCGCTGCGCTGGCCATCGGCTGCTGTGCTGCGGATTCCGGACGAAAACTCGCCAGCGCCGTCGTCGGATTCAGTTCTTCGGATGGAAACCGCGCTGCGCCGTACAAAATTCACGGCAATTTCTGCAACTTCTTCTTCTTCGACGGTCATGCCGAATCCCTGGAGCAGACAGAAGCGCAGAAGCGTTATTATCCGCTCAGCGGAGACACTCCGGAAGCCGGACAGATTTCGCGCGATTACATCACGCAATAAATATTGCGATTACTTCAAAATCAAAAGCAGAACGGCCCGGAAAATTCCGGGCCGTTTTTTTGTCGTCACTTTTCCGTCGTTTCGGCAATATTCACATTTCCAGGCGGATATGATCCGTCATTTCTCCAGAATTTCCCGAACCGTCAATTCATCGATCCGCCATTCGCCTTCGACTTTGACCAGTTCGCAGAAGAGGTCGCGCACCTCGGAAATTCCTTTTCCGTCCGTCGTATCCCCCTCCAGAAATCCGGTGAAGACCGCGGTCGCACGTTCAGGCGTGATCTCCAGTATCTGCAGGTCGCGCATCGACGCCTCGCTCCAGCGGACGAAGGCACGGTAACGGGTCAGCTGCCCGGTGATCTCCCGCGGGGTGTAGCTCCCGGAAAACATCTCATGCTTGAAATCGAACCGGCACGACGGCGCAAACACGTCGTCGGTTTTGCTGATCTTCACCGCTCCCAGCGCGGCACTCTCCTTCTCCGGTTTGCTCGCCAGCGTACAGAGCGCCCGGAGCGTCCGGGTGATCTTCAATTCATCCGAATCACGGCAGAGGTACCAGAGCGACAACCCGCCCAGCAGCACAATCACCACCCCGGCTATCCAGAAACGTCTGGGAAATGCAAAAAATCCTTTCATCTTCTCCATCCACTCTTCACGCCGTCTCACCAGATCGGCGAACCGACGATTTTATTTTTCAACACCTGACCGAACATGTGCTCATCGATCCACTGGCTCCGATTGTCGCCGACGACGTAATAATGCCCGGGTTCGACCTTCCGCGGCGGCAGATTCCAGTTGGAGGCGTACCGCAGATAAGGTTCGTGCACAAGTTCGCCGTTCCGATAGAGGTCGCCGTTCCGGAACTCGATCGTGTCCCCCGGCAATCCGATGATCCGCTTGAGAAAATAAACCCGGTCCGCATAACGCAGTATTACGATATCCCCGATCTCCGGTTCGTCGAAGAGATAACGCCATTTCCAGCAGAAGGTGAAGCCGTGCCGCGGATAGGTCGGCATCATGCTTTCGCCATCGATCACGCACGGCATCAATACAAACCCGAACACCAGCACCGAGAGCAGCGCCACCACCCCCATCCGGATGAAGAACCCGACCCGCATTTTCGGCAGAATGAAGTCAGCCAGCGTCCCGGCTCCCGTCTCGTCGTCGGAACGATGAAATCCGGCGATCTTGAACCACCATTGCGTCACTCGTCTGAACATATTCTCCGCCGACTCCTTCTCCTCTCTGCATCCGCGGTTCTCCGCGAAGCAACATCTCCGCAAATATAATGTTTCCGAAGCATTTTTGCAATCTTTTTTTGCCGGACGCGCGCTATTTTTCCCTAAATTCCGCCGCAATTTCTTGAATTTCCTCCATCGAGGAACTATTTTTCCATATTCGTTTTCCAACCCCGCTCAACAAGGGATTTTCATCATGAACGAAGTCGAATCGCGCGTCCTAAATCAGATCGATGCCGGACTCTTCCACGGCGCCGTCATCCTCGACGGCGGACGCAACCGTCCGCTCCGGCTCTTCTGCTTCGGTTCGGCCGATCCCCTCGCCGGAACTCCGATGCGCCCGGATACCGTCTTCGACATCGCCAGCGTCAGCAAAGTCGTCGGCACCGCCACCGCCGTCGCGTTCCTGATCGACGAAGAAAAACTTGATCCCGACCGTCCCTTCGCCGATTATCTGCCCGATTACCGGGTTCTCCCCAGACCCGCCGCCACGGTTCGCGATCTGGCCATGCACATTTCCGGGTTCGACAACAATAAACCTTATGAACACGCCGCCAATCTCATCGACGGCGTCCGCGACACCCCACCGGTCCACCCGGCGGGAGAAAAATTTGAATACGCCTGCGTCAACTTCATCCTTCTCGGGATGATCGTCGAATCCGTCTCCGGAGTCCCGCTTCAGGAATTCGCCCGCCGGGTCATCTTCACTCCCCTCGGCATGAGTGAAACCAACTGGGGCGAACCCTTCCCCCATCAACATTTCCGGATCGCCCGCATGCTCAATGCCGCGCCCGGCATCATCAGCGACGAATCCGCCCGGTTCGCCATGCCGCACCGCATCGGCAACGCCGGCATTTTCTCGACCGCCGCCGATCTCGCCCGCTTCGCCGACGCGATGCTCCGGTTGCGGAGCGATTCGATTCTGCTGCGGATCGTCGAACGTCCGGGATTGCCGCGCCGATCTTTCGGTTGGGATGCGGGCACCGAATTCCGGCCCGATAACTGGTCGGACAAAACGCTCTATCACTCCGGTTTCACCGGGCAGACTCTCTGGATCGATCCGGAAAACGGCCGGTTCGCCGCCGTTCTCACCAATCGCTGCGGCGACTGGGCCGAAGCCAAACGCGGCAGGCTCGCCATCTGCAACGCCCTCGATTCCTTCTGAACCGGAGAACGAAGTTAAAACCAGGAGTATTCCAGATAGGGCGCGATTCCGTTCGAGGGACCGCCGACGCCCTGCGTTTGAAACGTGCAGCGCAGCCCGGCGCCGACGCCCTGTTCCGGCCGCAGAATCTCAATCGTATAATAACGCGAATCCTCCCAGGAAAACGCCATCTGCAATTGCGGCAACGTCAGAACATCAAGTTGATCGCTCAATTTCGTGCGGTTCTTCCTCCATTCGCGCAATGCGTCGTAAACCGTGGCGGCTTCAATTTCATCCAACCCGCCGATCGTGCGCAATTCCACGTAGGTGGCCGCGAAGATCGACGGGTTGCCGCCGTTGGAAATCTGCAGATTGCGGACGATCGAAAGATCGCCGTTCCCGTCCACCGGCGTCACCTCCAGCGCTCCCGGAATCCAGAACAACTCCTCTTTGAACTGCATCGCGTCGTTGCGCGGCAGATTGTTGCAGTTGAGCGCGTCGTAATCGTCCTTCTCCAGCCCGTCGGTTCCCGGCGAATCATCCGAATCCATGTAATCGGTCAACCGCGTGGAGAACAATTCCAGCGCGTCGGCCACGACCGTGTCGGTCAAACGATTCTGCTGCAACACATCGATCCCCTCACGGGAATTCAGATCGATCCCGCGCACGCCGTTGTGTATGACAAAGCGAACCGGCGTGCCGTAATAGTCCATCGAGTGCACGAAACTGTCCGCAAAATAGCGGTCGAAATCGTAATCATCGAAATCCACCTCATCCGGACGCCGCAATGGATACGCGGAACGATCCGCCTCGATCAGGTAACGCACCCGGTTCGCCACCCCCTCGTTGAGGTAAAACGAACGCATCCTTCCGACCTCCGCCGCATTGCCGAACGCCGCCTTCTGCGACAACGCGGCCAGCGACAGCGCCAGCAGTCCCGCCGTCGCAAGAAAACAGAGCGTCGCAATCAGGGCGACCCCGTCCTCTTCTCCGCCTCGTCTCCTCCCGTGCCGGCGCCTCATCATGGCCGACCTCCGGGACCGCCGCCGCCCTCGCGCAACCCGTCCGCCGAACCGCCGCCGAGACCGACGGAACGCTGCGATACGGAAAGCTCGGTATTGTAACTGTTCGCCGCCGTCCGGCGGAGCCAGCACTCCCGGCTGCCGTCCTTCCATTCAATCGTCAACAAAATTGCCAGCGGGAAATTGTCGTGCTCCTCCTCGTCCCATTCGTCATAGAATTCAATCGCGTTGCCGGAATCCTCCTCCGCGTCGTCCGCGTAGGCGAACTGGATCGATTGAACATTGTCGGTGATCGTGAGCGTCTCGTATTGCTGATCCTTGATCTCAATCCACGGCAGCAGCGGCGTTTCGGCGTAATCGCACCGCAATTGATCGTCCTCGAGATAGAGCCGCCCGAAGCGGAACGGCGTCCGGCCGCCGTAGGATCGCCCCAACGCGGCAATCCACAGTTCATCCTGTTCACCCTGAAAGACGTATTCCACGTTGCCGAGTTCCTCCTCCCATTGCAATGGAACCGCGTTGCGGAAGAGTTCATCGACGACCCGGTCCACCGCCCGGTTGCGCTCCAGTTCCCGCGCGACCTTCTCGCCCCGGGTCCAGCTCCGGTAAAAAGCGTTGAGCGACGCGGCGATCACCAGCCCGACCATCGCCAGAACCGCCGTCGCCGCCATCACCTCCAGCAGCGTGAAACCGGCCTGCCGCCGCCGGCGCGGGGATTTTCTACATCTGCATTTCCGAATCGGTGGTATCGTCATAATCTATCCTGTCTATGTCGAGCGCATCGACCGTGACGCCGTCCGAAGTGCGGACCAGTTCGATGATACAGCGCTTCAACCGCGCCTGGCCGGTCAGATCGGTGAACTCCTCCGGAATTCCCTCCGGCTCCTCAAATCGGCAGTAAACCTGATACCCGGGATAATCGAACACCTCCGGGCCGGGCGATTCCGGGTCGTCGAACCCCTGAAGCAGGTAATATTCCGCCGCCTGCGAAAGCATGTGAAAATTACGCCACGTCTCGCGCGCCTTCTCCAACCGCCTCTGGGACGCTCCGACCAGCGACAGGTACGCCACCACTCCGAGCGAAAGAATCGCTATGGCGATGACCACCTCAAGCAACGTGAAACCGAACCGGCGGCACGGCAACGCCGAACCTCTGCCGTACCCCATTTTGCAGGTCACCATGACGCCCCCTTTTCTTCATCGCCTTCCAGCAGCAGCAGTTCTCCGGTCAGCGGCTGAATCCGGAACTCCGCACGGAAATTTCCCCGTTCAAAACAGAGCTCCGCCGCCTGAAATCCACCGCCGTCCGGGTGGAACCGGAAAATTTCCTGCCGTTCAAACAATCCATCCTCCGGCGTTTCCGTCACGAAATCTTCCGGAATCTCCCACCGTTTCGCCGGCAGAGCCGCTTCCCGGACGGCGGCTTCCTCCGCCTCCTGCGCCGCACCGGGATCGATTTCCGGCGGCGGCACAAGCGGCGTAATTTCGTTTCCCGCCCCCTCCGCCGGCTCGCCCGCCTCGAAACAACGTTCCTCGCCCGCCGCCAGGTAGACCGAACGCACCCGCCCCGTATCCATCGCCTGCGTCCGGACTTCCAGACAGAAATCGCGGAATGCGCGGCAGCGCTCCGAAAATTCCGCCCCGCCCGAACGTTTCCGCAGCACGCTGACGCTCACGGTGGTGCCGAGCATCAGAATGACGACCACCGCGATCATTTCCAGCAATGTGAAACCGCTTCGACGCACGGCGCATCTCCGCATTATCGTGCCGTTTCTCTCATTCCCAGTTGTTGATGTCGGCATTCTCGCCCTCGCCGTCGGGCTGGCCGTCGGCACCGTAGGAGATCAGGTCGAATTCACCGTGTTCGCCGGGGAAGATGTAGACGTAATCGTTCCCCCAGGGATCCTTCGGGACATTCGGCTTGATGTAGGGACCGTCCCATTTTTCGCTGCCGGAGGTGTTCTCCATCAGCGCCTCAAGTCCGTCGGCGGCGTCCGGATAACTGCCGACGTCGAGCTTGAGATCCATCAGCGCCTGTTCGAGAAGTTTGATCTGGGTTTTCGCCGTGCTGATCCGGGCCGTCCGCAGATGCCGGAAATAGAGCGGCGTCGCAATCGAGGCGAGCATGACCAGAATGACGATCACGATCACGATTTCGATCAACGTAAAACTTTGCCGGCGACGAATGTTTCGTTTCATATTCCTACCTCCTGAAATTTCGGGTTTGCTCAAACTTGATTGATCTCCATGATCGCCATGAAAATCGACACCACGACGATCAGAACCATTCCGGCCAGAAAAATGATTACCGCCGGTTCGAAAAGCGACAGCAGACGCTTGATTTTCCGGCGGCCGGACTCCTCGATCGCATCGGCGCTGGCGGTCAGCATCGCGCCGACGTCGCCGGACTCCTCGCCGACGCGGATCTTCGAGGCGAGCCCCGGCGGCAGATACGGATTGCCGCGCAGTGCGCTGGAGAGTTTCTCGCCGCCGCGGATCTTCCCCTCCAGTCCGGAAAAACTTCCGCGCACCGTCCGGTTGCCGATCACCCGGATCGCAATCCGCACCGTCTTGATGATATCCACATGATTGCTCACGAGAATCGCAAACGTCCGCATGAATTTGCCGATTTCCAGTTCCACCTTCAATTTTCCGAAAATCGGCACCCGCGTCATCAGATATCCGCGCAGCTCCGCAAACCCCTCTCGTCCGAGACGCCAGGAGAGAACCCCCCAGAGCGCAATCCCCACTGCCGGCACGATAACGCAACCGTAACCAATCACACTGCCCGCCGTGGTCAGAAACACCATCGACCCGGGAAGCTCGCGCCCCATGTCCGCAAAAATCTGCGTGAAGCGCGGCACGAACACCGTGAACATCAGAATCGTCACGCAGAGCACGATCCCCAGCACCGCCAGCGGATAAATCGAACTGGATATGATGAACTCCCGCAATTCCCGGCTCTCCGACAGGAAACGGCGCAGTTCGCCGGTCACCTCCGGCAGACATCCGGTCTCCTCGCCGGTTTCGATCAAATTGGCGTAGAATCCCGGAAACGCCGATCCGTAGGAGCGGATCAATTCCGAGAACTTCTTTCCCTCATGCAGCCCCTGCCGCAGCGAATTGCAGAACTCCGCCAGTCCGGGTTCGGCCGCGCTCTCGGCGATGATCGCCAGCGCCCGCTCCAGCGGGATGTTCGCCTGAAGCAACACCGCCAGCTGCGCGGTGAAATCACAGCAATCAAACTTGAGCTTCCGGCGCGTCGACAGCAAGCCGTCGCTCGCCGCGTCCGCTTCTCCGCAGAAACGGATCGGCGTCAAATTGCGACTCCGGAGCTTCGCGACCGCCTCGCGCGGCGAATCGGCTTCTATCTCGCAGGATTCGCTCCGGCTGCCGGGAGCGCAGACGATGTAACGGAATCTTGGCATGATTTACAACTCCGCCGCCGACCGGGCCAGTTCCTCCATGGTCGTGATCCCGCGCCGGACCTTCGCAAGTCCATCTTCCCGCAACGTCACCATGCCGTTGGCCACGGCGATTTTTTCCAGTTCGGAACTCGGCGCGTTGGCGTTGACCGCCCGGCGCATTTCATCGTTCATGCGCAACAGTTCGAAAATGCCGCAGCGCCCCTTGTAACCGGTTCCGTTGCAGCGACGGCAGCGCGCCTCCCCCCCCAGATGCCCCGATCCGCCGCAATCCGGACAGATCCGGCGAACCAGCCGCTGTGAAAGCACCCCGTACAAAGCCGATGCCACCAGAAACCCTTCCATTCCCATATCCGCCAGCCGGGTGACCGCTCCGACGGCGTCGTTGGTGTGCAGCGTGCTCAACACCAGATGCCCGGTGAGCGCGGCGTTGATCGCGATGTCGGCGGTTTCGCGGTCGCGGATCTCGCCGACCAAAATCACGTCCGGGTCCTGGCGGACGATCGACCGCAGTCCGGAGGCGAAGGTGACGCCGATCTTCGGATTCACCTGCATCTGACAGAGCCCGGCCATCTTGTATTCGACCGGGTCTTCGACGGTGATGATCTTCTTGCTGTGATCGTTCAGCTGCGAAATGACGCTGTAAAGCGTCGTCGTCTTGCCCGAACCGGTCGGGCCGACCACCAGAATGATCCCGTGCGGTATCTGGATGAGCTCGTGAAACTGCGCGAGAAGTTCATCATCCATCCCGAGACTGCGCAGATCGAACGACACCGCCTCGCTGTTGAGCAGCCGCAGCACGATGCTCTCCCCGGTCAGAATCGGAATGGTGCTCACGCGCATGTCGAGTTTGGTTTTGCCGAACTGAAAATTGGTCCGGCCGTCCTGCGGCAGGCGGCTCTCGGCGATGTTGAGTCCGGCGATCAGCTTGATGCGCGACGCGATGGCCGGAAACTGATTGCGGGGCACATTCATGATTTCAGTGAGCACCCCGTCCACACGGCAGCGGATCGAGAGATCGTTTTCGCCGGGTTCGACGTGAATGTCGGACGCCCCCAGTTCGATCGCGCGCGCGAAAACATCGTTGACCAGCCGGACGATCCGCGCTTCGCCGGCGAGCGTGCGCAACGTGGTTTCATCCTCGGAAACGGCCGCGTCCGCCGCCTCGGCGGCCTGTTCGGCAGAACGGTTGAGCACCCGTTCGACGAACGGACGCCGGGCAAGTTCGAAGACGCACTCCAGTCCGGTGGCGCTCTTCACCTGATAGCGGATGCGGTCAAGTTCATAAATCGTGGAAACGGCGATCCGCATCGATTTTTCATCCCAGGAAGCGGGAAACGCGCAGCAGCCGTTGAAAAACTCCGCAGAAAGTCCGGGATACTGTTCCGGTGCTTCGAACTCGTCCTCATCGAGAATCGGCAATCCGGATGCCTCGGAATAAGCCGCGAGCAGTGCGTTTTCATCCAGCGCGCCGCTCTCGATCAGCTTGCGGTCGGCGGCGGCGGGGCCGGATTCGGCGCACCATGCGGCATAATCGGCGAATTCTTCGGAAAATTTCCGGATCACGGTTTCCGCGGGACTCATTTTTCCGCCTGCTCCTGTGCTGACACCTGCTCCTGCGCCAACGGTTCGAGCCGCGGCCTGGCCGCGGCTTCCGCCGCACGCTGCCGGTCTCTGGCGTCCTCTTCGGCAATCGCGCCTTCAAACAAACTCAATGCTTTAACGGCGTTGTTGTAACGCCGGACCATATCCTCGACCGGACTCTTTTCGTTGATGATGTACCCGGTGATCAGAATGAGCATCTCCGTGCGTTCGACCGACTGATTGGTGTTGCCGAAGAGCCGCCGCATGAACGGAATGTCCGCCACGAACGGAATCGACTGCAGTTTGTCGGTGATCTTCTCCTGAATCATTCCGCCGATCACCATGGTGCGGCCGTTGGCGATGCTCATGGCGGTTTCGAGAATGCGCATGTTGATGACCGGGGTCTCGGAGGCGTTGGTGATGGTGTTGGCCACCGCTTCGGAAACCTCCTGACGCAATTCGAGCGAAATCAGATTCGAACTGGTCACCTGCGGCGTGATGGTCAAAAGAATACCGGTCGATTCATATTCGTAGGCGCGGCTGATCGAACCGTCGGCGGAATCGACGTTGGTGATGTCGTTGGTGAGAAGCGGCACCTCCTGACCGACCTGAATGATCGCCTCGGTGTTGCTGACCACCACCAGCTGCGGACTGGAGATGACCTTGATGTTCTCCCGTCCGGCGAGCGCCCGCAGATAGGCGAACTTGTCCTCGGGATTGTTTTCGTCGAAAATGCCGAGATTGAATCCTTCGGCTTCCGCGTTGCCGCGATCGATTTCTGAGAAATTGGTTCCGGTGGAGACCCCGGTGCTTCCGGCGGAACCGGTCGTGTTGAATTCCAGTCCGAATTCATTGGAATCGTTGAGCGTCACCTCGACCACCAGAATCTGGAGCAGCACCTGCGCGGGGACGACATCGAGCCGATCGAGCATCGCCTTGATCATCGCATAGGTGCGCGGCGTGGTACGAATGACCAGCCGATTGTTGACTCCGTCGGCGAAGACTCGGACCGGCGTATCGAAAACCGCCGAAACCCGGTCGATTTGCGTATTGGTCTGATTGTTGGTCGAATTGCGGTCGTTGACGGAGCTGCCGGTGTTCAAATTGTTGTTGCGGACGGTCTGAGTAGTGATCTGTTCGGTGCGGTTGGTTCCGGTGGAGGTGTCGACCGTGAGCGAGGACCCCTGGGTGGAAAAAATCACCGAGAGCGCCTGCGCAAGTTCATCGGCCTTGCCGTGGGCGACCTTGTAGATGTACATGCGTTCCTGTTCGCTGGAGTCGGCGTTGTCGAGAATTTCGATCCATTCGCGCAGCTCATCAAGCGCCTCGGCGTTGGCTGCGGTCGCGGCCAGAATGCCGATCCGGTCGACGCCGGTGAGCTGAATGGCGCCGGGGGTTTCGGTTTTGTCGTTGGTCAGCGTCACCGGGAAACCGATCACCGGCAGAATTTCACTGAGTTCCTGAGCGATCTTCGACGGCTTGATGTTTTCGCAGTAAACGACGATCCGCGGCCAGAGCTGACGGCCCGGCTGATCGAGCAGTTCGAGAATTTCATTGAGTTTGGCGATGTTGCCGGCCTCGTCGCTGAAGACGATCACATTGGCGCGGGTCACTTCGGCGATCGAACCGGCTTTCGACAGGAATGGTTTGAGCTGAGCGGCGGCATCCTTGGCGGTAATGTTGAAGAGCGAACGCGAAACCACTTCGCTGCCGCCGTCATAACGGTTGCGCACGCGCAGTCCGCCGTCGGTCGGAATCTTCGCCGCGGGCATGATCTTGAGCAGCTGTCCGTCGCGGACGGCGCCGACGCCGGCGACCCGGAGCATGTTGTCGAACGCCTCCCACAATTCTCGCCGGGTCATGCGGCTGTTGAGGTTGAGCGTCACGGTGTTCTTGATCTCGCTGTCGGCGGTGAAATTGAATCCGAGCACGTCGGCGAAGGCCGGCAGCGTATCGACCAGGGGCGCGCTGTTGAACGTCAACATCACTTCGAGCTCCTCATCGCCGTCGATGGTGATGAAATCCTCATAATAACGCGGCGCCGGAGCGGGGTGTCTGACCTCGTCGGCAGGGGACTTTTTCGGTTCGGCGGAGGAGAGTTTTTCGGCGCGAGCCTTCAATTCGTCGACTCCGGGAGCGGGCTCATCGCCGACCAGCTCGGGCAGAGGTTCTTCCTGTTCGGCAAACTTTTGCTGGTCATTCCGGCGGATGAAATCAAATTTATCCTCGGGTTCCGGAGTGGTTTTCTCCGCCTCCTCCAATGCGGCGCACCCGGACAGGACAGCCAGAAAAACACCGGCAATTCCATAAAGCGCCCAACGTCTCATCAAACCGTTGCTCATTGCAGCAAATCCCCTTCGTTCACCGACGACCCCGTCGACCGCCGGACTGCGGCGGCGCCGGAGCGCGGTTGTTGTTGTTCTGTCGTATCAATTCCCGCATCATGCGCATCTGCTGAAACATCATCATCTGCTGCATTTGCTGTTGAGTTGGCCGGTTGCGCTGAGCGGCGGCGGCCGCCGCCGCGACGGTCGACGGCAGATTGGTGGAGGCGTTCTCCAGCCGAAGCTCCATCGAACCGCCGTTCCGCCGCAGAACCACTCGATCGGGATAAACCTCTTCCAGACGGTAACCGTTTTCGAGCGATTCGCCGATGCGGAAAAACTGCTGAAGCGGTAACTCCTGCTTTGAATTATTGCCGCTGTTGCGGTTGTTCCGCCATGGACCACGGCGGTTGTTCTGACGTTTCTGCTGAATGATCGCCCCGACGCAATCGCCGATCTGATAGACGCCGACCAATGAAATCGAACTGCCCGACGCCCCGCGCCTTCCCGCGATCGCATCGGGACAGCGGCTCATGTCGAAAATATTGTGCCGGAGCACGGTTCGAAGTGGATCAATTGCGACGTCTTCCTTTACCGGAGTTGCCGGTTGAGCGGTTTTCTTCGAAGCTGCGGGACGATCCCGCCGGACCAGTTCCAGCGTTTCACCGCCGGACGGCCGCAGCAGCGCGAAGCCTTCCCGGACAACCATGCCGGCCAGAAACAAATTTACGATGATCAACAATATTTTCATGATCCGTTTCCTCCCGCCGAACTTTCCGTCTCCTCCCGGCCGAGGAAACGGAGCGTGCCGTTGAACATGATCCGGCTGGTGCTCTGTGACAATTCGGGGCGCAGATCGATGCGTTTCCACCCCGCCGGAACCGGCGTTGACCGCAGTTCATTCCAGAACGCGGCCAGCATCGTCAGTTCGGATGCGGCGTTCACGTCGATTTCCAGGAAAAGGAGTTCGTTGTTGAGTCGGGTGCGTTTGACCGCACCGGTGCCGTTGAGTTCCAATCCCGCCCGGCGGGCGGCGGCGGAGATCAGTTTGGGAATCTCCACGTCGGGCGAACCATGAACCGATTCGCTCCAGGCGTCGTCAAAGAGTTTCCGGTAGGCATTTTCCGTCTCGCGGAATGCGGCGTCGCGATTCAGCAGCTCCTTGAGTTCGGCGGATTGTTTTTTCTCTTCGCTGCGGAGTTCCGCCAGGCGCGTTTCGTCCGGAATCAGGCCGTCCCAGTCGATGTCGAGCGTGAATGCAAGAAACAACACGGAAAAAAGCAGTCCGCCGATAATGAATCCGATCTGCAATGTCCTCGGAGCCGGCCGTTTCATCTCGAAGAACCTCCCTCCTGCCGCACCAGTTTGAGTTCGATCATCGTCAATGTATCATTGATTTTCCGGTTCTGCAACGTGCCGACCTTGAATCCGGGCGCCTTTCGAAGTGCGGCGCCGAGGTCGGGATTCTCGGCACTGGTCTGAAGCGTCATATCCACGGAGGCGTCGTTGATCCGGAGGTTGCTCACAAGCATGTCCTCCGGCAGCGCGGCGGAAAGTTCCGCGAGATTCGCGAGAAAATCCCGGCTGCCGGCGGCCGCTTCCAGCACACGGAGCATCTCTTTTTGTTCCTTATCGCGACTGCGCAGTTTTCGCTGAAGTTCGGTTGTGCGTCGCTGGGCGGCTTTCGTCCGGTTGACGATTCCGGTATACTCCTCATAATATCCGGCGACACTCCGAATCGCGGAAACGCACCACAGCAACGCCAGAAGCGAGAGCAGAAATGCCAGTGTCCGCAACTGAGTACGCAATCTGCGCGGCCGCAATGCACCGGGTATCAGACCGTCGCTGTCCGCCTCGCCGCGCAGAAAACCAGCACCGGTCAGCAACGCCGGATAAAACGGTTCGTCATCGGCGCGCGATCCCTCTTCGCCGACAAACTCAAATTCATTGCGGATCCATCGGGCGAGCGGAGTCCGGTCCGGCATTCTTCCGGGCGCAACCGGATGAAACATCCCGTCCCGCCAGAAGAAATCCGGTTCCACCCCGGGCAGCATCAGCGCCGCATCGGCCGGGAAATCCGGCGGCAGCGCCAGAAATGGATTGGTCACCGCGTCCACCTTCCATTTCAACGTGCGAAGCGCCACCCAGAGCGGTTCAAGTTTCTCATTGTCCGCGACCCAGACGAGAAGGCGCTGTTTTTCGGCATTTTCTCCGCGCGGCAACACCCGGCTGACGATCCGGAAATCCGCCGGGGGCCGCAACAACTGGCGCGGTACCTCAAATTCCAGCGCCGAACGCAGTTCATTGCCGCTCAGAATCGGCGTTTCCGTCTGAAAAACACCGCCATTGGCGCACCACGGCGCAAGGATGAGAGGCCGATCGCGACGCACTCCGACCGCGCGGCCGACTTCGCTCAACGCATCGGCGAACAACATTCCAGGCTCGGAAGAGGCGGCGGCCACCACCAGTTTGCGTTTTCCCGCGCAGCGAATGCGGACGGCGTGCAGCACTCCGTCGGCATCCCCGGCGATGGAAACGATTTCTATAGTGCCGAATCTCATTGTCCGGCACCTCCGGGCGGGGGTGGAGGCGGCGCCGCGCCGTCCGCAGCCGGGCCGCCGTCAGGCGGGCCGCCGAAGCCGCCGGGCCGGAAGTTGCCGAAACGGGAGGAGGAGGAGTTTTCCTCATCCTCGGACGAAGGCAGTTCGATTAAAATCTGCCGCACCGGTTTTTCTCCCGGCAACGGAGAGCTTAAAATTTCAACCGTCAGTTCCGCCCGCTTGAGCATCTCGCGGAACAACTCCCGGGCGGCGTCCGGATCCTCGCTCCGCAATGCCGTCAGGCGGATGAAATTCTCCGGGTCGCGCTCCGCCAGCAGCCGGTCGGCCCGCATCATCATCAAAGCGTGACGGTTGCGTGGAGATTCGGTCAATTTTGCGGCGGATGAATCTGCTTCTCCCGCAAAAAGGGGAATTTCGGTTTGTTCCGCCATCATCCGCCATTTTTCCAGCGCGGCAGCGGGGTCGGTTTCCTTCAGATTACCGTTTTCATCGAACTCGTCCGGAAACTTCTGTTTCATGAGTTCGAGCACACTGCGCATCGTCATCTGCGGCATAATCTCCTCTTCGAACGCACCGCGCTCCGGACCGCCCCGACGCTCTCCGTCACGGCCGCGGCGACCGCCGAATGAAGGCATTTCGATCCCGGCTTTTTGTGCGAGTTCACGGAATTTCTCCATAGCGGCCCGGCGGTCGGTTTCGCGCAAGGCCTCCATTTCGGCAAACTCTTCGGGAAATTTTTCCTGCAGCGTCTCATTGATTTCGGAGAAACGGCGCCGGAAATCCATTCGTCCGCCGCCGGGCCCGTCCGGACCGCCGGAACCCCCGCGGCCAGAGCCGCCGGGCATTGAATACTCCCGGGCGGCGGAAGCCGCCGATGTTGTCGCATCACTTTCCGCTGCCGCGACACCGTACCCCAGCAGCGCAGCAAACAACCATAAACAGATTCCCAAACGAGACATTTTCTGCTCCTGCCTTCATGGAATTTTTCGTTTTTACATTACTTAACACGTAAGAAAAACGGTATTTATTGTGATTTCTTTGAAAAAAACATCAATTTTTTTGCCGCAGTCCGGCGTCCGCATCTCGATGTTTTTTTCAAATGACGGATATGTGTCGGATTGCAATTATTTTATTTCAAACACATTATAAAAGTGTCGGATATATGGCGGACAGAAAATCCGCCACTCTTTCCGTCATTGCCGACTCATCTCTCTGCGATATTGCAGCGGCAGCATCGCGAAACGCGCCCGGAATGCGGTCCGGAAATAAGAAAGATTCCGGAAGCCCGCCAATGTCGCAGCTTCCGTCACAGACGCCCCCAGCTCCAGACGCCGCGCCGCATTGCAGAGGCGCTGCTCCAAGATAAATTCCCGGGGCGTAATACCGTAATGAAGCCGGAACATCCGGCAGAGATGTTCCGGAGAACGACCGGAAATTTCCACCATCCGGGAAAATCCGTTCCGGAAATTTTCCGGACTCTGCATCTGCAGATAGGTCTCCCGCAACCAGTCCGGAAGAATTCCGTCGCTTTCAAGATCGTGCGTCCGCGACGCCAGGAGCCATAGAACCTCTTCGGTCAGCAGCCGGAAAAGCGAACCGGCCAGAGGACGGTTCCGGTCGTAGCCGATCAACTCCTCCATCTTGTATTTGAGCGAGTGATACGCCGTCTGCGGCAGCGGCGCGATTCGCTGAATGCAGTCGGCAAAAGGAATCGGCAGCGAATCCGAAAGCGATGCAATGTCCTTCTGAAACCGCAGATTTCCCACGTGAATGTTGTAAATCGTCGCCGGCTGATTTCCATAAGAGGCCAGCTGATGTTTGTCGTTGGCGAACAGCAATTGCAGACTTCCCGCCGGCAATACACACTCCACGCCGTTGAACACCTGCTTTACCGCGCCTTCGACCACCAGAAAAAATTCACAGAATTCGTGGTTGTGTTCCGGATATATTTCGCCAATTTGAAATGTACGGGTCTAGATGAAATATCCAAAAGGTCCCAGGCGATAGGCGACGGCAAGTTTCATCATATCGTATATCCCGCCATGTTAAATATCATTGTACCATCTTTTTCTGAAAAAACATCTCTCAAAAAACCGCTTTTGTGATATAATATAAACAAACGTCAAAAAAATACAAATCAGAAGATTCATGCCAAAATGGACTTTGTTTTCGGAACCCAGTATTTAAGAGGCTTTTCTCCCGATCCTGCGGATTGGGAACATGATCTGGAACGCATCGCCGGATCGGGATTCAACACCATACGAATCTGGCTGGTCTGGGGCGTGCTTGAAGTTCGCGAAGGAGAAATCGATTTCGCCTACCTTGACCGCATCCTTTCCTGCGCGGAAAAGAAAAATCTGCAGACCATTCTTTTGTTCCACCTCCACGGCGCCCCGGAGTACCTGATCCGGAAATATCCGCAATTTCGTTACGTGGATCACGCCGGGCTTCCCTTCGAACCATCCGCCCGCTCCAACACCCCCTCCGGCGGATGGCCCGGTCTCTGCCCGGACAATCCTGAAGTACAACGCCTTGAAGAACGCTTCATCCGGGAAATCGTCATGTTCGCCGGAAAACGCGCATACGGATTCGAACCGGTCAACGAACCGCACATGTGGATCGATCCGGCCGGACCCCGCGTCAACGAATACTGTTATTGTCCGGCGACACGGGAAGCTTTCCGCCAATGGCTCCAGAAGAAATACGGTTCGCTTGAAACTCTTTCCTGCGCCTGGGGCAGACGGTTCGACTCCTGGGAGAGTGTACGACCGCCCACCTGGATTTTCGGATATGGCGATCAGGTCGATTTCCGGGAATTCACCATGGAAAACATCGCCTCTCTCGTGCGCCGCCGCGCCGCCGTCATCCGCAAATATACCGACCGGCCGGTTTTCGCCCATGCCTGGGGCGGCGGTTCAAGCAGTTGCCCCCAGCTCGGCGCCATGGCCTTCGACGACTGGCGTAACGCCGCAGAAGTGGAAAGTTGGGGATGCAGCGCGTTCCCTGAACGGGTGGAAGCAACTCCACGTTTGGCACAGAGTATGGACACAACTCGTTCCGCCGCCGACGGCAAACCTTTCTGGCAGTCGGAATTGAGCGCCGGTAACACCGGTGGCGGAACCAACTTCTCCACCCCGGTACCGCCGGAACTCCTGGCCGGCTGGTGCTGGACATCGGTTTTTCACGGCGCCAGGGGAGTGCTCTTCTGGCAGTACCGAACCGAGATCTTCGGCAACGAAAGTGGTTTCTTCAGTCTGACCGACCGGACGGGAAAAGCAACCGATCGATTGATCGCAGTAGAAAAATTCGGCCGAACCGTCGCCGAATATGAAAATTTATTCATGTCGGCACAAACTCCGCCCGCAGAAGTGGCGATTCTTTTCTCTCCACGCGCGTTTCTGCTGGATTGGGCCATCCATCGAAACAATCAATTCTCCTGTGATGCGACGGCAGGTTATTATGATGCGTTTTACCATGCCAATATCCCGGTCGATTTTCTGCATGTTCACCAATTGAACCCGGAACGGCTCCGCCGTTATAAATTGGTGATCCTGCCTGCAACGTTTACTCTGGCACGGGATACCGCCGATCTGCTGACAGCCTACGTCGCCGACGGCGGAGCCCTTCTGGCCGACCCCTTCACCGCCTCCTGGGAGGGCGATCTCAAATTGTCGCGCACAATGCCGGGCGCCGGGCTGGATCAACTCTTCGGCGTTCAGGAAAGAGAGTTCCGGAGCAGCGGAAAAGAGCTCCTTTCCTTACAGGGAAAAACGCATTCTTACTTCCTTCCCGCGCGTTTCCCGTACGAAATCTGGCAGCAGCAATCCGAACGCGCTTCCGCCTTCGCCACAGTCAATGACGACGAATGGATCCTCTCCGAACACCCGTACGGCTGCGGAAGAGCCTTCCTTTCCGGAATGCCGCTGGGAAATCTGAACGCGTCCGGCGGTTTGATTGCGGACGATTTGCATGCCGATTTCCAGAAGGAAACCTGCAATGACGCCGCTGCGATGATTCTCGATGTCGCCGCACAGTGTGATATTTCCGCAACCATTTCCGTGAATGTTCCGCTTCATGTCCGTCAGCTTCTTCTCCCGGACGACGGCGAACTTCTGCTGTTTTCCAATCAGTCGGCCTTTCCGACGACACAGGAGGTGGTTTCGCCTTCACGGAGCAAATTTTTCTACAAGGGGCTCTACGGTTTGAATGAACTTGTTTTTTCCCGGGAAGGCCGGGGAAGGGTTTCTTTACCTCCCTTCGGTAACGCCGTCTTTTTGAAATCAAAGGAATGAAATGATCCAACCAGCAACACAAGGAGAAGGTATCATGCCGCACAATCATCATTTCTCAAAGTTTCTGCAACCCCTGCCGATTCCACGTTGCACATCCCGCCGGAAACCCGGTTCCTCCGCCTCGTTCACATTAATCGAGCTTCTGGTTGTAATTGCGATCATCGCCATTCTGGCGAGCATGCTTCTGCCGGCACTCAATCAGGCCCGGGAACGGGCCCGCTCGATTCAATGCACCAACAATCTCCGTCAGGTACTTCTGGCGCTCACGCTGTACAGCGACGACAGCGACGAATTCACCCCTGCGGTGACATTCGGAACCTCCAGCGGCGGCCGGGTCAACTGGAACTCCGAAGACAGCGGCCTGACCCCCGAACTCAATGACGGTCCGTTGATGCCGTATATCTCCCGGGAAGTCAACAAATGTCCGACCGACCTCACGCCCAAGATCGAATATGGGAATTACTTCGGCTGTTACGGCATGTATTACGTTAAGGATGACGGAGCGGATTACACTTCGAAACTCGGTTCGGGTTATGTGCTTCATGCAGGCGCGGTCTATTATCGCCCCAGCCATGCCAAAAACGGTTCCAACATCGTCTTTCTTGCGGACTGCCGCGTTACCGACATGGCCGGATCCAAACTGGGATGGGGAATCAATCAATTCGCCTGTACGACCGACAACCCCAATTATACCGGCGGTGCCGCAGTCTCGACGGTTCACGGGGAGCGTGCGAATACCGGCATGTTCGACGGACACGTGACCGCGATGTCGGGTGATGAACTCAAATCCAAGCCGGAATGCGAATTCACTGTGGTGAAAAAATCCAACTTTGTCACTTTATGGTAAGCAATTCTTCCTTCTACTCAACTCTCAACTGGACATCAATATGAATTGCCGGAGAAATTCCGGAAAAATCCGCAACTTCGGCAATTCGTGTCCGCAAAAACCTCATTGAATATGAAAAATTTCTATCTCTTTCTCCTGTTGGCCACCGTTTTTTTCGTCCGATTTTCCGCTGCGGCGGAAAAAATGCAATGGGACGAACGCGGCGTACTCGATTGCGACGGACAGAAATTTGATCTGCTCGTCAGAAACAAATCATGGGACATTTTCCGTCAGTTGAAACTCTCTCCTGAAGATGTGCGTCTCGAACAGAAGTCGGATCAGGAGACCTGGTACAATTACACCATCGACGAATTCAAGGTCACGCAGCGCGTAATCCGCCTCGGAGAAAACCATTACTCCGTGCATTACCTCGCAGAAGCAGCCAGCCCGGTCGTCAGTAAGGGCATTTATGTGGATGCGGAACTGCCCAAAACCATCACCGCGAACAACGCCGTCTCCATCAACGGCACCGCCATTCCCTTTCCGGAGATGTTTCATTCAGAGTGGGATCGTGCTTACCCGGCGCTTCGTACCATCGACCTGCCGCTCCAAAGCGGCGTAATCCATTGGAAATTCGCTCCGGAAAACAACAACAGCTGCCGCCTTGAAGATCTCCGGCAATGGAATCTGCCGACCATCGATCTGCGCATATTCGGAACTCCGCCGAACGGCATCATCTCCCGTTATGAATTCGCCGCCGAGGTTCGGTTCACTCCCGGTGGCGTGCCGGAACGGAAGATTCCGGAAAAATATGTCGCCCGCGAGGGAGCCGACTGGCGTGCCTTCACCCCGAAACAGGATGTTCTAAAGGGTTCCGCGCTCGATTTCACCTCTCTAAACGACATTGACGCTCCTGCGGGGAAATATGGCCCGGTCGTCGTTCGAAACGGTCATTTCGAATTCGCCGACCGCCCGGGAATTCCGGTGCGCTTCTACGGGGCGAACCTCTGTTTCTCCACCAATTTCATCGACCATCAGACCGCGGATATGCTCGCCGCCCGACTGGTACGGCAGGGATTCAATGCGGTCCGGTTCCACCATTTCGACCGCGACATCATCGACCGGAAGAGCGGAAATTCCTTCACGTTCAACCCGGAGATGCTGGATCGCTTCGACTATCTGGCCGCCGCATTGAAGAAAGCCGGGATCTATTTCACGCTGGATCTTTACACCATCCGCCCGGCCGCCGAAGGCGAATATAAGACGCTGCCGCTGGATTTAAGCAAAGCCGACATCCAGAGCTATAAGACCGCCGTTGTCTTCTATCCGGAAGCGCGCGAAAATCTGAAACGGTTCGTCAAAGCCCTTCTCTCTCACAAAAACCCCTACACCGGCATGACCTGGGCCGAAGACCCCGCTCTGAACCATGTCAGCATCGTCAATGAAAACAATACCGTCATCATGGTGGAGAATTACGCCGAACCGGAGCTGCGGGAAGGGATTTTCGCGAAATTCAACGAATTCTGCCGGCAGAACAACATCGTTCCTTCCCAGAGCAACCGGGAACGTTTCTTCCTCGATTCATACGCGGAATATTATCGCGACATGAGTTCCTTCCTGAAGGAACTCGGGGTCCAGGTGCCGCTGACGGAATACAATTTTCATTCCGCGCCGCGCTATCTTGCACAACGGAAGAATTTCGATTACGTCGACGTTCACAGTTACTGGGATCATCCGACCTTCGGCGGCGCCATGTGGAGTCTTCCGATGAATTTCATCAATGAAAGCGCGCTTTTCCACCGTTTCCGGATACCGAAGATGATCTCTCCGAACCGGATCTTCGGCAAGCCGTTCGTGACCAGCGAGATCAATTTCTGTTATCCCAACCGTTACCGCGCCGAGGGCGGACTTCTGATCGGCGCCATCGCCGCGTATCAGGGATGGGACGGAGTCTATTACTTCGATTATGCCGACAGCGCCGGACGGCTGGAGAACACCAATCCGGGGATCGCCATCTTCGACATCGCCAACGACATGACCCGACTGCTCCCGGCCCGCATCGGAACCGCGCTCTTTCTGCGGCGCGATCTGCAGGAAGCAAAAGACTCCTACCCGATCGCAGTGGATCCCGCTTCGCCCTCCGGCGGAAATGGTCGATTCCCGGAACCGGCGGAGGATCTGCAGTTCCTCGGGAAAATCGGCATGGTTGAAGTCCAGGACGGCCGTCTGGTTACAGAACTCCCTCCGAACTCCAGACAAATCTACAATCTGGATAATGTTCTGAAAAACCCGACGCTGCCTGTAATGAATTCCGAAGAGAATGCCGTCACACGCGAATGCCTGACCAGCGACACTGGCGAACTTTTCGCGGATTTTCCCCGCAACTGTTTCTACGTCATTACTCCGCGAACCGAGGCCGCCGCACTGCCGCAGAATGGAGAATTCAACGGCAGACATTTCGTGTGCCGCGCCCGGAAGGGCGCTGCCAATGTGGCAGCCATCACGCTGGATGGCAAACCTTTCGAGAACACCGACCGACTGCTGGTTCTGCATGTTTCCGATACGAAGCAGAAAGGAAGTGTTTATGATTCCTTGGCGATGAATTCTCTGCTCGATTACGGCGACCGCGGCACGGTCATTGCGGAAAATGCCGTATGCGACGTCGAACTTACCCTCTCTCCCGGCAATTGGCGCGGGTACGCGCTCGATTTCGACGGAGCACGGCTCGGGGAAATTCTCCAGGGCAACGGCGCCGATGGACGGATCGCCTTCGAAGCCAATACCTTCTTCAAAGATCAGTCGGTGACTTTCGCTTACGAAATCACCCGCCTCCCGGAAAACGATATTCCGAAACCATAAAAAAAAAACGGGCACGGCGAAATTCAACCTCTTCCGCCGTGCCCGTTCTCCGCAGTTCAACGGGTCAATTCATACCCCCAGAGCGTCGCTCCGTCTTCCGCGAAATTATCTGCCTGGAAGGTGAGTTTCCCCTCCTGATGACGGTACGGTATTTCCCGCAGCCGCTTCCCGGTCGAACCGATTCCGTAAAGTTTCCATTCCGCCTCCGGCAGATTCAGTTGCACTTCGGCCGTACCGTGGCGCAGCAGAACCGGAGTATTCGCCGGCCGCTCCAGATAGAGCTTCCGGTCGGCCGAGGCGAACCGCGCCCCTTCGGCCAGAGCATCCGTGAGATGCAGAACGACCAGCCGTTTCGTTTCCGTCAACGGAGCGCCGTCAAGTGAAATCGCTCCGAAAACGGCGAACCCTTTCCCGGAAACAACTTCCATGACTTTTCCCGTTCCCCGTTCGCCTTCCGGAAGCACGAACGCCTCCGTCCGCGGCGTCACCGCCGTGAAGACGTTCCGCCGGAAATCCGCCTGAAGTTCCCCGGTTGAAGAGACGATCTTCTCCGGCTCCTTTTCCGGCACTTCCGGATAACGCAGCACTTCGCCGACTTCGGAACCGATGCCGCTTTTCAGTGCCAGTTCGTTGAGGCGGCGCGGATATCCGAATTCATATTCCGAAGTCTCCATCGGAACCGTGATCGGATACTCCACTTCCGCCGCCCGGACGTCTCCGCGCAGGAACAGCGCCATGCCGATTCTTTCGGAAAGCAACCGGATCGGATCGTTCACCACATCGAAGATATCGATGGTCGTGCTCCGGAACATGCTGTCGGCGTTGTTGGAGTAATCGAAACGATAAAGTCCGCTCCAGTTCTGCAACCCCGCATACGCTCCGGTCAACACCGCGCCCTCCGCCCGGCAACCATTCGGATAACAGTAGTCGAATTCGGTGATCGTGTAGGGTTTTCCAAGCACCCGCGCCGGCGCCAGCGCCGCCGGCGCGGTCAAACGCCCCTCCAGCGCACTCCGGTTCGAAATCCGAACCGGAAACTGCCACTCAACTTCAGGAAACACCGGGTGATCCCAGTATTGGTGATTATCGACGTAATCATATTTCGAACGCATTCCGACAACGCTCGGCGACATGATGTAATTCTGGTCGGTGAGCGGAGCGGTCACCCCGATTTCATGGAGAAACGTTTTCATTCCGTCATAATATTTCCGGTAGGTTTCGCCCAGAAAACGGTGGAAGAGCCCCTTCCGGTTCGCATCGGTCACGGTTTCGCCCTGCTGCGCGGCCCATTCCGAAAACGCGGCATCATATCGGGCGCGCATTTCAGGCGACGCACTGAGAATATTGTGATAAATCGTGTTCTCGTTGATGATGCTCACTCCCGCCAGCGCCGGATCACTGCCGAAGGTCATCCCGGTGTAGGGGTTCGGCGTTGCGAGCAGTTTCCGGCAGAATTCGCGCAGATCGGCATTGACCTCCGGAAGAAGCATCGCCGCAAGTTTGTAATCGTTCATCGAATACGGCGGTACGTTCCGGCTGATGTAACAATCCAGCGTCGCGTACAATCCGCGTTTCTTCAGCTGCGCCCAGAGATAGAAGAATTGATCGAGCTGTTCCGGCGTCCTCAGAAAATCGTCGAAATGGTGGAAGCGGACCGCGTTGTAACCAATCCGGCTCAACCGTTCGGCCAGGATTTCCGCCTCCTCATGCGTGACGATATTCGCTCCGGTGCAGATGTTCACACCGTAGAAACGGATCGGCACGCCCGGACGTTTTTCCAGTTCAAAATGATCGCCCGCCACTACGACACGACCGTCCTTCCCCGCCGGCGCGTCCAGCAGAAACGAAAAATCCAGCGCCGAACCAGGTTCAATTTCGCGGTCGCTGTCGATCACGCGCCAGTCGTCGCCGCGGGTGGCGCGGTACTCCAGCGGCGCCTCCAGTGCGACACGTTCCGTCGAACCGGAAAGGGCCGCAATCATCCAGACCGAGGAGCCGTTGGATTCGAATTTCAACGAACGGATCGGTTTGTTCGGCACCGGAAACGCCGAAAGAAACAATCCGACCGGATTCCCTTCCCGCGAGGAACCGCGCCACGCCACAACCCCGTTGGCACACGGCGACGGATTCCACCAGTCGCCCACGTCGCGGCCGCCCGCAACCGGAATGACGCAACTGGAACCATCCCGGAATTCCACGGTGATTTTTCCCACTTCGCCGTTGCGCGCCCAGGCGAGCGCATGAAGCAGCAACAGCGTCCGGAACCGTTGCCCGTTCCCGGAAATTTCCGCCTCACGCGGGAAATATTCCCGCCCGCCGCCGCCGAGAGCGATACAGCTTTTGCCGCGATTCTTCGCCGGATCGAGAATTTCGAACCGCGCCGGCGCCGCGTCGAGCCGTCCCGGTTTCAACGCCCGCAGATCGTTGTCCGGTCCCTGATCGGTCCAGCCCCCTTTGCGGTCGTCGGCCTTCTCGTCGGCAAATCCCATGTTGGCGGCGCGCCGCAGATCGAACGCATAGGATTGATAGGGCACATACTGCATCCGGAATCTCAATTCCGCCCGGGCAATATCCCCCTCCGCCGGCGAAAAAAGCAGCCGCAGCGCGTAATCTTCGAGCTGATACATCCGGAAATCCAGCAAATGCACCTTCGTTCCCGACGGAATCTCGAACTTCAACACCCCCTCGGTCAACGGCAATGCCAGACTCTTCACATTGTCGTATTCGGCAAGCATCGGTGATTCCCCGACTTTCTCCGGATAGAGGAATTCGGTTTCGTCGTTGATGACGACCGGTTTCCCGAAGAAACGGTATGCCGGAATCGTCATCTGCAGCGAAAGCGAGGCCGTCGGCGCCGCCGGGGTCGACACAAAGGTGTAATTCCAGTTGTCATCATGCCGGCTCAGTTTCAGGTGATTTCCCTCCTCTTCGCCCGGATAAACCATCCCGGCCCAGTTCGCGGTGTAGCGCGTCACCTTGAAGAGCGCATGTTCCACCCGGAACGCGCCGCCGGCCAACGGTTCAATTCCCGCCGCGGAAGCGAACAGCCCGACGAGCGCGAGACCAATTATTGCAACAATTTTTTTCATCAAAGGTCATCCGACGTTTTATCTTCCCAGATCCCCCAGAACGCCGGCTCCATCCAGCGGTTGTCCGGGAAACCGTTACGCGGGCGGTTGGCGGCGTGGCCGTCGGCATACACCACATTCATCGAAACATTGCTGTGGCGGAACGGAATTCCATCGGTTCCCCAGAGCGACAGAAGCGACCAGGTGTCCGCGGCGGTCATTGGCGCCCACGCCGTCATGAAATCGATGTCGAATACCATGGCGCGTTCGGCAATCTTCTTAAGTTTATCGGGGCGCCGGGCAACCGGAGTCGCCGCATTGTCCCACATGCCGTTGTCGCTGGCGTAAAGGCGATTGACGCCGTAATGGCGCGACAGCATCCCGGCATCATAATCCACCTCCGGCATATAACGCGACGCCGGACACGCGAAAATCCCATACGGCCGTTTGCTCTCCTTGTCGAAATGCCCCCAGTCTTCCAGCTCGGAACCACTGCGGTAATAAAGCATGAGCAGATCCTGCCACTTCGCCCCCTGCCAGCCGTTTTTCCAGTAACACGGCGCAATACCGGCATTGTCATCGACGTACATCTGCATGAATCCGCCGATCTGTTTGACGTTGTTGAGGCAGCTTGCGTCACGCGCCCGGTTCCGCGCCTGATTCAACGCCGGAAGCAGCATCGCTGCAAGAATCGCGATAATCGCTATAACTACTAAAAGTTCGATTAAAGTAAAGTTTCGCAGCATAATTGTACGCATTTTACTTTTTTCTTCTCCCGAAATCATGGCAACATCTCCTTTCTGAAACATTACAACGTTTTCAATAAAATTGCAACGGAAACTTTTTTTCAATCCGGACCGTCCGGGACGGGAGATTACGTTTGACAACGGTATAGCTTTTTCCATGGCGACAATCGTTCTCCTCTTTTATTCTTACCACGCGGAATTTTCCGGTTTCTTTCCGAAAACGGCGTTCAACATTCCGTCGGGAACCTTCGCGGAACGGTCATAACGGTAAAGGCCGTTGCGCTCCTGCTCGACGTCGGTAAGCTGCGTATAGCAGTAACCGGCCAGTTTGTCCACCTCGATCATGCAGGCGGTCTGATCAGCGATTCTCCGGCAGAGTTCGGCAGGATCAGTGATCCGAACTCCGTAGTAACCCCATCCTTCGCCTTCGGCGCCGGGCGTTTCCAGCCGGAAACCGCCGAATTCATCGTTCAAATACGGCTGACCGGAATATTTCGTTTCCCGCGACGGAATGTGGCTCATCACACCGCCCGCTTCCGGAAACAATGCATCTTTCAACGATTTACGATCCTCCCGGTAGGCGTGCACCGTCCAGAGGTCGGTTTTGACGTGAAGATAACCGCTGCAGTCGTTGACCGGACGGGTCGGATCGAGCGATTTGGTCAGATCATAAATTCTGGTAACCCAGATGCGATAATGATCCCACGCCTCCTGAGTCGGGAATGCCGCGGCGACCGCGGTCTCCGCCGGCGAACAACTTTCGTTCAACGGCGTCCAGCCGATGATCGACGGGTGATTGAAGTCGCGCAGCAACGCTTCGCGCCATTCGTCAAGAAAATTCGACCGTGCCTCGGACTGACTCCAGTTGATCCCCCAGCTGCCGAATTCCGCCCAGGTAAGGTAACCAAGTTTGTCCGCCCAGTAATGGTAACGCGGTTCGAACACCTTCTGGTGAAGCCGGGCGCCGTTGAACCCGGCCTGCATCGCAAGTTCGATATCGCGCCGCAGCGACGCATCGTCGGGTGCGGTCCAGATGCCGTCCGGATAAAATCCCTGATCGAGCACGAATCGCAGGAAAATTTCCCGATTGTTCAAATAAAGCTTGTTTCCGCTCCAGCAGATCTTCCGCAATCCGGCATAACTGAGCACTTCATCGACTACGCTTCCGGCGGGATCGAGCACCCGCAACTTCAAATCGTAGAGAAACGGATCCGTCGGATTCCATTCGCGTTTCTTTTGCAATTCCAGCCGCAGCGGAATGCCGTCCGCCGCGGCGCCGGAAGCGCTCCCGGCCATTTCGCCGTCGGCGAACGCGACAACTTTGAATCGGTTTCCCGGTTCCATCCGGTAAAATTCCGGCGTAATGAAAAACGCACCGTTGTCATAATCGGCCACCACCCGGAAACGACGCAATCCGGCGAATGCGACCGCTTCCAGCCAGACCGTCTGCCAGATGCCGGTAACCCGGGTGTAGAAACATCCTTCGGAAGCGAAGGTGTGGGATTGCTTGCCGCCGCCGTGCAGTCCGGAGCGCAGATCGTCGCGGACGTAAAGGGTCAATTGCTGCGACTGATCGAACCGGACATGTTCGGTCAGATCGACGTCGAACGAAGTCTGTCCGCCCAGATGGCTTCCAACTTCCACACCGTCGAGAAACACCCGGCATTCACAGTCGACCGCGCCGAAATGGAGCAGAATTTGTTTTCCGCGCCACACCCCGGGAACGCAAATCTCGCGCCGATAGAACATCGCCGGAATGAAATCAGTATATCCCACTGCGGAAAGCGTGCTCTCCGGCGGAAACGGAACAATTATTTTTTCTCCTTCAAATTCTTCCCGGTGAACTCCCCTTTCCAGACCGCTCTGGCCGAAATCGAAAACGAAACGCCATTCGCCGTTCAGATTGATCCACGCCTTGCGGAAACATTCCGGGCGCGGATGTTCCGGGCGCGGAATGGGAGAAATCATTTCACCGGATTCATAACTTATCGTCGTAACCATTTTTCCGGACTCCTTGTTTTTTTTCCTGCGCTGTATATATTATACCTGCACTCCATGCGGATAAAAATGGATATAATTGACAATTGAATGGACAATCCAATCATGTTTGAAAAATTTTCCGTACTCTGGCATCTGGAAGGCGACCCGGAACTTCACGTGCAGGCCGCCGGCAGCAGTTACTGCGACGGCAGCTACCGGATCGAACGGCGCAATTCGATGTTTCACGTTTTTGAAGCGGTCGAATCCGGTCGCGGCACGCTTGAAGTCGAGGGTGCGGTCTTTCATCCGGCGGCGGGAGATTGTTATCTCATTCCCGCTGGAACCGATCACTGTTATTATTCCGACGATAAGGAACCGTGGGTCAAACACTGGTTCAATGCTTCAGGAAGCGCCATGGAAGGAATTCTTCAATCATACGGATTGCAGAACGTCATTTACTTTCCGGGGGCCGATTTGACCGATCTTTTCCGTCGGGGGCTTTCGGAGCTAGAACCGCTCAATGGAGAGGCGCAGGACGGAGAAGGCGCCGCAGTATTGATCCGCATCATCCGGGAACTTGCGGTGTTTCATCGAAAACTGCATTCCAATCTGCCTCGTCTCTCCGAAGAGGGGGAAATTCTCCGCGATCATCTTGAACAGCATCTGCGGGAACATCCTCCGACCCTGGCGGAACTTGCCCGGCTCATTCATCGCTCCGAGGCGCAGACGCTGCGGATTTTCCGCCGTGATTTCGGCATTTCTCCGATTGCATATTTACTTGAACGAAAAATTGAAACCGCCGAACATCTGCTGACTTATTCGCCGGTTTCAGTCAAGGAGCTTGCGCAACTTCTCGGATTTGAAGACCGTTTTTATTTTTCGCGTCTTTTCAAACGGAAAACCGGACTTTCCCCACTTCATTTCCAGCAACAGCAGCGGAAAAATGAAAAAAATGCGGAAAATCGCTGAAATTCTCTGAAATTCACGCAGCAGCAGCGTCACGTCAGGAGTGAATTTCATCCAAGGAAATGGAAATCATCCACTTCGCTTCACTCGCATTCTGTCACAATGATTCGGAAGTTTTAAAAAGCTGGAGTGAATATTCCAGAATGCGTTCCGGTTCACTCATTCGTCCCGGTCCATCATCACCGCAGGCGACGTGACCGCGTTCCGGACCGATGAAATGAACGCCGCGCCGGCGCAATTTCTCCACGTTTTCCACACACGCGGCATGTCGCCACATTTCCGGATTCATTGCCGGAGCCAGCAATACCGGTCCGTTGAAGGTCGCCGCGAAGGTCGTAAGCGCATCGTCGGCGATGCCGCAGGCGAATTTTGCAATAAAATTCGCCGTTGCCGGAGCAACTGCAAACAATCCGCACCGGGCGGACAAAGCGACATGTTCGGGCTTCCATTCGCCGAGTTCTTCCCACAACGAAGTGATGACCGGCCGACGGGAAAGCGTACGAAACGTCAACTCGGAAACGAATCGAGCGGCATTTTCCGTCATGATGATTTGCACATCGATTCCAAGTTGGGTAAGTTTGCTGCAGAGAGCGGCACTTTTATAAGCGGCGATGCCGCCGCAGACGCCGAGAACGATCGATTTTCTTTCACTCATGGAACAATTCCTCCGGATAAACCGCCGTACGCAATGCAAAAGAACGAAACAACGCGGTCATTTCTTCAACCGCCTTTTCCAGATTTCCATTGATTACAAGATAATCGTATTTGTTCCAGAAAGCAAGCTCATGGCAGGCGTTTTTCAAACGCATTGAAATTTGTTCCTCCGAATCCGTCGCCCGGCCGCGCAACCGTTTCTCCAATATTTCGACCGATGGTGGACCGATGAAAACGAAGACCGTTCCGGCGGCGAGTTCCGGATCTCTTTCCGCAGCCGCGCGAATCTGCATTGCGCCCTGCACATCGATATCGAGGATAACCGTCTCTCCCCGGCGAATCGATTGAAGAACTTCACTTTTAAGCGTGCCATATCGATTTGCAAAGACCTGGGCATGTTCCACGAATTCATCGGCGGAGACGCGGCGGGCGAATTCTTCCTGGGTCAAAAAATAATAATGTACTCCATGTTGTTCTCCGGAACGCGGCGCACGGGTTGTGCACGAAACGGAAAATTTCAAATCAGGCAGATTTTTCCGAACCTCTCCGATCAACGTGGATTTTCCGACTCCACTCGGTCCGGAAAGAACAATAATGGTACCTTTTTTCTGTATCGTCATTTTTCCGACACTTCTCCGTTATTTTTACAATATATTAATTTTAAATATCTTACAATCCGTTATTTTTGTTTTATCATCTCGAAAACGTTCATTTCCTGCGCTCCCGCCAAAAAAGCCGGAAATTCCGTAAAAGTGAAAAATTGCTGATCAGCATGTGAGATCGTCTGAAGAAAAAGCTCTTTGTTGCGTTCATCCAGTTCACCGGTCACATCGTCCGCCAACACCACCAGAAATCCATCTCCCGAACGGCGGAATAAATTAAATTCCGCCAATTTCAGCAGCAATGCGATCATCCGGATCTGACCGGTCGAACCGTAGGAACGAAGCGCCCTTCCATTCAGCAGAAATTCGAATTCATCCAGTTGCGGCCCGATACTTGTGCAGGCGCGAATCCGTTCCTTTTCCCGATTTTTCTGCAGCAACGTGAGAAATTCCGCTTCGTCTTCCGGGAAATCACATTTATAACGGATGCGAAATTCCAAGCCGTTCTCCGCCGTGAGCAGCGTGTTGACTTCTTCTTCAATCCATTGCGCATACAGCCGCCGGCGCGATGAAATCAACGGCGCATGCCGGGCAAGTTCCGGTTCAAACACCGCGGCTATTTCCGGTTTCTCCACCCGCTTCAAGGCACGATTGCGCTGGGAAAGCGCGCGATTGTAATTGGAAAGCGCGCTTAAATAATCGCCTTCCCGCGTCGCAATGAGCATATCGAAGAAACGACGGCGATATGACGAACTCCCGCCTGGAATATTTCGATCCTCCGGGACGAAGACCACCGCACGGAACTCCCGGATGAATTCGCTTGAACGTCGCAAACGGTTGCCGTCTATTGAAATTTCCCGCCTGCCGTCCGCCCATTGGACAACGCGCAATTCCTCACGGAACGCCCCTTTCCGCAGCCGGCAGCCGAGATCGAAACCGCGTTCCCCAAGTTGAATCAACTCCCGCCCGGAAACCGTTCGGAAGGAGCGCAATATGCTTAAAAAATAAATCGCTTCAAGCAAATTGGTCTTCCCCGATCCATTCGGACCGGTGAAGACCACTTTATCACTTGAAAATCGGAAGATCCCTTCCGCACAATTGCGGAAACGGGCAGCTTTCAATGTCTCGATCAGAACCACAATTTTTATTTTTTGCGGATCGGCATGATTACATAGAGAAATCCTTCGCCGCCTTCGATCGCCACCGGATTGAGCGGATCATTCAGTTTCATGCGAATGGTATCCGCATCACAGTTCCGCAACGGATCCGCCAGAAACACCGGATTGAACGAAACTTCGAAGGGTTCGCCGTCGTACGCCACTTCCACCACGTCGCTGCCTTCTCCGACCTCGGCGCTCGACGCCTGAAGTTTCAACTGATTGTCCTCAAACTTCAGAATGATGAACGACGTCGAATCGGACAACACCAGTGAAACCGTCTCGATCTTGGCCAGAAACACCGCCGTCGGCACTTCGATCGTCCGGGCGAACGACGGGGGAACCACCTGACGATAGTTCGGATAATTCCCTTCAATCAATTTGGTGGTCAATTCGAAATTGGCCGCATTGAACCGGCACTGCTTTTCGCCGATTTCCACACTCATGACCGCATCGCCTTCCAGCAACCTGCGCACTTCGGAGGCCGCCTTGAGCGGAATGATCGAATCACCGTCACCACCGGTAATCGATTCCGGAGTTTTCTCCTGCATGGCGAGACGCTTTCCGTCGGTCGCCACGAGAGTGATAGAGGAATCGCGGGCACTGAGCAGCAATCCGGTCAGGGTCTTCCGCGAATCATCGACGCTCACGGCGTAGGAAATCGCGCCGACCATGCGTTTGAATTCCACTTCCTTGATCTTGATTTCGCGTACGGCATTAAACTCACCGGCGGCCGGAAAATCGACGGCCGGCAGCCCGAGCAGCGTAAAATGGCTGGTGCCGCAGCGGATTTTGATGTGATCTTTCTCATCTACTTCAAAGACAACATCGGCTCCGACGAAACATCCGACCAGGGAAGCGAGCTTCCGCGCCGGCGCCGTCGTTGCGCCGCTCTCTTCAACGACCGCCTCCAGACGGGTGGAAATGCGGATTTCCAGATCCGTCGTCGTCAATGTGAGACCGCCTTCTTCCGCCTGGATCAACACATTCCCGAGAACCGGAAGCATCGAACGCGACCCGATGATGCTTCCCACCCGCTGCAACGCCTTCTGCAGTTTCTCACGGTTTACAGTAAACTTCATTTAGACAGCCTCCAATCTTTGATTCGTTCACTATAATTTAACCGCTTTCCGAAAAAAAACAACCGTTCCATCAATAAATTTTTTTTTTGTTCATTTCACCCGGCGAAAACAATTTGAACCGGCGGAAAACGCTGCTGTGTTCCGTTCCGGAAATCCATTGAAAACGGCACGAATCTCTTCAATCGTCCGCAATTGATTACAACTTCGTTCATAATCTGTTAATAAATGGTTAACCGGCGGTGAACAAAAAAAATGATACACAGCAATCAAGAGCCGGTCAGCAGGGTTGTTGACAGGTGATGGATCATTTAACTTTCGATCCATGAAGCAATAAAAAAATTATTAACAGAAAAGCCGAAACTCTACTGCTGCTCTATATTTCTTCTATTATTTTATTATTATTTTCAGTATTGGGAAATTCTCCAGGAAAGAAAACGGAAAAGTGAGATCGTGAAGCGGATTCCATGGTCGTAGATGGAAAACACAATCACTGAGGAAGATTTTTCAGGGAAACCGCAATAAAATTAGAGTGAAATCAGTTATTTGCAGAGGAGAGAGAGATTCGAAGAAAAGAGAAAATTTATTTCGGAATTTGTAAATATTTGAAACGGAATCTATATTGAATTCAATCCGGTTTTCGATATGAACCGGAACGCGGTCGCCGGGAAGCATTTTTAGATGTGACGGGAGAGCAAATACCATGATCAGACGGATCGCATTATATGTTTCAGTAATTTTTTCCGCCTGTTCGTTGATTGCGGAAATCGCCGTCTTTCCCGGGGAATGGGAGGAGAAAGGGGGAGTAAAGAAATTATTTGACACGCCGCTCGGAGCGCTTTATCGGTTCGATGAGAGCAAAAGTTATGAATTGATTGCGACCCCAAATCCCGAACACAAGGATCAGTGTGATTGCGCAATTTGCCGGAAATGTAAGAATCCGCCGCGCATGGGAGGCGGATTGCTGCGGTTCGGATTCCTGAAGAATTCGAAACGGAACTGGCGTTATGTCGCAATTGACTTTAAAGTCCGTGCATTTCCTGCACTGGATCGCAAAGAGACTCCGGACTTTCGTTTTTTTCTGGCCCGCAGCGAAAAAAACAACATCAATACCGATTACGGAGATCTGAACGGTTTGGCGGAATTGACAAATTCCTGGTTTCTGCGTTCTTTTTCCACCCGGCATTGGCGTGTATTTAACGAGAATGAACTGCCACATTCCTCTATCCCGACTTTTATTCTGACACCGGCGTTTGAACCGAAGTCTTATCGTCTGGTTTTCGATACGATGAGCGGTACGCTGGATTATTATCAAAATGGAGTGTTTCTTTTCAGTTACCATGATGAAATTCCGGTGACGGGACACTCGCCGATAGAGGTTCGCAGTTTCGGCATTCTCACCCAGGAAGATCGTTATTCCCGGCATTATCGGGAAGAATATCTGGAAATTTCCGCTCCCGTCGTTCGTATGGCGTCGTCTAAAAAAGAGTTGATGGAAGAAGCGCCTCCCGCCGGATTTTCGCCGTATCCCTACGGAAATTATTACAGTATGGTGAAAAACGATCAACCGGATTGATTGGCTCGCGAAATCCGGCAGCATAAAAACCCCGATCTTCAATACGCCTGGGCGCTGCGGCTGCTCTACGGTTCAAACCCGGATCCGGCCGAAGCGCTGGAACTTCTGGAACGCGCAGCCAAAGAAAAACATGTTCTGGCGCTCTATCAGCTGGGAGTTTGTTATTTTCGCGGTTACGGCGTTGAACCGGATTTGAAAAAAGCAATCAAATGTATGGAAGACGCCGCAAAATATCGATATTCACCTGCACTCATTCTGCACGGCTGGATGCAATGGGATGCTCTGAAGCGCCCGTGGTTTATTCCGGACTTTTTAAAAAAAATTTATCCATATTCACTTAAGCCTCTTAATATAATCGGCTTGAGAACCAGGTTAAATACCGGTAACGATATCGATTTTGATGTCTCGGACCATGATACCGGGTCTTTTTTGGGAGCTTTTCTGGATATCGGGCACCGGGAGCATTGGCTGATTTCATTTAAGTATTTACATTCGATCGATACGATTTTCCATGTGCTGAGCGCCGATCCGCGGAAAAATGATCTTCTGTTTGTCGATTATGCGATTGCTTCCGGATATTGCCCGGCTCATTATGAACTGATCAAATATATTCTTGCCTTCCCTGAGTGGAATTCGAAGCCCCGGAAAATCTCGAAAGAGGAGATGTATCTGCATTTGAATGCCGGAGTGAAAGCGGGAGATCCTGCGGCGTTGCCGGGATTGCTGCTGATGAAGGCGCGGGATGGAAAACTTTCGCCGGCTGATTTTACGAAGCTGGATGAATTGAAATATTCCGATCATCCGTTGTGGCTCTTTTTGAAG